>CAZJRM010000019.1:0-39119 GCA_964547975.1 uncultured Vicinamibacterales bacterium | reverse complement strand
CCCTGCGTCTGCGCCCAGGCCTGCTCCTGGGAATGCCAGCCGGGAATCTGGCTGCTGCGCCGCACGTACCTCGCGATCAGCGTCGCGCCGCACACGGCGACACGCCCTCGCCGGAGGTCCGCGAACGAAATCGTGCCGCGTCCCCGATCCGGCTTGTCGGTCTGGCCCAGCTCGGACGCCCGGATGTCCGCCACCGACCAGCGGTAGTCTCGATTCCACTCGAGCGCGTTCATCGAAAGATCGAGATGGGCGTCGAAGAAGATCGGTTCGCTCATGGAGAGACTCACAAAGTGATGCGGCGATCGCGGGCCGTCACCCGCCACTCGCCGGTGCAGCGCCCGCCGACGGTCACGCTGACCGATTCGTACCGCGCCACCGTCGGGCAGATATGCACCGGCACGGCGTAGACGACGTCGCCCGTCCGGAACCGGGCGGCCTCCGGCGTCTCGATGACGAGGTGTTCTTCGTTGTGCGCCACGATCGTGCTGCCGTCGATCCCGAGCAGCGAGAGCCGCGGCTGCGGCATTTCCGACGCAACGGCCTTGGTGCCGAGGTCGAAGGTCACTCGCAACCCGGCCGGCTTGCTGACCACGCGGCCGACGAGGACCGCCGCGTGCAGGAAGTCGAGGTCCCGATACGCGGCGCCGTAGCCGGCGTCCCACAGCAGCGGCGTGCCCGGACTCAACTCCACGCCGTCGCGCCGCGCGTGAATCGGGAAGGTTGGCGTTCCGCCGACGACCGTCGCCGGCACCGGCAGTCCCTCCGCGCGCACGGCGTCGATCATCCGCGCGACGGCGGCGAACTCTCCGTCGCACTGCCGGGCCCGCGCGTCCGGATCGTGTTCGTGAATGTGGCCGTCGTACACGTGGAACCCACCCGCCACGACCCCAGGCCGGCCGCAGATGGCACGGTAGAGCCGTATCGCCGCGTCGCCCGGCACGATGCCCGTCCGGTTCATGCCCGAGTTGACATCGAGCCAGAGCCGCACCGTGACGCCGGAGGCCACCGCGGCGGCCGAAAGACCGTCGATCGCGTCTTCGGCGTCCACAATCGCGCTGAACGCCGTCCCGGGGCACGCGCGCATCAGCGCCAGGAACCTCGTCACCGCCGGGCCGACCGGCTGCATGGCCAGCAGCACGTCTGGCGCCCCGGCGGTGGCGGCCATCTCGGCTTCGGCAATCGTGGAACACTTGAAGCGCCGGATTCCCTGCGCCAGTTGCAGGGCCACCACCTCGGGCGTCTTGTGGGTCTTCACGTGCGGCCGAAGGCGGGCGGCATCTCCGGCAATGCGGACCATCCGCCGGATGTTCTCCTCGATCCGTTCCGGGTAGAACACGAGCGCCGGAGACGCGATGTCCGCCACGTTGTCGATGTCGTACCAGTTCACGAGAGTGCTCCACGCCAGGCAGGGCTGACTTGTCCTGAGCGTCGTCGAAGGAAGCCCTGCGTCACACCTGTCCTGCTACACCACGTAGCTCAGCAGCATCACGCCGATCAGGCCCACGACGCCCACGGCGGTCTCCAGCACGGTCCACGTCTTGATCGTATCCGTAATGCTCAGGTTGAAGTACTCCTTCACCAGCCAGAAACCGCCGTCGTTCACGTGCGCCAGCATCAGGCTCCCCGACCCGATGGCGAGTACCATCAGTTCCGGACTGACGCCGCTCCCCTGCGCCAGCGGCAGGACGATGCCGGCCGTGGTGATGCCGGCCACGGTGGCCGAACCGACGCAGACGCGCAGGATGGTGGCGATGAGCCAGCCGAGGAACAACGGCGACAGGCTCGACCCGCTCAGCACCTCGCCGATGTACTTGCTGACACCGCTGTCGACGAGCACCTGCTTCAGCGCCCCGGCTCCCGCGATGATCAGCATCACCATCGTCAGGCTGGAGACGGCATGGGTCAGCGATCCCATGATGTCGGTCATCGTTCGGCCCCGGCGGATGCCCAGCGTATAGATCGCCAGCAGCAGCGACAGCAGCATCGCCATGACCGGGTCCCCGACATACCGCAGCACGGTGCGGACGGGATGCCCGACGGCCAGCGCGTAATTCGCGACCGTCGAGAGCCCGATGAGCGCGACCGGCAGGAGCGAGGACACGAGGCTCGTCCAGAACCCTGGCAGGTTCGTGTCGTCGGTCATCGACGCCCGGGTGAACTCCTCGAGCGGTCGGGCCTCGATGCGCTTCAGGCGCGCCGACAGCACCGGCCCGGCCACGATGATCGCCGGCACGGCGATGATGGTGCCGAGAATCAGCGTCTTGCCGATGTCGGCGTGGAACATCGTGGCGATGGCGGTCGGCGCCGGATGGGGAGGCAGGTAGCCGTGGGTCACGGACAGCGACGCGAGCGTGGGGAGGCCGACGTACAGCAGGGGCACGCGCGTCGACGCCACCACCGCGAACACGATGGGCATCATGATCACGAACCCCACGTCGTAGAACAGCGGTACGCCGACGATGAAGGCGGTGAGCATGAGCGCCCACTGCACGCGGCCGAGGCCGAACAGGCCGATGAGCCGCGAGGTGATCCGGAGCGCGGCGCCGCTGTCGGCCACGAGTTTGCCGAGCATGGCACCCAGCCCGAGGATCATCACCAGGATGCCCAGCGTGTTCCCGATGCCCGCCTCGAGCGACTTGATGGCCGCGTCGAGCGACATGCCTTCGGCGAGCGCCACGCTCAGCGAGACGATGACGAACGCGAGGAACGAGTTGAGCTTGAAGCCGAGGATCAGCACCAGCAGCAGCACGATCCCCAGCACGACAATGACGAGCGGCATACGTCCGGCCCTTTCTAGCCGACGCCCATGACCCTGGCGCGGAGCTTCCTGATGTCGTCGCGCAGGGCCGCGGCCTTCTCGAACTCCAGATTGGCGGCCGCCGCCCGCATGTCCTGATTCAGCTGCGTGATTCTCGCGTCGACCTGGGCCTGCGAGTGGAACACCTCGCCGGCGTCCCCGGCCACGTCCACGGTCACGTAGTCCCGCTCGTACACGCTCCCCATCACGTCGTCGATGCTCTTGACGATCGTCGCCGGCGTGATGCCGTGCTCGGCATTGTACGCGGCCTGGATCGCCCGGCGCCGCTCGGTTTCGCCGATCGCCATCCGCATGCTGTCGGTGACCCGGTCGGCGTACATGATGACCTTGCCGTTGAGGTTGCGCGCCGCGCGGCCGGACGTCTGGATGAGCGAACCGCCCGAGCGCAGGAATCCTTCCTTGTCGGCGTCGAGGATGGCCACGAGCGACACTTCGGGCAGGTCGAGCCCCTCGCGGAGGAGGTTGATGCCGACCAGCACGTCGAACGCGCCGCGACGCAGGTCGCGCAGGATGTCGATGCGTTCGAGCGTCTCGATGTCGGAATGCAGGTAGCGGACTCGTACACCGAGTTCGTGGTAATACTGCGTCAGGTCTTCGGCCATCCGCTTGGTGAGGGTGGTCACCAGCACCCGTTCGCCGGCCGCCACGCGCCCCCGGATCTCGCCCAGCAGGTCGTCCACCTGCCCCTTGACGGGCCGCACGTCGATGACCGGGTCGAGCAGGCCCGTGGGCCTGATGATCTGTTCGACCACCACCCCCTGCGCCCGCTCCAGTTCGAACGGCCCCGGCGTGGCCGAGACGAAGACGACCTGGCGCACGCGGTCCTCCCACTCGGCAAAGTTCAGCGGGCGGTTGTCGAGCGCCGATGGCAGGCGGAATCCGTAGTCGACCAGCACCTGCTTGCGGGCGCGATCGCCCGCGAACATGCCGCGAATCTGCGGGACGGTCTGGTGGCTTTCGTCGACGATCACCACGGCGTCCGATGGCAGGTAGTCGAGCAGCGTCGGCGGCGGCTCTCCGGGCTGCCGACCGGTCAGATGTCGCGAATAGTTCTCGATCCCGTGGCAGTACCCGATCTCCTTCATCATCTCGATGTCGAACATCGTCCGCTGGTGAAGGCGCTGGGCCTCCAGCAGCTTGCCTTCCGATTCGAGCGCGGCCAGTCGCTCGGTCAGCTCGGCCTTGATCGTCTCGACGGCGGCCTGCGTCCGTTCCCGAGGCGCCACGAAGTGGGTCTTCGGGTAGATGGACAGCCGGTCGAAACGTTTCAGCACCTTGCCGGTCAGCGGATCCACGGCCGCCAGTTCGTCGACCTCATCGCCGAACATCTCGATGCGGATGGCCGCCTCGTCGTACGAGGGATAGACCTCGACGATGTCGCCGCGAACGCGGAAGGTGCCGCGTCCGAACTCGATGTCGTTGCGTTCGTACTGGATCTCGACGAGTTTGCGGAGGATGAGATCGCGGCTGATGCGCTGACCACGTTCGAGGGCGACGAGCATGCCGTAGTACGCCTCGGGCGAGCCGAGGCCGTAAATGCACGACACGCTGGCCACGATCAGCACGTCGCGGCGCTCGAGCAGCGAACGCGTGGCCGACAGACGCATGCGGTCGATTTCGTCGTTGGTCGTCGCTTCCTTCTCGATGTACGTGTCGGTGGCCGGCACGTAGGCTTCCGGCTGGTAGTAGTCGTAGTAGCTGACGAAGTACTCGACGGCGTTGTGCGGGAAGAACCGTCGGAACTCCTGGTAGAGCTGGGCGGCCAGGGTCTTGTTGTGCACCATCACCAGGGCAGGACGGTTCACCCGCGCCACCACCTGGGCCATGGTGAACGTCTTGCCGGACCCCGTGACGCCGAGGAGCACCTGCCAGGGGTCGCCACGGTCCAGCCCCTCCTGGATTTCGCCGATGGCGCGGGCCTGGTCGCCCTTCAGTTCGAAGTCCGACACGAGATCGAAGCGGTCGTACGTTGACGGCATGAGCGGTCCTGACTCCCGGAGCGCGCGGGCTACGGCCGCTTGCGGTAGGGGGCGAAGTAGCCCTTGCGGCTCCGGATCTTCAGCCCGGGCCGTTTGACTTTGATGTCGAGCTTGCGCCAGCTTCCATCCGTCGCGGTGTTCGCGGACAGGTATCCGAGCGAGTACTGCGCTCGGATCTCCGCCACGACTTTGTCGTAGCTGGCGTCGAGGTCCTTGACGCCCAACGGAAAGAACGCCTGGCCACCCGTCGTCTCGCTCATCTGCTGCAGGCGGAGCCGCTGTTCGACGCCCCGCGACGCCGACGGAGACGTGAAGAGCCCCACGGCGTACATCGTGACGTCGGCGGCCCGCAGCAGATCGAGGGCTTCGTCGTACCGCAGCGCGCTGCCCGTGTCCATCCCGTCGGTGAACAACACGAAGACCTTGCGCCCCTCGAGGCCGACGGCGCCGTCGAGATACACGCCGAGCGCATCGTGCATGGCCGTGTTGCCGTCCGGCCGGCGCCGGCGAATCCGTTCCACGAGACGCGGGAAGTCATTGGGGCCGTAGCGGGCCACCCGGACCTCCGTATCGAAATCCACGAGCGTGATGTCCTCGGCGTGAGGCAGGGCGTTCAGGAACTTGATGGCGGCGCTCCGGGAGAAGTCGATTTCGGTCTCCATGCTGCCGCTGGTATCGAGCAGCAGGCCGACGTGGAGGTCGGGCGCCGGCTCGGCGTCGCCCCTGGCGAAGTACGTGATCGCCTGCGGCCGGCCGTCTTCGACGATCTCGAAATCCTCGGCCGCCAGGTCCGTGACGAAACGGCCCTGCCGGTCGAACACGGTCACCCCGAGGTTCACGAGGTCCACGGTGCTCCGGAACACCTGCGCGTAGGCGGTCAGGCCGCAGGCGACGAGCACAATCCCGGCGACGATCCCGGCGCGTCCGGCCACGTGACTCTCCTCCCCCGAGGCGCCCTGTTGTCGCAGCGCGTGAAAGCCGATTCTACACCCGGAGGGGTGAGACGTCCGGCTGCCCTGCCCCGAACCATGTCGGGGAAAGCCGGACACCACGGGCGTCACTCCTCCCGGTGGCTGGCATCTGGCAGCCCCTGCGGGGATTCGGCGTATAATCGATCTTTGTGTCTGGTGATATGGTTCCGCGAGTGCCCCAAGCGCGGCCGGTGTCGAGCAGCACATGAGATGCCTGGCCGTCTGTCACACTGAACTGGTGGTCAGGCTCCTCCAGCAGGTCCTGCCCCCCGGATTCGACGTCGACTTCCTCGTGGAGAGTCGTCCGCTGGCCCGTCGGCTCCACGATGCCGGACTGGCCGTGACGGTGGGCGACACCCAGAAGGCCGATACCTACGTGAAGGCCGACATCGGCCCCAGCACGTCCATCATCATCGAAGACAACGGCCGTCAGGGCCTGCGCCACCAGCTCGACGCCGTCCGTGACGCCGGCGCCACCCTTGTCTACGTGCTCGCCGAGCCGAAGATCGCGTCGAATCCCGGCAATACGAAGCGCCAGGACCAGCTTCGGGTGAAGTTCCCGGAGCTCTCGTTCCTGTCGATGGCGGACCTGATGGGCGCGCCGCTGGTCACCGAGGTGAGCCGCGCGCAAACCCGGGCGCGCGTGCAGCAGTACCAGCGGTACTTCAACGACGCCGATCGCGTCCTGATCCTGATGCATAACGACCCGGACCCCGACGCGATGGCGTCGGGACTGGCGTTGCGCAACCTCCTGCGCCGTACCAAAGCGACCGCCATCCTCGGCGCGCTCCAGGGGGTCACGCGCCCGGAGAACCTGCGGATGGCGAACCTCCTCGATATTCACGTCGAGGTGCTCTCGCCGGCGGCGGTCAAGGAGTTCGACCGGATCGCCATGGTCGACGTGCAGCCCCACTACTTCGCGGGGCTGCTCGACCGCGTCGACCTCGTCATCGATCACCACCCTCAGCAGGCGGGATACAGCGCGATCTTCCGGGACATCCGACAGGACTACGGCTCGACGTGCACGATTCTGACGGAACACCTGCGGGCCGTGGACGTCAACATCTCGGAGCGGACCGCGACCGCGATGTTGTATGCCATCAAGTCGGACACGCTGTTCTTCAACCGCCAGGCCAACCGCGTCGATCTCGAGGCCTTCTCGTTCCTGTACCCCCTGGCGGACGCCGCGATGATCCGCAAGATGGAAGGCGCGGAAATCACCATGGAACGGCTGGCCTACGTCACCAGGGCCCAGCAGACGGGGATGTTCGCCGACCAGGTCTTCAACGCGTTTCTCGGCCAGGTACCCCGGGAGGACTTCATCCCCTACGTGGCGGATTTTTTCCTGCAGCTCGAGAACGTCAAGTGGACGGTGGTCTCGGGGTACGTGAACGGCAGCCTGATTGTGTCGGTGCGGAACCTCGGCTACTCGCGCAACGCCGGCGAACTGGTGCGCCGGCTGTTCGCGGACATCGGGAGCGCCGGCGGCCATCGCGCCATGGCCAAAGCGGTCGTCCCCATCGACGCCTTCCAGAAACGGTACGGTCCGCTCGCCGACGACAAGGTCAATCCCGCCATCCGCACGCTGGTGCAGGAGTTCCTGCACGACACCCCCGTGGACGCCCGGAAGAAGCCTAGCGGCCCGGCGTAGGCGCCGGCATCACGTCGTCCGCCCCGCCCACCACGGGTTCGATGAACTGGTGGTAGGCATCGTCGTACCCGCGCCCGATCACTTCGGCCAGTCCCTGCACCCGGTCCGACCGTTCGTCGTACGCCCCGTCGAAGTCGAAGGGCCCCGTCGGGTTGTGCGCGGGCCGGATGACGTGCAGGTTGCGGAACTGGCCCTGGCGCACGGTGACAGCCTCGCGTGTCGCCGCGGCATCCTGGGAGGCCATCCACTCGCCGAGTTTGCCGAAGCCGTCGAGGCGCAGGCTCGCCAGCGCATGAGGGCGCGCCACCGTCGACGACGCCGACACGACGATGACCTGCTCGGCGCCCGCCGTCGCGACGTCGTCGAGCAGCCGGCCGAGAGCACCGGGACGATCGCAGTACCGGTGCGTCTCGCCCTGCCAGAACCCGCCCGGCGCGAGCGTGACCGCCCAGGGACTCATCGCCACCGGGAGGCACAATGCCGCCGCCAGCACGTCGGTCACGTGGTCACGGTCCGCTCCGACCAGGTCGAACGTCTCGCCGGCCCGAGCCGGGCCGCCGGCCACCCCGGCACTCGGCGAGAAGAACAGCTTGCGGTAGGGCTCGGCCAGCGCGGCCATCGTGACGTCCTGGCGACTGTCGAGGTCGTGCACCGTCGCCACGACTTCGCGGAAGCCGGGCTGCCCCAGGTTCTCGGCCAGCAGTTCGGAGTAACGATGCGACAGCGCGACCGAGTCCGGCTCCGAGACCTTGGCGCCGCCCACCAGGAGGTGCCAGAGATTGGAGATCCAGAAATCGATCACACCGCGGGCCGACAGCGGCGCGCCGAGCACGCGCCACCAGAAGCGCCCGCTCTCGCGTTGACGGCCCCGGGTGCGGGCGCGGCGTGACGCGACCAGCGTGAAGACGAACACGAGTCCCAGGAGCACCAGGGCCAGTTGCGGAATCCACGTCGGAAGCCGGTGCGGCAGGAAGGCATCCCGGACGAGCGCGGTATACCCTTCGGCCACGCCTGCGGCTGTCGTGAACCCCACCAGCCCGAGCAGGAAGGACACCAGGTAGACGAAGGTGCCGGCCGACAGGAGGATCATCGGGACGACGACGAGGCCCACCGCGGCGGCGACGGCCCACGCCAGCGCCCGCACGGCCGGACGCCAGCGGTAGAACCGGCGCACCGGCTTCCTGAGCCAGGCGCCGTCGGCGGCCCAGAGCCTCGCCCCGCCGTCGAGGGCCGCGAACAGGGCGGTCACGACGCCAATCCCGTGACCGGCGACGATGTCGATCCGGACGCCGGCTTCGGTGAGCGCCTTGAGGACGCCCGCCTGGTAGGCGCCGGCCGTCCCCGCCCCGGTCATGACCAGCGCCGTCCGGAATCGAGTCGAATAGGACGACGGCGTCGGGTGGGGGACACTCGCCGGATCGTGCGTCATGCGCGGCCTCAGGCCTCGTCGTGAATGGTCAGGAGCTTGAGCAGCTCGAACCGCCGGACGCCGGTCGGCGTCGGCACGTGGATCTCGTCGCCGACCTCGCGTCCCACGATCGCACGGCCGATGGGCGACGCCGTCGAGATCATCCCCTTGGCCGCGTCGGCTTCTTCGGGCATCACCAACTGGTAGGTGATCGGGTCGGCCGCGCCGTCCTCCCGCAGGTAGACCGTCGAACCGAACCCGGCCTTGTCGTGGGGCAACCGGTCGAAGTTCATCAGCGAGATCTCCGCCATCCGCTTGCGGAGCATCCCCATCCGGGCCTGGACGTAGGACTGCCGTTCCTTGGCCGCCTGGTACTCCGCGTTTTCGCTGAGGTCTCCGAGCTCACGCGCCCGCTGGATCTCCTTTGGCAGTTCCAGCCGGAGTTCGCGGTCGAGTTCGCCGAGTTCGTCTTCGAATCGCTTCAGGATGCGCGCCTTCATGGGTCCTGTCCTCGATCGTCCACACACCGGCCGCTGTCGAGCCCCGGCCGCCAGCGAACCGGCACTCCTCTCCCGGGGTCAGCAACAGCAAGGATAATCAGGCAGTTTAGCATATCTGCTATGCTCGACAGGGCGCCGCGCCGTGGCTCGGGCGGCCGTCGGGCGCAGCTTCCGGAGACGCGGTCATCTCGTGATCACCATCACCAGCCGTCAGCATGGATTCGTGGCCAGGTGCCGCGCCGCCGCAGCACGGACCGGCGCGCAGACCGACCTGCTGCTCGATGGCATCCACCTCGTGCGAGACGCCCTCGCCGCCGGCGTGCGGATCGAGGTCGCGGGGATTGCGACCACGGCCCTCGATGGCGTCGAAATGGACGCGCTTCGGAAGGCGCTGGACACCTCGGGTGTCGAAGTCGTCGCGCTCTCGGGTCCGGTGATGGACGCGGCAAGCCCCGTCAGGACCCCCAGCGGGATTGTCGCCCTCGCGTCGTTCGAACCGGCTCCCCTGCCCCGCGCTCTTGACGGCCGGTGTCCGCTAGCCGTCGCCGTCGTGGGCGTCCAGGATCCGGGCAACGTGGGAGCGATCATCCGTGTGGCCGACGCCGCCGGAGCCACCGGTGTCGTCACCACCGATGGCAGCGCGTCGCCGTTCGGGTGGAAGGCGCTGCGAGGCGCCATGGGCAGTGTCTTCCGCCTGCCGGTGGCCGACGGGCCGTCGGCCGAAGCCGTGCTGGACGAAGCCCGGGCCCGGGGAATCAGGAGCCTCGCCACCGTTCCGGCCTGCGGGAAGAGTCTGTACGACACCGACCTGAGGGGCCCGGTTCTCGTGCTGGCCGGCGGTGAGGGGCAGGGACTCGGAGACGTGGCACAGCTGACCGACGAACGGGTCTGTATCCCGATGGCCCCCGGCGTCGAGTCGCTGAACGTCGCGGTCGCGACGGGCGTGGTGCTCTTCGAGGCGTTCCGGCAGCGCGCCGTGCGCGGAGGCCGCCCGTGAGCCAGTCAGACCTCTTCGACGACGAGGCGCCGAAGGCGGAAGGCGGGCGCACGCCCCTGGCCGAACGGATGCGGCCGAGGACGTTCGATGAGTACGTCGGGCAGGGGTCGTTGCTGGCGCCCGGCCAGCCGCTGCGCGAAGCCATCGAGCGGGACGTCCTGCAGTCGGTCATCCTGTGGGGGCCGCCCGGCACCGGCAAGACCAGCCTCGCCCGCCTGGTGGCCGAGACGACCCACGCGCACTTCATCGCGTTCAGCGCGGTACTGTCGGGGATCAAGGAAATCAAGGAGGTCATGGCCGAAGCCCAGCGCGCGCGGCAGCGGCTCGGCCGCCGGACCATCCTGTTTGTCGACGAGATCCACCGCTTCAACAAGGCCCAGCAGGATGCGTTCCTGCCCCGTGTCGAGGCGGGCGACATCGTGCTCATCGGCGCGACGACCGAGAACCCGTCGTTCGAGGTGAACGCGCCGCTGCTGTCGCGATCGCAGGTCTTCGTCCTGAAGGGACTGACGGACACGGACCTGCGCGCCCTGATCGATCGTGCGCTGGCCGATGAAGCACGCGGGCTGGGCGGCGAGCCCGTGCGCGTGACCGAGGAGGCGAGGGACGCCATCGCCCGGTACGCCAACGGGGACGCGCGGGTGGCGCTGAACCTGCTCGAGTTCGCCGCGGCGTCGGCGCCCGACCGGGACGGCGTGCGCGTGGTCGACGACACGTTCCTGCGTTCGACCGTGGCGCGCCGCGCACTCTTGTACGACCGCGGCGGCGAAGAGCACTTCAATCTGATGTCGGCGCTTCACAAGTCGATGCGCAACAGCGACCCGGACGCGGCGGTGTACTGGCTCGCGCGGATGCTCGAATCGGGCGAAGACCCGCTCTACGTCGCGCGGCGGCTCGTCCGCTTCGCGTCGGAGGACGTGGGGAACGCCGATCCCCAGGCGCTGCAGGTGGCGGTGGCGGCCAAGGACGCCACGCACTTCATCGGCATGCCCGAAGGCAATACGGCGCTGACCCAGGCCGTCGTCTACCTGGCCACGGCGCCGAAGAGCAACGCCGTGTATCGGGCGTATCTGGCCGCCGCCAGCGACGCCCACCACGACCGGGCGGAACCAGTGCCGCTGCACCTGCGGAACGCGCCGACGGCCCTCATGGAGCAGTTGGACTACGGCAAGGGCTACCAGTACGCCCACGATGACAAGGCCGGCGTGACGGGCATGGAATGCCTGCCGCCGAACCTCGCCGGCCGACGCTACTACGAGCCTACCGAACGCGGCTTCGAAAAAGAGATCAAGCGGCGGCTGGACGGGTGGACCGCCATCAAACAGTCCCGCCGCCCCTGAGCCCGCGAAACCGGGCCACCTTCCGTTTTCCCACGCGTAAGTCGCTGATTCCAGACGACTTCGAGCCTCACCGCGAACTCGTTTGTTCGCAATGATTTGCTGCGGAGAAAACTGAACCAGGTTCCGTTTCGGCGCGGTGTCAACGGCGCTTGCGCCTGGCCAGGTTCAGCGCCGCCCGCTCAGTCGCGATCCGCACGATCAAGTCGTACGGTATCGGCTCGGCGTACAGAAACCGGAGGTTCCCCTTTTCGTTCGCGTAGGGCGCGACGGCAGCCATCAACTCCGCGTCACCGTGGACCGGCGGGTACAGGCCGATGTGGCTGGTGAACGCCGCGTAGTGGACGACGACGCCGTTCAGCATGAACGTCGGCATCTGGTAGCTGATCTTCTCGCTCGCCTCGGGGATGGCCTTCCGGATCGCGCGGCGGATCCTTGTCAGAATCGCGCGGACCTTCGGCGGCTGTCCGGCGATGTAGGCGTCGATGTCAGCCGGCACGTGGGCTGTGTCTCTCGGCATTCTTCCACCTCGCGGGAGGGTAACTGTAGCACCTTCCTGCTTCGATCCACAGAAGTCCGTGGACATTCGGGGCCAGGCCGCCCCGCCGACTGCCAGCGAATCATCGCGCGGGAAACGGAAGGTGTCCCCGTTTCCTGAGGCGGAAGGCGGCCATCTCCTCGCCGCTGCGCACGAGCAGCGTCTCCCCCACCACGGCCGGGTGATTCCACGTCTTGCCCGAGATGCCCTGGACGCGCGCCAGTTCCCTGTAGCGATCGGGCGTTGCGCTCACGAGCGCGAGTTCACCCTCTTCCGAGACGACCAGCAAGGCGTCCTGCTCCGGCACCAGCACCAGTTGGCCGTTGCCGTAGCGACCGCCCTTCCACACACGTTTGCCATCTGAGAGGTCGATACACGCCAGGATATTGCCGTCGAACCCGTAGGCATGTCCCTCGTGGACGACCATGTCGTTGAAATAGGGCTTCAGGCCGGTGGACATCCATCGCTCCGCCACCAACCAGCCCGACGAGCCGCGATCCACCGTCAACCGGCGAATCCCAGCCCCGCCGTTCGCTCCACCTGTCGCGACGAGGAGACCGCCATCGACCGGGAAGGCCGGCTGCACGATCGCCGCACCCTCCCACGGGAACTCCCACAAGGCCGCTCCATCGGCCGGGGCCACGCTGGTCGCCCCCGCGTCGTGCAGCAGCACGACCTGCTCGACGCCTCCCGTCACCCACCGCTGAGGCGAACTGTAGCTGCCGCCCCGGGCCGGCCCCATCCAGCGGGGCTCCCCCGCTTCCGCGCCATAGGCCACCAGCCGCCCGGCCACGGCGACAATCACGATGTCTCCGACGACAAGGGGGGAGCTGGAGAAGCCCCACGTCGGCACCTTGACGTCCGCCTCGCTCGCGGCGTCACGGCGCCAGACGACCGCCCCCGTCGCCGCGTCGAGCGCGTTCACCAATCCGGTGGCACCGAACGTGTAGACACGCCCTCCCGAGAGCGTCGGGGTCCCACGGGGCCCAGCGCCACCGTTCGACTCCCAGAACCGCACCTTGTCCCGGTGGCCCCAGATCGGCACCCCGGTGCCGAGACGGTAACACGAGACGACCTCGTCGGCTCCGCGCTGCTCCTGCGTGTAGAACCGATCGCCCCTGACGGCGAACGAGGACCACCCGGGGCCGACCGGCCGGCGCCACATCGCCACTGGCGGCGCCGAGGCCCAGTCGGTCTCGATCTCCGCGCCGTGGGCGATCCCGTCGCGATGGACCCCGCGAAACCCCGGCCATTCCGCTGGCGCGGGGCCGGGGACCGCGGGCTCGATGACGGAATGGCCGGCGGTGGACTCGGTCGCCTTGACCAAGGGCGGCGTGGCAGCGCCCGCCGGCGGCAGCGCGACGACGGGCGTCGGAACGGCGGCTGGCGCGGGAACCGGCACCGCCGGAACCGCTGCCGGCACGTCGTCGCCGCGCGCGAGCAGACGTTCCTCGGGCGTCGGCGTCCAGCGCCAGTGGAAGTCGGACGCCCCCATGCCGGCGATGCCACCCGTCCGGATGAGCCCGAGCGCGCCCACGGCGGCTATTACCGCGGCCACCAGGGCGGTCCGCCGCACGCCGGTGCCCCACCGGCTCGCCCCGGTCGCCCAGCCCACCAGCGCCACGCTCAGCGCGGGAATCGAATACATCGGCAGCAGCATGCCCATCATGCCGTTGGCGATGGACGGGTGCACGAACCGCCGGGCGACCACAATCGCCACCACGGAGACGAGCAGCGCGCCAATCCGCTCGGGCCACGGCACGCGACTGAAACCTACCCACCAGGCGATCACCGCCAGACCCAGCCCGACGCCTCCGAGCACCGACACCAGCCCGGCTTCCGGAACCGCCAGTGGCAGCAGGAGCCAGACCACCCACTGCATCGACAGGAGTACGACGCCCGGCCACAATCGGATCCGGGCCGGAGGACGGCGGTCAATCGGGTCGTGTGTGTTCATCGTCAGGACCTGACGGGGACACGTGTCCGGATGTTCCCTGCAGCGCGGCGCGGGCGAGGATGTCCTCGACGAACGCGGACTTGGCCTCGGTGTACCCCTGGCGGTCGTTCGGGAACCTGGCCGCCAGGTCGCGTTTGAGCGCAGCGTAGGTCAACGCCTCGCCCGGATGACGCCGGAGCCGGTCGCGAAATCCAAGGTGGCTGCGCCACAGGGCGCCTCCATCTTCGACGAGGTGCAGGTGGAACTGCCGGGGCACGCCCCGGCAGAAGTACTCGCGCCCGGCAACTCCGAGCGTGCCGCGGTGCTCGTAACCGGCCGCCTCGAAGGCCGCCACGTACGGGGCGAGCGCGCTGCCGGACGGACGGCCGGCTGCGATATCGACAATGGGTTTGGCGCACAGGCCGGGCACCGACGTGCTGCCGATGTGCTCCAGGCGAAGCGGCAGGCCGGCGGCGGAGGCGGTCAGACGCGCCGCCTCGGCAACAAACACGGCCGGCCACCGCGGGTCGTAGTCGACGACCCGGACGACGCCGGTTTCGAGTCCGACGGCCTCGCTCCGGCCGGGTTCCTCCGGCCCGCTGAGCGGCCGCACCTGCCGAACGAGCGCGAGCAGTTCGCCGGGCGTCGCCGCGCAGGCCAGCGCGCCCGCCCGTTCCAGTTCCTCCCGCGAGCCGTATCCCCACAGCACGCCCAGCGCCTCGACGCCGTTGGCCCGAGCGCCCGCGACATCGTGCTCGCGGTCTCCAATCATCAGCACCCCGGCGGGGGCCAGGCGCCGCCCGGCCAGCACGTGTGCGATGAGGTCGCCCTTGTTCACGTGGCGACCATCGAGTTCTGACCCGTCGACCGCCTCGAAGAAGCCTGACAGCCCGAAGTGGTCGACGATCCGGCGCGCGTAGACCGCGGGTTTCGACGTCGCCACGCGCAGCGTGTACCCCTCGGCCTGCAGGGACGCCAGCACACCGGGCACGTCTGGATAACGCTCGTTCTCGAACAGCCCCACGCTTCCGAACCGTTCCCGGTACAACGCCAGGGCCTCGTCCGTGAGGTGCGAATGCCCGGGACCGAGCAGCGCCGCCAGGCTCTGCTTCAACGGCGGGCCGATGCACCAGCGCAACTCGTCCGCCGGTGGCGCCGGGCGGCCGAGGGACAGCAGCGCGTGCCGAATGCAGGTTGTGATCCCGACGAACGGATCAGTCAGGGTGCCGTCAAGGTCGAAGAGCAGGTGCATGATGGACTCGGGTGGACCGGCTGGAGGGGGCGAGGCGCCCTACGCGTTGACACACTTCCTGACCGTGTCCCACGTCCGCGTGGTGACATCGCCGCCCAGCAGCGTCGCGATCCTTGCCATGAACAGGGGCCCCCGCGGGTGTGGCACATACGTGGTGAACACCTCCCGCCCGGTCGTGGCACCGATGTGGACACCGTCGGTCTCGGGCGGGAGCACCAGCCCGGGTTCGTGCGCCTTGCGCAGGAAAGACACGACTCGTTTCGCCCCGGCGCGCGACTCGAACGACGCGAACGGGTCGGTGTCGAGCAGCGCCTGCAGCGCGGCCGCCGGTCTCACGATCGTGTAGAACGTGCGGCCGAGGCGTGCCGACATCGCCGCCTCGGCTTGGCGTTCGAGCGCCGCTTCGCTCGACGGCCTCGCGTCGAACACGACGTTGCCGCTCGCCAGGACGGTCTTCACGTTCGTGAAGCCCGCCGCTTCGAACGCCCGCTTCAACTCGGGCATCTTCGCGTTCGTCGGCATGACGCCGCGCAGGAACGCAACGTAGCGTGGCATGGCGGCTCCAAGTCTACCCGGCCCTACTCCGTCCAGTGTGCGCCTGGACGATAGTCTCCGAAGTACCAGTGATGGCCCTCGAGGTCGTCCACGCCGTATCCCCGCGCGCCGTATTCTTCGTCGCGCAGCGGCCGCGTCACGATGGCACCCGCGGCCAGCGCGGCAGAATGGTGCGCGTCCGGGTCGGGCACGCATACGCTGATGGCACTCGCACCGCCTTCAGGGTGACGCGGGCCGTACCGGTGGTCCGACGGTTTCGGCGAGCTGACCATGATGACGCCGGTGCCGAGGCTCAGTTCCGAGTGCAGCACTCCGCCGTCGGGCCCGGGCACGACGAGGCGCTTCTCGAACCCGAACGCCCGACACAGCCATTCGATCGCTGCCGGGGCATCGTCGTACGTGAGGCACGGGTGGATATCCGAGGGTGTCGTTCTCATCGCAACTCCTTCCGGGCCACGAGCGTTCCGAGTCTCTTCGAGAGCGGCGTTCCGGAGTACCCGGCGGTCACAGGCGTGTCAGGCCTTCCCATAGGTCGATCGAATGTATGCGACCGCCCGGGTCACCAACTGCTCAAGCACGGCCACGTCGATTTCCGAAAGGCGCCTGACGTACAGGCAGCCCTTGCCGGCCTTGTGCTTGCCGAGCCTGGCCAGCAGCGGTTTCGCGCCCGGGTCCTGCAGAACGCCCATGAGGTAGACGCTGATGTCCCCCTTGCGCGACGAGAAGCCCACGACGCACGAGTCGCCCTCGTGGCCGCTGGGGTACTTGTAGTGATACGAGTCGAATCCAACGATGCTCGGCCCCCAGATCACGGGCCGACATCCGGTGACGCGCGACATGATCGCCGCCAGGGTCTTGCAGTCCTTGCGCCGCTCGGCATCGTCGATTGTGGCGAGGTAACTCGTCAGCGTCACGCGAGTCGGCTTGGTCTTCGCTTCGGCCATGCGGGTCTCCTTCGTCGGCATCCCTGCCCTGTGCGTCAGGTCGCGGTCGTGATTCGAAAACGATCGAGCGCCGGCCCCGCCCCCGTGAACTGCGGCAGCCGCGCCACCGGGCCTTCGATCGCAAGGACCGCCGGCGTGCGGTCCGCCAGGCGGTTGATCGTCGCCCACAACGTCGTGTCGCCCCAGAATTGCGGCGGCGTATCGGCATCCGCCACGCAGCGGTAGATGGTGGCCGGCGTGTTGCAGCCTGCATGCACCGCGTCGACGGCAAGCCGTTCGAGGCGGCCGAGTCCCGTCTCCGGGTCCGGCAGTTCCGCCAGCCAGCGGCGCGCCGCAGCCGGCACGTGGGGCAAGGGCGCCCTCGTGCCCTGTCCGATCTCGCGCAGCACCTCGACGTCCTGGTTCGCGAACGCCTGCTCGACGATGGCCGCGAACCGGAATTGCGCGTCCGTCACGGCGGTGCGCAATCCGAACAACCCCGCGAGTTGTTCGGGCGACAGCTGTCCGAGGCCGTGAAACGGCACAACCCCGGGGAATGCGTCTGCGACGATCAGATCCGCGTGACGGACGTCCCTCTGCCGCAGGCACGTGAGGACGTGTGCCAGCATCGCCTGGTCGAACAGACACGCGTCGAACCACAGCACGATGCGACGAGTCGCGCACGCCTCTCCGAGACATCGATACTGCTCGCTCAGCATGCCCAGGATCTGGCCCGCCCCGAGCGCCCCGCCCGTGGCGCGGCTCAAGAACGACGCCCTCGAAGCCAGCGCCTCGTCGTCGGGCCAACCGGCCATCCTCGTGCCGTCGTAGAGCAGGTCGCGCCAGACGAGGACGCCCCCGTCCAGCCCGGACTGCCGCAGGCTCTCGCCCGCGCTGTCTCCGCCCGTGAGATGGAGCCGTTCGAACGTCACGATGGCCGAACCTACTCCGGGACGCTGGCTTCGACGAGCAACGTCAGCAGGGTCAGGGATTCCTGCCAGCCAAGGTAGCAGGCCTCCTGGGGGATGACCTCCGGGATCCCTTCCTGGACGACTTGCAGCTCGGTCCCGCACGACGCCGCCGTGAACGAGACCGTCGTCACCATGACCGCAGGCAGGTTCGGATCGTCGAACTTGTCGGTGTAGCGAAGGCGTTCAGCGGGCACGACGTCGAGATACTCGCCGCCGAACGCGTGACTGTTCCCCGTCGAGAGATTCGTGAACGACATGCGGAACGTGCCGCCCACGCGCACGTCAAGGTGATGGACCTTCGCCGTGAATCCGTGCGGCGGCAACCACTTCACGAGAGCATCAGGATCGGTGAATGCGCGGAAGACCTTGGCAGGTGCCGCGCGCAGGACACGGTGTAATCGAACGGTGCCAGTCGACATCGCAGTCTCTCCACATATCGCCGCCCGGCTGGACGAAGGCCGGCCGGGCGTGCAGATGCATGACGATTGGGAAGGCTTCAGCATACCCCAGAAGAACGACGGCCGGTCACCGGGTCGTCGCGAGGTCCAGGTCGGATCGGCGGCGCCGGGTTACGGCCGCCCTCGCCATCCGCAGGTGCAGCATCGGCAGGACGTTGACGCACACCTGCGCCAGGGACACCCAGAAGAGGCGGTCCCACCACCCGAAGCACGCCGCACGCACCATGTAGGGCACGACCAGCGCGGCGGACAGCAGGTGGGACGCCTCCGCCGACTCCAACTCGGCGAGCAACCGGCCGGCGCTGCGTTCACCGGCCCTCCTGTAGACGTACGTATTGAGCCGGCGCAGCGGGGTGGTGGTCAGCAATCGCCCGAACCGCCTGACGAGGCGCGCGACCGGACCGCGCGATTCCCAGGACCTGACCGTGCGCCAGGGCGCCGGCACTCGTAATGCCGTCGCCCCTCGCGTCATCGACGCCAGGCCCAGCACGCAGATCATCGCGACAACGACGAACCATGGTGAGTCGAGGCTGAACGGCCAGACGCGCCGCACCACGGCAAAGGCCAGCACATACCCCATCGCCACGCCGAAGAACGGCAGCCAGCGCGCCATCTGCCGCCCCGCCTCGCCGCTCATGCCCGCCCGCCCCGCCGCCGGCTCATACGTTCCGGACTCTCGCGACGATGAGCGTCCAGTCATCGGCCTGCGCGGCCCCATTGAACCGGGTCACATCGTCCATGATCCGCTGCACCATGTCCGGCACCGGCCGGTGCCGATTCGCACGCACCGCGGCCAGAAGCCGGGCTTCGCCGTATTCCTCTCCCCCGTCCGACCACGCCTCGGTGATGCCATCGGAGTACATCACCAGGACGTCACCCGCATCGAGACGGCGCGTCCGCGTCTCACAGGTCCATTCCCCGAAGAAGCCCAACGCCACCGCGGTGGGGGCGAGCCATTCCTCCGCGCCATCCGCGCGGACCAGCAGCGGCGGATTGTGCCCGCCATTCGCGTAGACGATCGAACCGGCCTCGTCGTCGTAGTGGACGACACACATCGTGGCGAACCGGTTGGGCGCCGTCGAGGCGTGGAAGAGCGTGTTGACGGCGCGGAGCGCCGCCCCCAGGTCCACGACCATGGTCGAGGCGTGGCTTCTCACCATCGCCTGGAGGTTGGCCATCAGCAGCGCCGCCGCGATCCCCTTGCCTGAAACGTCCGCGATGACGAGCCCCAGGTGCCGGGGCCCGAGGTCGAGGAAGTCGAAGTAGTCGCCGCCCACGACCCTCGCCTGCGTGCACGTCCCGGCGAAATCCAGGCCCGCCACTTCGGGCATCCGCTGCGGCAGCAGCAACTGCTGCACCTCCTTCGCAATCGACAGTTCGTACTCCAACCGACGCTGCGCGTCGAGGCGCGAGGCCATTTCTTCGGCCATCGACAGATTCTCGAGCGTCAGCGCGGCCTGGTTCGCCACCACCGCCAGCAGGGTCGTGTCCTCCCGCGAATACGGCTCTTCCGATCGGCGCGGTCCGAGCGCGAGCAGTCCGAGCAGTTGGTGATCCCGCCCCTCGATCCGGACGAGGTGTTCGGCACCGGCGCCCGGCCCCTCCGACAACCACGGCCATGACGGGGGAAGGCGATCGGGCGCATCGGGCCACGATCCGGCTTCGATCACGACGTGCCCGTCGCGGTCGCGCAGGTAGACCGCCGCGGCATCCGGCTGAAGCGCGTCGACCGCATGGTGGTGCAGCACGGCAGCCAGCGCGCTGCGGTCCGTGACCCGCGCTGCCTTGTCCGCGAGATCCTGCAGGAGGCCCCTCGCGTCGTAGGCCTGGCGGAAGAAGGCGCGATCGATCCGCCCCGACACGCGGCGGTGGATCAGCCATCCGCCCCAGAGGACCAGCGTGCCGATCGCGGCTCCCGTGGCGATGCCCGTCGCCTGGCCCGCCCCGCCCAGGGGCGCCAGCGCGGGAGCCAGCCAAGCCGACAACCCCAGCGTCGTCCCCACGCTGACCGCCACCAGGAGTACGGTGAACCCGCGGAGCACCAGCACGTATCGGGCGCCCCGGCGCAGCAGCACCGGGATTTCGAGTACCCGGTGTTTCACGACCGCGTAGGCCAACGAGAGCGGCAGCAGGAAGGCGAACGCGGCGCGGACGCCCGCGAGCCACGGCGGGTCCGCCCGTCCGAGAGAGTTGGTGACGGCGACCACCACCACGTTGGGGATGAGGGCCGCCAGCGTTCCCCACGCCATCACGCGGATCCTGCGCCGCGCCTGCGCATCGGTCGAGGCCGCGAAATTGCCGATCAGCGACACCAGGCCCAGCGTCAGCAACGCCAGCAGCCACCACACGGCGAGCTGCGCCGACCGGATCTCGCCGAACCACGATGGCGCGGGTTCAGGCAGCCGCACCGCCCCGGCCCCGACGCTGGCCACCGCCACCGGCACGCCCGTCACGATGGCGACCCACTTCAGCCAGGGCAACCGGCGCTCGAGCGGCGAACGCACCGGAAAGATCGCGAAGAACAAGTAGAAGGCGGGTGCGAACATCCCGAGCATCACCCCCTGGTACACGAGGGTGAACGGGCGCAACGCGGGCGCAAACGCACCGAGGTTTTCGGGGAACGCGGGCGTGGCCGCGAAGCCGGCGAGCACCGCAAAGAGGAGCCAGGCCCGCTTGTCGTCCAGCCGGAGGAACAGCACGGCCAGACCGACGCACACGAACGGCACGGGGTACACGCTGAGAATCTGGGTGAACACCGCCCCGGCAACCCCGGCCGTTGACGGCCTGGGCACTCGCCGCCTGAACGTCGCTGTGACGACACGTCGCGAGCCGTCCGCGCCCGTCAGCGTCAGGACGACGCGGCCGCCGGGACGGAATCGTCCCCACTCCCGGACCTGGTAACTCACGTCCGAGAGCGGACGGCCTTCGATCGCCGTGATTCGGTCTCCGGCGCGGATGCCTGCCTGTTCGGCCGGGCTTCCCGGCAGGATCGCGGTAATCAGCTGGGCCTGTTCGCCGGCCAGGTAGGTCGAGTCGTACCCCAGTTCGACGGCCGACTCGTACCGAGTGGCCACCATCCAGAGCACGACGTACAGCAAGGTCGCCCCGGCGGCCAGCGCCGCCGCAGTCCATCGCAAGGTTCCGCGAAGCCGAGGGGATACACCAGACATGATGAGGCGACGTCACGCCGGGGGCTGGCGAACGGCAGAGAATACCACGAGACGACGGACCAATCCGCCGGCTGTCGCTCTCGCCTGCCCCGCAGCGTCGCCGAGGTCAGCTCTGGCTTCCTCCGGGCCGGGGTGGCATGAGCGCGTCGAGTTCGCGCCGCGACCGCTCGTAACACTCGGGGCACACCCCGTGCGTGAACTCCGCGTCCGAGCGAGCCATCACGTATTCCTCGATTTGAGTCCAGAGCCCGCGATCGTCCCGAATCTTCTTGCACCAGGCGCAGATGGGCAGCAGCCCACGGAGGGTCCGCACCTCTTCCAGCGACTGCTGCAGCCGGGTATTCAAGTCGTTCAGCCGCTCCTGCTCCAGGAAGTGTTCCGCCACCACGATGCTCAACGTGACGACGATGCCCATCAGGCAGACGAGGAACCCGGTGACGAGATCGAACTTCTGGTCGGCCGGAGACACGAACGGCACCACCCACTCGGGATACGAATGTTCGAGCGCGTACAACGCAAGGACGTTCGCCGCGACCAGCGCGACGAGCACGGTGCGTCGCCAGGCGCGCGTGAAGATGACAGGCACCAGCACCGCATCGAAGAAGTAGTACGGGATGCTCCCGACCGAACCTCCGTTGATGAACCAGCACGCACTGAGGACCAGCAGGAACACGAGCAGCAGCACGGTCGGTCGACAACGCCCTCGACGGGATTCCCGCCAGAGCCACAGGGCGATGACGCCGAACAGGCACACCACGACGTTCAGCCAGGGCGACAGGTTCTGGAAGTGGTTGAACGGCGCGATGACCAGCAACGCCATCGCCGCCGCGAACAGCGTGATGGCCTGGAACAGCCGGTCGTTCAGCGGCATCGAGGCGTTCGGCAGGACGGCCGTCAGCCATCGCAGGCGTCCCGGAGGACCGCTTCCGGGAGACGGTGTGCCTGGTGACGACGTGTCCGCCAGGCCGGGATTCGGATTCGCCATAGGGGTCGGCAATCAGGCGTCAGGGGCACACTATCGGCGGAATGGGGAAAGGTCAAGAAAACCCTATCAGCCTAACCCTACCCCCCAGCGCCCACTCGCCGCCCACTCTCGCCGGTTCCCTGTCTGCTAGATCCGCTGGAAGTTCTTCTCGATCTCCCGCCGCGACAGGCGCAGCATCACCGGCCGGCCGTGCGGGCACACCGTCGAGTAGGCCGTGCGGCGCAGTTCGTCCAGGATGTGTTGCATCTTCTCCATCGTCAGCGGATCGTTGGCCTTCACCGCGGCATGGCATGCCATGGTCGCCGCCATCTGGCGCAGCTGGTCGTGAACGGCCGCCTTGCCGCCCAAGCCCTCGAGGTCGGACGCCAGAGACCGGACGGCCGCCGCCGCCTGGTCCGGGCTCAGGAGGACCGGCATCGACGCCACTCGAACACTCGCCGGCCCGAACTCCTCGATGTCGAAGCCGCACTGATGCAGTTCTTCCGCCCGTTCGACCAGCACGGCACGGGCGTCGGGCGACATCTCGAGGACCATGGGCGCCAGCAACCGCTGGCTCTCGAGCGTGCCCGACGTCAGGCGTCCCATGATGCGCTCGTACAGCACCCGTTCGTGGGCCACGTGCTGGTCGATGATCGCGACGCCATCATCGTCGACGGCGATGATGAACGTGTGGCGGAACTGCCCGAGGGGCAGGAGCGGTTTAGTCGAAATCTGCGCGAGCGAAGGATCGGTGCGCCCGGCCGTCGCCTGCGGCCGGAGTTCCGCGTCCGCCGCCAGGCGGTCCGCATCCTGCGGCTGCCCCGCCGCGCCCTGGGAGACCGCATCCGGCGCGGGAAACGACGGCACGCTCGGGTCGTCGTTCCTCGTGCCGCCGGGTTCCCACGGCGCCGGTTCGTTGGACGACGGCGCGCGTTCGACGGGCCAGAGGCCCGACCACACGTTCGGCAAAGTGCCCGGCTGAGGTTCCTGCCGACGCTCTGGCATGAAGCCGGGTGGCGGCACCAGGTGCAGGTCCGGCGCGTGCGGCGTCCCGATGGCTTCGCTCACGGCGCGACGGATGACCTCGTGGACCAGCGACTGGTGCCGGAAGCGGACCTCGGCCTTCGTCGGGTGGACGTTGACGTCCACCGTGTCCGGCGGCATGTCGATGAACAGGTGCGCCTCGGGGCTCCGCTCGCGGGCCGTGGCCCGCGCGTACGCGTCGACGACGGCGTGCGCGATCGTCCGGTCCTTGATGATGCGCCGGTTGATGAAGAACTGCTGCACGCCGCGGGTGGGACCTTCGTCCGAGAGCGCTGCCACCCATCCCATCACCGAGAGTCCTCCGCCTTCACGGTGCACCTTCACGAGGTCCGGCCGCTCGCCGTAGATCTGGTAGAAACGCTCTTCGATCCGCATCACGGGCGGCACGCGCAGCAGCGTGCGAGGGCCGCTCGTCAGCGTGAAGCCGACTTCCGGATACCCCAGCGCCAGCAACGTCACCATCCGCGAGACCTGCGTCGCTTCGGCGACGTCCGACTTGAGGAACTTCCGGCGCGCGGGCAGATTGTAGAAGAGATCGCCGACGTCGATGATGGTACCCGGCGCCATGCCCGTCTCGGTCACCGACGCCACGAGCCCGCCGTTGATCCGGATCTCGGTTCCGGCGGTCGCCTCGCGCGGCCGCGTTCGCAGCACCATGTGCGACACCGAGGCGATGCTCGGCAGGGCTTCGCCGCGGAACCCCATCGTCCGGATGGCCTCGAGGTCTTCGGACCTCGCGATCTTGCTCGTCGCATGGCGTTCGAGCGCCAGCCTCGCGTCCTCGGGATCCATCCCGTAGCCGTCGTCTTCGACGCGGATGAGCTTCTTGCCCCCCAGTTCCATCGCGATGACGATCCGCGTCGCCCCAGCGTCAAGAGCGTTCTCCGCGAGTTCCTTGACGACGGACGCCGGGCGCTCGACGACTTCGCCGGCGGCGATCTGGTTGGCGAGTTCGGGGGACAGGCGCGCGATGCGGCCCATGCCTAGAGCCAGCCTTTCCGGCGGAAGACGTACAACATCGCCGCGGACATCCCGCCCATCATCACGAGGATCCACCAGAACTGGGCGCCCTCCCCTCCGGGCAGGTGCGGCAGGCCGACATTCATGCCGTACAGGCTGGTCAGGACGGTCAGCGGCATGAATACCGTCGAGAGGATCGTCAGCACCTTCATCACGCGGTTCATGCGATTCGACACATTCGAGAGGTGGGTCTCGAACATCGCCGTGACGCGGTCCTGAAACAACAGCGCTTCGTCAGCCACGCGCACGACGTGGTCGTACACATCACGGAACCGGTAGGCCAGTTCGTCGCTGAACTGCGGGAACTCCCGGCGTGCCAGCCGGCCGAGCACGTCGCGCTGCGGCAGGATGACACGGCGCAGGGCCGTGACGTCCCGCTTGACGCCGAGGATCTCACGGATGACGCCCTCTCCCCCATCACGGTCTTCGAGGATCCGCTCCTCGAGGTCATCGAGCCGCTCTTCGATCCGTTCGACCTCGGGCCGGTAGTGGTCGACCATGGTGTCGACGAGGCGATGCGCCAGCGCGGCCGGCCCCTCCGAGAGCACCCGCTCGTTCCGCAGGCAGATACTGGCCACCTCGGGAAACGAGCGTGACAGGCTGTCGCGGATTGTCACGAGGTAGTTCGGGCCGACAAAGAAGTCCACATCGTGCGTCGCCAGTTCCTCGGCCGTCGAATCGATTCCGTGGAGAATGAGGTACAGGTAGCCGTCGAACTGCTCGACTTTCGGGTGGTGCGTCTCGGCCCTGGCATCTTCGATCGACAGCGGATGGAAGCGCAGCGGCGTCGACAGCAGCCCGAGTTCCGCATCGTCAGGATCGGTCAGGTCGATCCAGAACACGACGCCGGTCGTCGGATCGAGCCACTCCGGATCGAAACGCTCGGCCTTGGTCGTGTGGCCTTGTCGGTAGACGTAGATATCGGTCATGCAGGGCTCGCGGCTCGCGGCTCACGGCCCGCGGCCTTGATGATGGTACACCAACCGCCTCAGCCCAGGTCCGTCTACCCCAGCAACCAGGCCCTGGCGTCCTCGGGGTCGTTGAACACCGCAAACTGGAAACCCTGGTTCCGGCAGACGGTTTCGAAGAAGGCGAAATGTTCCTGGTGTTCAGGCCGGACGACTTCGGCAATCCTGATCCGCAGGATAGCCCCGATGAACCTGAGAGCACTCGGGCGGTCGTAGATATCGATGGCGGAGCCCGACACACCGGAGATTCCGCGGTGATCGATCAGCGCCCGCGTGGCCCTGGCCGCCCGCATCGCCTTCGAGATGGACTCGGCCATCATCAACGAACCGTCCTTGTCGGCCAATCCGGCGGTCACGACTTCCACGTACCGGTCGGGTTCGTGCACGACCACCTTCCATTCCATGCAGGTCTCCCGAAGATCGCCCGCCCGTCCTACGTGTTCGGGCCGGTTCGCCTGACCACCACGTGCACCGCCAGCTCCGACGCGGCGAAAGCTACGCACTCGAAGCCGAGGGCTCGGAGATTCACGTCGTCGAACAGCCGTTCGCCCGCCCCGAGGACGGCCGGCGTCAGCGCCAGATGCATTTCATCGATCAGTCCCGCCCGCAGGAACTGCCGGATGGTACACGCTCCGCCGCCGATCCGCACGTCCTTTTCACCGGCGGCTTCGCGGGCGCGGTCGAGAGCCGCGTGGATGCCGTCCGTGACGAAGTGAAAGACCGTGCCGCCCTCCATCTCGAGCGGCGGTCGCGCGTGGTGCGTCAGGACGAAGACCGGAACATGGTACGGGGGACGACTCCCCCACCAGCCGTTCCAGGCAGGTTCGGTCCAGGGACCGCGCACCGGCCCGAACATGTTCCGGCCGAGAATCCACGCCCCCACGTTCTCGAAGCCGCGCCTGGCAAAGTCCTCATCGACGCCGGTCGTGCCGCCCTCCTGCCCGAACACGTGTTCCTGGAAGGTCCGAGTCGGGAACGCCCATCGATGCAGGTCGGAGCCGCCTATTCCCAGCGGGCTCTCGAGACTCTGCCCGGGCCCCGCACCGTATCCGTCCAGCGAGATCGCGAAACTCTCCACGCGCACCCGTCCCATGGCGCACACTCCTTGCCGTCGCGGTCGTCAAGCTGTCTGAGTCTGTCCGATTCTACACGCAACAGGTCAGGCGCGTGCGCAGGCCGCGGCAATGGCGGCGGCGAGCCCGGAGGGATCCTCCCACGCCATCGAGTGGCCGGCGCCGGGGACCGCCGCCACGGGCACGTGGCCCTGTACCAGGCGGACGTGGTCAGCGTCAGGCAGACTGCGCTCGCCGAACAGCACGACGCGTGGTTCGCGACGCGCGACTAGCTGTTCGCGCCAGGTGGGTGTCGAACCGCGCACGAGTGAGACCGCGCCGCGATGCACGGCGATTGGCGACGCGACACGCATGGAGCCGGCCCACTCGTGGTTGCAGCCCGCTACGGCCGATTCGATCTGCTCGGCGTGGCCGACGCGCACGTAGTCCTGCTCGGCGTAGGCGGCGATGGCCCGGCTGAACGGTCCGCCGCCGGGCTCGAGGTTGCATCACGGCGCCGCTGGACAGGCGTGCGCAGGTCATCACGCCAACGCCAACGCAGCCCCCCTCATCGTCATGAACGGAGGCTCCCCCGCCGCACTTCCTCCGCCAGCCGCTCGAGGTTCTCGGCGTTGGCCTTGGCCACGAACGCGGCGATGCGCTCGTAATGCTCCACGCTGTCGAACGTCTGGCGCCAGTGGACACGCGTGTCGGTCCCGACAGCCTCGAACTCGACCGCGAGGAAGAAGTGGTGACCGTTGAGATGCTCAATCTCCCACACGACACCCGGCTCCACCCGCACGAACCGGCTCTCGTTCGGGTAGTCCTTCCCATCCGGTCCGTGCATGGTCATCGTCCACGTGCCGCCGGGGCGGCAGTCGAAGACGTGAATGGTGTTGGTGAAGCCCGCCGGTCCCCACCAACGCTCGACGCGCGCGGGATCGGTCATCGCCGCGAAGACGTTCAATGGTGTCGCCGCGATGACGATGCTCCGCATGTCGGAACGCCGTTCGATCGACTCCGCAGACAGCCCCATCAGGCACTCCTCTTGCCGGATCTGGCCGGCCGGCACACCATCTCGACCGCCGCCGCGATCCGGCGCGCTCGGGTCTCGGGCTTCTTCGCGCCCTCTATCGCTTCCACGTGTTCGCGCTGGTGCGTGAAGCTCAGCGTGCGCCAGCGGTCAGTAGCGCCCGCCACGGCCTTCAGCGCTTTCACGAGGTCCGGTGGCGGCGTGACTTCGCGCTTCTCGGTGTCGAAGTCCAGCCGCACGGTCACCGTCTTCGAATCGTCGACGCCCGCGGCCTCACGATGACTCTTGCGCAACGGGATGAACGGCGGACCGCCCATCGCGGCAATCGTGCTGCGGTAGGTGTAGCCGTTGATCGTCACCTTGACCGGCGCCCGGACCTTCCCAAACACGGCCTTCGGATCGAACGGCACCGGGATCGCCGACATCGAACCGTCGCGCAGCAGCGTGGTCTTGTAGGTCTTCGACACGGCTGCGGCACCGCCCTTCGGGACTCCGGCCTTCGTCGGGGCCTTCGCCGAAGCCCCTTCCATGCCGCCCAACGCGGCTCGAATCGACTCCGGCATCGGCCGACAGGCGCAGTTCGCGGAATGCTCGACGTGCCAGGCGACGCGCTGTTCGAGCGTCGGTTTCTTCGGCATCACGTTCACCCGGTGCCAGTCGGCGTTCAGTCTTGGTGGCATCGCGTCCCCCGATCCCCCGTAGTGAACTACCGCCGGGGCATCATCGTCAATACGTGAAACGCCCCTGACCGGCCTGGCGCCGCACAACGCCGCGGCACCAGTTCACGATCGTCACGGGGGACGTTCATGCAAGCCGCCACGCGCTCACGACGAGACTTGATTCACACGCTGCTTCGGGGAGTGACGTTCCTGACGGCGATCAGCTTGTTCGGCTACGCGACCATCAACCTGGTCCGGATGCCGTCCATCGGGCCGGATGCGTTCGTGCCGAAGGACCTCGCGCACACCGGCCGTTCGGTCTTCGGCCTCCTGCAGCTCATCTTCATCCTGGGCTTCTCGTTCGGCCTGCTGCCGCTGACCGTGGTCGCCACCGTGCGGCGCTACGCCGAGCATCCTGCGGGCATGGTTTGCGGCTGCACGCTGATGTGCGTCGCGCTCCTCGTCGAGATCTTCAACAACCTGCCGTTCCTCGGGGCCTACATCTACCCGGATCCGCTGGCCGCTGTTCCGAGAGACGTGCTGTTGTACCTGAACCAGACCGCTGCCATCCGATACCTGTCGTTCGATGTCGCCGGGTTCTCGCTGCTCTACGCGTCGCTGCTCGTCTATGGCTACGTGTTCCGAAAGACGGCACCGCTCTTCGGCTGGCTGGTCATCGCGAGCATCGTGCTGTTCTCGGCCAGCGCCCCGTTCCTGTGGATTCACGGCGCGACGGCCATCACCCTGCTGGCGGTGTCCGTCCTATGCACGGTCCCGATTCCGCTCTACTTCGGAAGGATGGCGCTGCGCGACGACGCGACGCCATCTGGGACGCCTTGACGCGGACCCTCACGTCTTCGTACGGACCGGGTCGACACGCAGGCGACTGGAGCCGACTACCAACCCGACTGGGCACCTGCGGTCACCGAATCACGCCCGCCGATGCCTCACCATCGTCGTCGACCCACCTGTGGTCGCGACAGCCACGAATCCCGCGCGTTCGTACAACCGCCGCGCGGGATTCCCGTCGGACACACTGAGCGATACGGCATCGTACTCGGCGTCCGCAAGGCGAAGCAGTTCGGACAGCAGCCGCGTGCCGATGCCCTTTCCGCGCCAACCCGGCCGGAGGGCCATGCTCAACTCGGGGGTGTCCTCGTCCACGAAGCCGTACCCGGCATCATTGCGGCGCCAGAGACGGAGCCACGCGGCGCCAACGTCCAGGCCGGTGCCCGGCTCGCGCGCCACGAGGCCCAGGTCGCCGGTCCGGCCCCAGCGCTCGACGTACCGCGCGATGTCGGGGAATTCGAGGACGCTCCGCGGTGGCGGCGCCTCTCCTTCGGGAACGTAGATCGCCAGATACAGGTAGTCGCGGACGAGCTCGATGTCGCGAGGCGCCATCGGGTGAAGTGCGATCTTCACGAGGCGCTCGGTGTCCGCAGCGGAGCCTCCCGCCAGGACACCGCGCCGGCCAGCCCGGAGATGAACACGCGCTTGCTCATGGCGGCCCGCCGTTACCAGTCACCCGGTGTGAGAACAGATCTCTCAGCGCTGTCGTCGCCCGGCGCCCACCATCCACGATTCGAGCACTGCGCCGAGCGCGACGCCCACAGTGTAGGCCACCAGGTCCGCCCGGTGGAAGCCGAAGCCGAGCGCGAGACGGCCGAACGTCGTGCGCCGGACGGTATCGATCCACGGCGCGTGATAGAGCTGACTGGCCTCGACGGCGAACGAGATTCCGAGCGCCGCGACTGCACGACTCGCGACCGACGCCGCAGGCGCAACGACGCCGAGGGCGAAGAACACCATCAACGCCCACAGCGCGTCACCCGGGTGCTTGCCGAGTTCGTCCGGAACCAGTCCGGGCCACGCGCGCGACGCGAGTCCGGCCAGAATGGCCAGTCCCGTCGCGATTCCGTAAGCGACACGGCGCGATGCGAGACTCGAAGGCCGCGTCATCGTCATCGACGCCTGGGAAACAGCCGTCCCGTCCGGGACAAGTAGGAGCGATACTCGTCGCCGAAGTGCTCGATCAGCATTGCCTCCTCACGTGGGACTCGAATCAGCCAGATGAGCCCCACCGCCACCGCGCCGCCGAAGCCCGACACGACATTCTGAAGCAGAAGAGGCTGCGCAAACGCCCAGAGTATCAGCGAGGCGTAGATGGGATGGCGAAGACGGGCATAGACGCCGTGCATCACGAGGGTCTGTGCAGCCGCAGTCTCCAGTGTGTGCGACCACTGACGCCCGAGTGCCGCCTGCGCGCGCCAGCGCAGGACAAGGCTCGCGCAGAACACTGCGGCCCCTCCGGCGGCGGTCCACCCCGGGAGAGGGACATCGAATGGTTCGAGCCAGGACGTGAGAACCGAGACCAGTGGAAGGACCCAGAGCCCGATCAGTACGGAGCCGAGTACCAGCCGTTCCGCCGCCCGCGACCGGCGCGCGCCCACGCGCGCCGCGCCCTTCGGCCGAAGCCGCTCGACTCTCCGCCGGAGTCGCAGGGCCTCGGCGAACACGAGACCCGCCAGGTAGAGCCCTTCACCTTCAGTCATCGAATCGTCCGCGCGTCGAGTCCGTCACCCGCCACTGGCCGCGCAGACAGGAATCCAGATCCGGACCGGGTTCCTGCTGACATCCTCCGGGTATTCCTCGAAGGACGGGCGTCCGGCGTCGAACTGAACCGTCGCGCCCGGCAGCCATGTGCCGAAGACATGCTGATACGTCGAGCCAATGGCCCCCACCGGGGACTCGAATACCGCGTACGAACCGCCGGTCAGCGAGCGTGCCTCCAGGCCTTCAGGACAGGGCGTGGGCGACGGGATCTCCATGCCGGCGAGGTAGTCGGTCACGTTCACATCACCCGTCGGAAAGGTGACCCCGTAGTACGACGTGCCTGTCGCCAGCGGCCGAATCTCCGCCTGTCGGGACTCGAACACCTTCCAGATCCCAGAGAAGAGGTCCGGGCTCTCGGTGCCCCGGGTGACCGGTCGCACAACACCGAGAACCGTCATGGGTTCACGCCACGTCAGCGCCGGCGTCATCGCTCCTCCGGCGACGCCAGCGCGCCACCCGCCTGCTGATGGCGCTTCAGGAGCACGATGAGAATGGCGGCGTTCGACAGGATGAGCAGCCACCTCAGTGCGTAGCTGACGGTGACCGATGCCCACTCGAGCCTCGTGTCCGTCCATGGTGGCAGGGCCCCTGACGTCGTGAGATGGAGGTAATCGAGCGCCGCCGTGCTGACGTAGTCGGCCTTGATGTCGTGCAGGGACAAGAAGTCGTCCACGGCACAGAGGCCCAACAGCGCGGTGATTACCAGAGACGCCATGATCAGCTTCTTCATGTCAGTCCACCGGCTGGACGCACTGGGCTACGCCCGCAGGATCTTCTCCATCGGCCGGCCCTTGGCGAGTTCGTCGATCAGCTTGTCGAGATAGCGCACCTTCTGCATCAGCGGGTCTTCGACGTCTTCGACGCGGACTCCGCACACGACGCCCTTGATGAGCGCGCTGTTCGGATTGAACGCCGGGGCCTGAGCGAAGAATGTCTCGAAGTCGTTCCCCTTTTCGATTTGCGCCTTCAGTCCGGCCCTGTCGTAGCCCGTCAGCCAGCAGATGACCGTGTCGACTTCCTCGTTCGTCCGGTTCTTGCGTTCCGCCTTCTGGACGTACAGCGGATACACGCCGGAGAACTTCATCGTGTAGATACGGTGCTTGGCCACGTTATTCCTCCAACACGTCGCCGCTCGTTACACCTGCTGGCGCCCGCGCTGCCGGTGCCGATCGGCCCAATGCGCCCACAACGGGATCAGCCACATTGTGAGGCCAACCACGCCAATGGCGGTCTGGCTGGGAGGCGGCGCCGAGAACGGCCCGGACGCCCAGATCACGACCAGCAGAACCATCAACGCCCAGAATCCGATCGAACCGACCCGGCCGCTGGCGCGCGTGCCACGGAGGTAGAGGGCTAGGCCGACCGCGAACAACCCGCCCTCGACGATGAACGTGGCGGGAATCGAGTTCCAGAGCCCGAGCCCGACAACGGGAGAGGCCCCGGGGGTAAGCGGAAGGTCGGGCCGATGCGTGAGTGCGTCGAGCAGCCAGTGACTCACGACGAGGCCGCCGAGCCACAGGGCGTCGCGCGACGGGCGGAGGCGTCCTCGAAGTGCGAGGAACGCGAAGACCAGCGCCCAGGCAAGCACCGCAAGCAGGCTGTGACTCCAGGGGTAGTTCACGAACGACAGCGGGGTGAACGCGGTGTCGCCGGGCTGGATGAGCACCGACTCGACGTCGAGCAGGAGCAGCACGGGCCAGACGAGGTCGATGAGATAGGCGGCGGCCATCAGGACGCCCAGGGAGCGTCCCGGCACCCTCGGCTTTGCCGCGAGGGCAACGGCAGCATGTCCGATGAACATGCGGTCAGGATAGCAGAGGCCCAGCAGAGGCGGAAACGCCCGCGCGTTACGCCCAGGCGCTGAAACGTTCGCCGACGCCCGGCTTCGACGCGGGCACCTGCTGCTGCATCAGGCTCACCAGCGCACCGGCCGTCTGGGCTTCCTGGCGCTGGATACGGGCGAGCAGGGCGATCTGCGCGTCCGCCGTCTTGCCGGCCGCGCGCTGATTCGCTACCGCCATCACTGCCGCTTCGGGAGAAACACCAGACACGTCCATGTCGGATCAATCGGCCGCGTCGGCCGGCATCTTGAATCCGTCGCTACGCAGTGGCTCTCGGCCGATACCGCAGCTCGACCAGACCACCAGGCCATTGCCGACAGTAGGCCAGTTCCAGGTTCCGCCGGGACAGGCCATCCTGCCACAAACGGATCCCGGCAATTAGGAGTACGGGCTGAATCACGATCAGGTAGTCGTCGATCAGCCCGGCCGCGCCAAGCGTCGTCGCCAGCTGCCCACCGCCGAAGAGCCAGAGTGTGCCGCCGGGGCGCTGCTTGAGGTCCAGGACGAACGCAACCGGATCGGAGTGGACGAACTCGACGCCTTCGCGGGGTTCGAAGCTGGTGCACGAGGTGACGACGTAGACGTTCTTCCCGGTGAAGGCCTCCGTGCCACCCGGCAGACGCAGCGAGAGCACGTAGGTGGCGCGTCCCATCACGAGCGCGTCCACCGAGTTCATGAGGTCGAGGTAGTCGGCCGGATATTCCGTCGGCACGTCATCGGGCGGTGCCTGAATCCAGTCGATTCCCTCGTGGATGTCGGCGATGAAACCATCGAGCGACGTCGTGAGATCCAGCAACAGTGTTCGCATGGCGCACGCCCTCCGTCACACCGGGGTACCCGAGACACAGATTTCTTGACAACCGCAGGGCCTCGGAATCCGTCAAACAGGAAGACGCCTCCGTCCGATCCGGCCACTGGACTGTCCTATGACTCTACGACGAACCGCGTTTGCCGTGCTTCTCGCCCTCGCACTGATGCCTGCCCGGGCCGCTGCCCAGCGCAACGATCCCACGACTGCCCCTCCGCCACCTGCGGTGAGGGCCGCTCGGCTCGACGCCGCGATCACGATGGACGGTCGTCTGGACGAGGAGGCCTGGCTGAAGGCGCCGGCGGCGACGGGGCTGCGCCAGTACCAGCCCAACGAGGGCGCCCCCGAATCCACCGCCACGGAAGTGCGGTTCTTGTTCGACGATCGCGCCCTGTACGTCGGCGCGCGCCTGGCCCAGCCCAAGGGCGTCATCGCCCCGCTCGCGCGCCGGGACCAACTCCTCGACGCGAGCGGCAACAACGGATCCTTCAACTCGCTCACGACCGACAAGCTCGTCATCCTGTTGGATCCCTACCACAACCGTCTGGACGAAGCCTGGTTCGAGGTGAATCCGAGTGGGTCGAAAGGCGAGCAGTTCAACGGCGACCCGTCGTGGGACCCGGTTTGGGAAGTAGCCACCCACGTCGATGCGGAGGGGTGGACGGCGGAGATGCGCATTCCCTTCAGCCAGCTCCGCTTCTCGACCGAATCCCTCCAGACGTGGGGCCTCCAGATCTGGCGCTACGTGGACAGCCTGAACGAGCAGGCCATGTGGTCGTTCCGGCCCAGGAATGCCGCCAGCGGGCCCGCCTTCTTTGGCGAACTCCAGGGGTTGGCCATCCCGCGGCAGCCCAGGCAACTCGAGTTGCTCCCCTACGCCGTCACCGGAGGCCGATTCGACGGAACCGTCGAAGGGAATCCGTACCGTGACACGCGCGAGGCCAACTACGGTGTGGGCGGAGACCTCAAGTACCTCTTGACGACGAACCTGACCCTCGACGCAACCGTCAACCCGGATTTCGGCCAGGTGGAGGTGGACCCGTCGGTCCTGAATCTGTCGGCCTTCGAGACGTACTACGACGAGAAACGACCGTTCTTCGTCGCCGGGAGAAGCGCGTTCAGCTTCGGCGGCATGCGCTGCTTCTTCTGCAGCAACAGCTCGAGCCTCAACGCCTTCTACTCACGGCGCATCGGCCGGCCGCCGCAGCTCGGGGGCTACGTGAGCGGCGTGGCGGACGCCAGTGACACGCCGGAGAACACCTCCATCATCGCGGCCGCCAAGATCACCGGGCGCACGTCGGGCGGCTACACGATCGGCGTCCTCGACGCGGTCACCGGCGAAGAAACCGCGCGTTACCGCCCCGGCGGCGGCGGCGCGGAAACGAAACAGGTTGTCGAGCCGCTGACCAACTACTTCGTCGGGCGCGTGAAGAAGGAGCTCCGGAACGGGGCCACGACCATCGGGGGCATCGTCACCTCCGTGGCCCGGCCGACTGACGACCCCGTCGCCGACGCCCGGCTGCACAGCCACGCCGAGTCTGCGGGTGTCGACTGGTATCACACGTGGCACGGACGCAACTACTCCTGGATGGGAACCACGCTCTTCACCAGCGTGGCCGGGTCGGCGGACGCCATCGCAAGGACGCAGCGTTCGAGTGCCCGCTACTTTCAGCGGCCGGACCGGGAAGGCAGCGGCTACGATCCCGGTGCCACCTCGCTGCAGGGCTTCGGCCTCTTCACGCGGGTGGGCAAGGACAATGGCGGCGCCCTGCGCTGGGAGCTGATGGCCAACACCAGGAGCCCCGGCTTCGAGAACAACGATTCCGCTTACGTCAGCAAGGTGGATTACCTCTGGCTGAACGGCAACATCGGCGGGAGCTTCTCCACGCCGACGAAGACGTATCGAAGCATCTTCACGAGCTTCGGCGGTGCGACGGAGCGGAACTTCGACGGGGATCGCACGCGGGCGGCCCTCCAGGCCTACTTCGGGATGGAGTTCCTGAACTACTGGAACCTCCGGACGTTCTGGATTCACGAGGAGCCGTCCCTCGACGATCGCCTCACGCGCGGCGGCCCCGTCGTGAAACGCACGGGGTACGACTTCGGCCACTTCCAGGTCTCGACCGACGCGCGAAAGCCCGTGGTATTCGACGTCGCGTTCGAAGGCTCGAGGGGGATCGGGGCCGACACCCATTCGTTCACCGTCGCGCCGGGCGTGGCACTGAAGCCCACCTCGAACATCTTCATAGAACTGTCGCCCTCCTTCTCGTACAACGAAGGCTCGGCGCAGTACGTGACGTCGGTTGCGGACCCCACAGCCACGGCGTTCTTCGGAAGCCGCTACGTGTTCGGCGCCATCCGCACCCGGGAGTTTTCCCTCAGCACGCGCCTCAACTGGACCTTCACGCCGACGCTGACGCTGCAACTCTACGCGCAGCCCTTTGTCGCCAGCGGTGACTACTCGTCGTTCCGCGAGTTCGCGACGCCACGGACCCTCACGAAGCGCATCTACGGTCAGGACATGGGGACCATCGAGCGACGCGCAAGTGACGGCACCTACCTCGTCGATCCAGACGGCAGCGGGCCGGCCAGGGCGTTCTCATTCGGCGACCCGAACTTCACGACCGGGGCGCTGCGCGGCACGGCGGTGTTGCGATGGGAGTACCGGCCTGGCTCGACGCTCTACTTCGTCTGGACACAGCAACGGTCGAGCTACGACCCCGAGAGCGACTTCGGCTACGACCGCGCTCGGACCGCCATCTTCGACCAGCGGCCGATGAACGTCGTCCAGGTGAAGCTGACGTACTGGATTGGGAGGTAGCTCCCGTTCAGTCTCGCGCCTGCAACCGTTGCTCGAGTTCCACCAGGAGGTCGACGTCTTTGCCGTCGGCCTTCTGCATGTACGGCGTCGCGAAACTGACTTCGGACATGGTGCGGAGAATCTCCGATATCCGCCGGCTCGCGGCCTCGATGGCGGGCGACGGCTGCTGCCCCTTCTCCCTCCGCGCGGCGATATGGCGGAGGATCTCGTTGTTCTGCTCGGCGAGGTGTTGCGCCATGAGGGCCATCGCCCGCTGAAGCGTGCGGATCGTCGTCTCGTGCTGCTCGCGCTGCAAGTCCAGTTCGTGAGCCTCGCGGAGCGTATGGCGCAGACGGTTCCACAGCAGCAGCGTCAGCGTGGTCAGCGCCACTTCGATCAGCAGGATTGGCAGAAACGGGAAGGAGAAGGCCGAACGCCACAGCCGGAATCTGAAGTCCGCGAACCCGGGCTCCCCGTACAGGAGGGCCTCGATGGCGACCATCCCGAGGTGCAACAGCAGCCCGGCAACCGATCCGACAACGACCAGCAGGCCGTAACGCCTGACGACGGCGAGCGTGCGCGACGTCTTGAGTGTTCTGGGATAGGCGCCCACGATCACCTCCACTCTCGCGCTTCGGAGCGCGGGTGGTCACCGCCTCGACGTCCGATCGTATCGCATCCCGGGACTAACGCCCTTCGCGTGTGAACTCGAAGCGCTGCGGTGTGCCGCCCTTCATGTAGCCGATCGAGGCAACGAGACGACCGTCAGCCGACACCTCGTACACGATCCGTTGCGGGGAGTCGTGGCGCGGGTTCTCGAACACGGCTCGCGTGGGGCTCAGCGCGGTGAGCACGAACTCGGTCGCCGTGCGGCCGCCGGGTTGCGCGATGTAGACCAACCCGCCATCACGTTCGACGATGCGCAGGTACTCGAACGCGGTCATCCGGCTGCGCGCGACCGTGCGCGACACGGCAAGCATCGCGCCGCCGAGCGGCGGGCTCCATCGCTCCTCGATTGACGTCGTGCCCGTCGTTCCCCTGGTGCCGACCCAGGCACCGGCCAGCCACGCCAGGTCGCCGATCGTGGCCTTCGCCGGCGTCGGCAGCGCGATCTCCTGCGGGTGGCGGAAGAGCGACACCGACTCCGTTCCCACGGGAGGATCAAGCGTCACACCCACGAGCATCCCGTCGGCCGTGACGCGCAGCGCCCATCGGATCCGCCCCTTGCCCGAGGTATCCCCTTCGCGCACGGGCACGCTCTCGTACACGTACGCGCCGTCCTTCCATTCGCCGCGGTAGCGCGAGGTTCCGTACGATCGGACGACGTCGGTGGATGAACCGTCGAGCGTCATGCGGATTTCGCCATCGCTCCGTACCAGGACCACCGCGTCCTTCTCGACACGGATCCGAATCCGCGGCCCCGAATTGGGCCCGTGCTGATCGCTGGGGCGTCCCTCGGTACGGTCCTCGACGTAGACCCACTCGCCGTCCAGCGCCCGCAGGCCTTCCGGCTGAGCCGGAGGCTGGCTCGGCGCCGCGCCGAGAGCGGCGAGGAGTGTGGCGGCGGCGAGGCAGGTGTGCCAGTGCATCGGGGGCTCCCCTTTCGGTCGCCATTCCTCGAAGGAGGCGACGTGTCAGGCTATTTCCGTTAGCCAGCTCAGCGAGTGAGCATCATGCCTACGACGCGAACGTCCTTCGGCACTTCCTTGGGATCCCGAATTGGCCACAACGGCTTCGGGCCGGATGTGTCGAGTTCGAAGCTGATGCCGAGTGCTTCGACCCTTGCGATGAAAGCTCCTTCGCCCGAGCTGACCCAGTCGATCGCGTAGCGGGAGCGAAGCTCCATGTATGTGGACCCCACGCCGATACCGTCCTTGGTTCGCAGACTCGGATCAACAACACGGATCCTGGTCACGACGAGCCGGTTGTTGACCGGACCAATTTCGGCGATGACACTGGCCACCACCTGGGCGTCAAAGAGCTTCAGTTCGAGTGCTGGAGACAGCATCCCTTCCAGCTTCAGGTCGATCAATCTAGCCTTGTCGCCGAATTCTTGACAGATCGAGTCGGCAGTTGCACCAAGGACTACCGGGCCGACGCGTGAGCGCTCGACGACCATCGTCCCCTGGAGCATCGGCGCAGAGTGCAGCGTCAAGAACATCGCGAGCACGATCGATCGCACCGAAGTCCTCCGTAGTCTGGCTAACGTCAGGCCTCACCCGCCGGCGCGCACGTTCGCCCCAGCGCCGGTCGGGTCCAGGCCATGTTAGGCACCGATGTGCCGAACCTCCCCCGGTGCCAGGTCTTGAAGGGCCGCCAGGAGCGGTGACACGATCGGGAGTAGATCGGCCAACCGATTCGACCGCGCGTGGAGGACCGCCACACCGAACGGCATCCCGATCAGACGCTGTTGGTACTCCAGATTGGCGTCCATCGTCACGAATGCGTCGATGCCACCCTGCGCTTCCCGGAGCAGAGCCCCGTTCTTGAGCCCAGCCCAGCCTTGCCCCTGAACCGTCAGGACCTCGTGTCCGACGATGAGGGACACCAGGGAGTGCGGGAGATTCTCGTCAAGCAGTACGCGCACGAGCCAGCACCGTATCGCGCGCCAATTCCAAGGCCGCGACCGCTTGTTCGCGTTTGACGGACGGGAATTGAGTGAGGAATTCGTCGACCGTGTCGCCGCCCTCCAAGTAGTCGAAGAGCGACTTGACGGGAACCCGGGTACCGACAAAGACGGGGGTGCCCCCAAGGATGTCCGGATCGCTATGCACGATGCCCAACGGCGGAGCCATAGTCATGCTCCTTTCACCGGCAAGTATAAGTCCAGTCGTTCCGTCGTGGTGCCTAACG
>CAZJRM010000018.1:0-39283 GCA_964547975.1 uncultured Vicinamibacterales bacterium | reverse complement strand
CTGACGCCCATCGGCATGCTCGCACGGACCGAGCGAGACCAGTCGGTCACCTCCGATCTCGCGCAGTCCCTCGGCCGAGAGCCGCAAGCCGCAAGCCGCAAGCCGAGAGCCGCGAGCCGAGAGCCGTGAGCCGTTCACCCAATCAACTGCCTCAGCGCCTGCTCCAGTTCCGGATACGCGAAGGAGAACCCCGAGCGTTCGGCGACCGTAGGCACGACGCGCTGGCTGCCGAGCAGCAGCGGCCCGGCCATCTCTCCCAGGGCGATCTTCAGGACGAACGGCGGCACCATCGCCAGCGAGGGACGCCGCAGGACGCGGCCAAGTGTCTTCGAGAACTCCGCGTTGGTGACGGGGTGGGGCGAGACGACGTTGACGGGGCCGGACACGTTCGCGGTCAGGCTCCAGGCGGCCAGGCGCACCCAGTCGTCGCGATGAATCCACGACATGTACTGGCGGCCGAATCCGAACGGCCCGCCGAATCCCAGGCGGAATGGCAGGAGCATCTTCGCGAGCGCGCCCTCCGCAGGGTCGAGCACGATGCCCGTGCGCAGGAGCACGACGCGTGTTTCGGGGGACGCAGCGGCCGACGCCGCGCGTTCCCATTCCACCGCGAGGCTCGCAAGAAAATCCGTTCCCGCGGCAGCCGCCTCGTCTAGTGTGTCGGCGCCGCGGTCGCCGTAGTAGCCGACGGCCGAACTGCTCAGGAACACCGCCGGGCGTCGTGCGGCCCGCATCACGAACGTGGTCAACGACCGGGTAGCGAGGAGACGGCTGTCGACGAGCGCCCGCTTTCTGGCGTCGGACCAGCGGCCTGCGGCAATGGACTCTCCGGCCAGATTGACGACCGCGTCCACGTCTCCGCAGGCATCGGCCCACGAGCCCGCCGTGCCATCCGGATTCCAGCGGATCTGGCGAGCCGAAGGCGCCGCGGGACCCGCCACCGGTGCGGACGATGGGCGGCGGGAGAGGACGGTGAGGCGGTGACCCGCGCCCACGCAGGCGGAAACCAGGGAGCGGCCGAGGAATCCCGAGCCGCCGGCGACCAGGATGTGCATGCTTCAAGGTTACGCCATCCGGCACGGGTTGCCAGCCACGGTAGAATCCTGACCGGGCGTACAGAAGGGGAGCAGCCATGCGACGACCGACAACGGGCCTGGGAGTGCGCGGGTGGATCGTGATCGGGTGCCTGGGGGCGGCGGCGTGGGCGGGCACCTCAGTGCGGGGCGCCGTCTGGGCTCCTGACGTCGAGCGGGCCGCGCTGCCTGGTGAAGGTGAGGGTTGTACGATCATCACCGCGGGGCGCCTCGCCACGGTTGACGGGTCGGTCATCACGTCGCAGTCCGATGCGTGCAGCGAGTGCCGGATCCATGTAGTGCCGGGCCAGGCGCATCCCCCGGGCAGTACCGCGCCCGTCCATTGGGGGATGATCTACTACGGCCGAGACGACGAGCGGGGAGGGCGGCGGCTGGGCGACTACGGCGCCGTCATCGGCCGGATTCCGCAGGTGGCGCGGACGTACACGTACTTCCACACGGGCTACTCGCTCATCAACGAACACCAGGTCGCGATTGCCGAGAGCACGTGCAGCCAGCGGCGCGAGCTCGAGGTGCCGTACATCGAAGGCGTCACCGAACAGATCATGACCGTGGAGCAGGCGCAGGTGTTCGCGCTGCAGCGGTCGCGAACGGCGCGCGAGGCGGTGACGGTCATCACGTCGCTGGTGGAGCAGTACGGCTTCCTGCCGTCCACGGGCGGGGCCGAGGCGCTGAGCATCGCGGACCCCACCGAAGCGTGGGTGCTCGAGATCTTCGCCGTCGGCGCCGACTGGAAACGGGCCAGCGGGACACCTGGCGCGATCTGGGCGGCGCGGCGTGTGCCGGACGGGCACGTGACCGTGATTCCGAACTACGTCAGGATTCGCGAGATCGATCTGGCGAATCCGGACGTGCGGGCCTCGAGCAACCACCGGCAGTTCGCCATCGATCGCGGCTGGTACGACCCCTCTTCGGGCCAGCCGTTCATCTGGCAGGACACGTACGCGCCGCCGATCACCGAAGGCTCCCTCAACCGCCTGTGGCTTGTCTACAGCTCGCTGGCGCCGTCGCTGAAGGCGTGGCCGAAGCGGGCCATGGCCGGCACGGCCAACAGCGGCACGATGTCGCGGCAGGCCATCGAAGGCGCGGCGTTCTACCCGTTCTCGTTCAAGCCGGAGCGCGCCGTGTCGGTGCAGGACATCATCGCGTTCCAGCGGTCGGCGTTCGAGGGGACGGTCTACGACATGACGGCGGATCCGGCGTGGATCGTGTCGGACGGGCAGGGCGGGGGGCGGCGGAGCGCGCTGGCGACGCCGTTTGCGAGCGCGGATCTCCGGGACCTGCTCAGGGTCGCGAGTCACCGGACGATTGCGCAGCACGGGTACGGCATGGTGGCGCAGTTGCGGTCGCGGCTGCCGAACCCGATTGGCGGGGTGTTGTGGTTCTACGTGGACAACCCGTACGTGAGCACGTACGTGCCGATCTACGCGGGGGTGACGACGACGTCGGAGTTGTACCGGACCTACGATGCGCGGCAGTTCAGCGAGGGGTCGGCGCGGTGGGCGGTGGATTTCGTGGACAACCTCCTGCACCTGAAGTGGCAGTCGGCGGTGTTGGACTTGAAGGCTGTGCGGGATCCGCTGGAGCGTGAATTTTTCGCCACGCAGGCGGAGGTGGAGGCGCGGGCGCTGGAGCTGCACCGGCGCGATCCCGGGGCGGCGGCGGCGTATCTGACGGAGCTGACGGAGGCGCGGATGTTGCGGGTGGTGGCGATGTACCGGGATCTGCGCGCGACGCTCATCACGAAGTATACGAACAGCGGGTATTGAGGCGGGGCGGGGGTTGACGCCGCGCCGGCCGTGTGTATACTAACTAGTTAGTTAAACTAACTGGTTGGTTAGATACATGGCCAAGACCGCCCGCCGCCCCTCGACCCGCCCCCGCCGCCGGCCCGCTCCCTCCGACTCCCACAGCCGCATCCTCGACGCCGCCATCCGCGAATTCGCCGCCCGCGGCTTCGCCGGCGCCCGCGTCGACCGCATCGCCGCCGCCGCTCGCCTCAACAAGGCCATGCTCTACTACCACTTCGGCTCCAAGGCCGGCCTCTACCGCGCCGCCATCCAACTCCGACTCGGCGCCCTCGCCGATCACCTCGAATCCGTCGCCTCCTCCTCCCGCCCGGCCTTCGAACGCCTCGACGACTACATCGCCACCTTCATCCGACTCGGACTCCAGCACCCCGAGTTCGCCCCCATCATGCTCCGCGAAGTCGCCGAAGGCGCCGCCCGCATCGACCACGACACCGTTCGCTACATGACCCGCATCGTCGGCTCCATGGCCGCCATCGTCCACGCCGGCACCGCCGAAGGCGCCTTCAGGGACGTCAACCCCCTGCTCGCCTACCTCGGCACCGCCTGGCCCATCATGATCTACCTGGCGTCCGGCCCCGTCCGCGAGGTCATTCACAAACACTCGAAGCTCGACACCTCCGCCCTCGCCCCCGAACTGTTCATCCGGCACATGCAGGACGTCGGCCGGCGATCCCTCGCCGCCGAGCCCACCCAGGCTCTCCCGCGCAGGAACGCCACTACGGAGCGCGCATCATGACTCTTCGAACACCTCTGGCCGTCCTCGCCCTCGTGACCTTCGCGGTCGGCGGCACCGCCTGCCGCGACCGCGGCCCCGTCACCAGCATCCGCGTGTCAGGCTACGTGGAGGCCACCGAGGTCCAGGTGTCTGCCGAAGTCGGCGGACGGATCGTCGCCCTGCCCGTCGCCGAAGGCGACAAGATCGCCGCCGGCGCCGTGCTGGCGACGCTGGACACCGCCGACATCGAACTCGCGATCCAGCGGGCCAGGGCCGAACGCGACGGCGCCGACGCCCAGTGGCGGCTCCTGCTGGCCGGCGCCCGGGCCGAAGACATCCGCCAGGCCGACGCGCAGCGTGCCGCGGCCGAGGCCGACACCGCCGCTGCCCGCCGCGACCTCGCGGCCGCCGAACGCGACCTCGAACGATTCGAGGCGCTGATGGCCGCCAACGCCGGTGTGCAGAAGCAGCGGGATGACGCCGCCGCCAGGCGGGACGTGAGCCGGGAGCGGCTGAAGGCGGCCGAAGAACGGGTCCGCGCGGCGGCGGAACAGGTCGCCAGGCTGAAGGCCGGCGCCCGACGCGAAGAGATCGCCGCCGCTCGCGCTCGAGTCAGCGTGGTCGACGCCCAGATCGCGACCCTCGAGAAGAGCCTGAAGGAAGCGACCGTTCTCTCGCCGGTGGCCGGGACCGTCACGCAGAGACTTGCCGATCTCGGTGAACTCGTGGCGCCGCGTGCCCCGCTGGCGGTCGTCGCCGACCTCGACCACGTCTGGGCCAACATCTACGTGGACGAGCCCTTCATCCCGCGTGTCACCCTCGGACAGAGCGTGACGCTGCACACCGACGGCGGCGGGCCGACGGTGACGGGCACTGTCACGTTCATCTCGCCCAAGGCCGAGTTCACGCCGCGCAACGTGCAGACCGCCGAAGAGCGGTCGAAACTGGTGTTCCGCCTCAAGGTCACGGTGGACAACGCGAAGGGCGTGCTGAAGCAGGGCATGCCCGTCGAAGCGGACGTCACGCTCAAGTAGGCGCTGTCATGCCGACCGACGCCCAGACACCAGCCGTCCGCATCGACCACGTCTCGAAACGTTTCGGGACGACCGACGCCGTGCGTGACGTGTCGCTCGAGATCGACCGGGGCGAGATGTTCGGCCTCATCGGTCCGGACGGCGCCGGCAAGACGACGACCATTCGCCTGCTGTGCGGTCTCATCCATCCGGATCGGGGCCGCATCCAGGTGCTGGGACACGACCCCGAACGCCAGCATCGGGCGATGACCCACGACGTCGGGTACTTCTCGCAACGCTTCAGCCTGTACGGCGACCTGAGCATCGACGAGAACATCGCCTTCTTTGCCGAAATCCACGGCCTGCGCGACTACGAGGCGCGACGGACACGCCTGCTGGACATGATGCAGCTCACGCCGTTCAGGCACCGCCTCGCCGAGCGGTTGTCGGGCGGCATGAAGCAGAAGCTGGCCCTCGCGTGCACGCTCGTTCACGAGCCGACCCTCATCCTGCTCGACGAACCGACGACCGGCGTCGACCCGGTGTCGCGCCGCGAGTTCTGGCGCCTGCTGTCCGAATTCCTGTCGGAGGGCATCACCATCATCATGGCGACACCCTACCTGGACGAGGCGGAACGATGCGGCCGCGTGGCGCTCATGAGCGGCGGGCAGGTCCTCGCGCTCGACACGCCGCCTCGCCTTCGGGACTCGTTCCCGGGCGACCTGGTCGAAGTGCTGGCTCATCCTCAGCCCAGGGCCGTCGAGATCCTCGACACGCTCCCGGATATCGACGGGCTCCAGGAATTCGGCGAACGATTGCACGTGCGCGTGGCCAAGGGCGCGGGTGCCGACGCCGCCGTCCGGATTCGGTCCGCCCTCGACGCGCACGGATTGTCGGTTGCCAGCGCGCGCCTCGTCCCGGCGTCGCTCGAAGACGTGTTCATCACGCGGGTCACATCGGGGCCCGCTTCCGCCGAGGTGTCCTCGTGAACGCCAGTCTCACTGCCACCCTGTCTCGTCTTGCGCGCGGGTCCGTCCTGTCCGCGTCGGTGCTTGCGGCGGTCGCTGCGCCGGCCGCGGGACAAGACCGTTCCGCCAACGCCGACTCGCTTCGCCTTACCCTGGACGATGTGTTGTCGAAAGCCGTCGCGAGCAGCCATCGTCTCGCCGAGGCACAGACCCGCGTCGACGCGGCGCGCGCGTCGACGGACTCGCGGAACGCCGCGGACAAGCCTGTCTTCAGCCTGCTTGGCGGATACACGCGCACCAACCACGTCGATGAGTACGCCATCACGCTTCCCGGGCAGGCCCCGCGCGTGATCTATCCCGACGTGCCCGACAACGTTCGGGCGCGCGTCGACATGGCCTGGCCCGTCTACACCTCGGGTCGCCTGCCCGCCCTCGAACGCGCCGCCGGCGCCGACCTCGAAGCCGCCTCGCGGGACGTCGCGGCCTCGCGCGCCGATGTCCGTCTCGACGCCGCCCGCGCGTTCTGGAGCTACGTCATGGCCAGGGAACACGTGAAGGTCGTCGGCGAGTCGGTGGCGCGCATCGAGGCCCACCTGCGCGACGTGAAGACGATGCTGGCCGCGGGGCTGCTGGCGCCCAACGATGTTCTGTCGGTCGAGGCCAGACGTTCGCGCGAACGCGTCCTGCTCATCGAGGCGACCAACGCCCGTGACATTGCCGAAGCCGACCTGCGACGGGTCGTCGGCGCGCCCGCCTCCACGTCCATCGAGCCAATCGTCGGGCCGGACGGCGGCGCGACGGCAGTGCCCGCCCTCGGAGCGCTCCTGGTCGACGCGCGGGCCAACCGCCCGGAGCGGCAGGCCCTCGAGCTGCGGGCCACCGCGCTGCGGGAACGCGGCGTGGCGGCAGCGGCCGCGACCAGGCCGGTCGTGTCGCTGGCGGCCGGGGCCGACTACGCACGGCCGAATCCGCGAATCTTCCCCCGCAAGGCCGAGTGGAACGCGTCGTTCGACATTGGCGTCAACGTGGCCTGGACGGTATGGGACTGGGGCCGCACCGCGTCGGACGCCTCCGAAGTCGCCGCCACGCGCCGCGGCCTCGACGCTCGGCTGGCGGAGTTCGATCGGCAGCTCGAGTTCGACGTCACCGGCCGGCGTCTCGATCTCGAGTCCGCGACGGCGGCGGTCGGCGCGGCGACCGATGCGGTCACGGCCGCCACCGAGGCGCACCGGGTGGTCCGCGAACGTTTCAAGGCCGGCCTCGTCAGCAACCTGGACGTCCTCGACGCACAGTTCGCGCTGGTGCAGGCCCAGCTCGAACGTACCCGCGCGACGACCGCCGTCCGCCTGGCGCAGGCGCGCCTCGACCGCGTGCTGGGGCGCTAGAGGACATCATGCCAGCGGTTACCGTGCGCGACCTCACGAGACGGTTCGGGGCATTCCTGGCCGTCGACCACGTCTCGTTCGACGTGGAGCAGGGGGAGATCTTCGGCTTCCTGGGCAGCAACGGCGCGGGGAAGTCGACGACCATCCGCATGCTCTGCGGCCTGCTCAGCCCGACGTCCGGCTCGGCCGTCGTCGGCGGCATCGACGTCGTGCGAGACCCGGAAGCGGTGAAGCGGCGCATCGGCTACATGTCGCAGAAGTTCTCGCTCTACGAACTGCTGACCGTAGACGAGAACCTGACGTTCTACGGCGGTCTCTACGGTCTCGACGACGCGACGCTTCGGACACGGAAGGCGTTTGCCGTCGAGATGGCCGGGCTCCGGGGGCGCGAGCAGGCGCTCACGCGCGACCTGGCCGGCGGCTGGCGGCAGCGGCTCGCGCTGGGCTGCTCGATCCTGCACGAACCGCCGATCCTCTTCCTGGACGAGCCGACAGGCGGCGTGGACCCGTTGTCGAGGCGGCAGTTCTGGGCGCTCATCAACCAGCTGTCCGATGCGGGCGTGACCGTGTTCGTCACCACCCACTACCTGGACGAAGCCGAACACTGCCACCGGCTGGCGCTGATGTACGCCGGCCGGATTGCGGCCATGGGGACCGTGGCCGAGTTGAAGGCCCTGTTCGCCGATCGGGCGCTGGTGGAGGTGAGAACCTCGTCACCGATGGAGGCGCTGCGCGCGCTGGACGGGCTGCCGGGCGTCGAGAAGACCAGCCTGTTCGGCACGGCACTCCACGTGCTGCTCGGCGCGGGTGTCAGGGACACCGGGTTCCTGGCGAGCCGGTTGACCGATCGCGGGCTCACGGCCGAGTCCGTGGCCTTCGTGCCGCCGTCCCTGGAAGACGTGTTCATGGATGTCGTCGAGCGCGAAGCCGCGGCGGCGCAGGGGGGCGTGTCATGAGAAAAGCGCTCGCCGTCGCGCGCAAGGAGTTCCGGCAGATTGCACGGGACCCCCGCACGCTGATGATTCTGCTGTTCGTGCCGCTCTTCTTCCTGCTGCTCTACGGATACGCCCTCAACTGGGACATCCGGCACGTTCGGCTCGCGGTGCTGGACCGCGATCATTCGGCGGAAAGCCGAACGCTCGTGTCCGCGTTCATCAACTCGACGTACTTCGACAAGGTCGCCGACGTGACGTCGATGGCCGACATCGAGCACCGCATGGACCGGGACGGCATCCGCGCCGCCCTCATCATCCCGGAGCGCGTCGGCGCCGACCTCCGCTCCGGCCGCAACGCGACCGTGCAGGTCATCGTCAACGGTGACAACGCGAACACGGCGGCCATCGTGTTCGGATACGCGCAGAGCATCGTGCGCGGCGTGTCTGCGCAACTCGTCGTGGAACTGGCCGGCGGGCGGGGAGTGGCGCCTCCCATGACGCTGGAGCCGCGCATCTGGTTCAACCCGGAACTGAAGAGCGCGCTGTTCCTGGTGCCGGGGCTCATCGGGTTCATCGTGATGATCAGCTGCGTGATTGCCACGTCGTTGTCGATCGTGCGCGAGAAGGAACGCGGGACCTGGGAGCAGGTGCGGATGGCGCCCATCGACACCGTGTCGTACGTTGTCGGCAAGACCATCCCCTACTTCACCATCTCGTACGCGTCGGCGCTGTTCATTGTCTTTGCGGCCATGTGGCTGTTCGACATGCCGATGCGCGGGTCCTGGCCCGGGCTGCTGGGCGCGCTGTCGCTGTACGTCATCGGGGCGCTCGGCACGGGCCTCCTGGTGTCGACGCTGGTAGACTCCCAGGCGCTGGCCTTTCTGATCAGCCTGCTGCTCTCGCTCCTGCCGACGCTGATCCTGTCGGGGTTCATCTTCCCCATCAAGAGCATGCCGGTGCCGATCCAGATGATCTCGTTCATCGTGCCGGCGCGGTACTTCCTGATCATCCTGCGCGGCATCGTGCTGAAGGGGGCCGACGTGCTGGTGTTCGTGCCCCAGTTCGGCGCCCTGGTGGCCTACGCGCTGATCGTGCTCGGACTGGCTTCGCTTCGCCTCGCCAAGGAACGAGGGTGACATGCGGCGACTGTGGTTTCTCATCCGCAAGGAATTCCAGGAACTGCGCCGGAACCCCCGCATGTTCCCGGTGTTGTTCGTGGCGCCGGTCCTTCAGTTGGCCATCCTCGGCTACGCGGCGACCACGGACGTCCGAAACGTCCCGATGATCGTGGCCGACGGCGACCGGACGCCGGAGAGCCGCAGCCTCATCGGACGATTCGAGGGCTCGCCCTACTTCACGATTGCCGACGTGGTGACGACCCCCGGCGGCGTCGAAGACGATCTCGTCCGCGGAAAGGCATGGCTCATCCTGTCGATACCCGCCGGGTACGGTCGCGACGTCCAGCAGGGCCGGCCCGTCACGCTGCAGGTGCTGGCCGACGGCAGCGACTCGAATTCGACCAATGTCGCGCTGGGGTACGCCGGGGCCCTGGTCTCGGAGCGTGCGGCCGAGATCGTGATGGGCAGACGCCCCGCCGGCGCCGCACCCATCGGCACGCTCGACGCGCGGATCCGCGTGTGGTTCAACCCGCAACTCAACAGCCAGCATTTTATGGTGCCGGGCGTGCTGGCCCTGCTGCTCATGATCATCACCGCCATGCTCGGCGCCATGGCCATCGTGCGCGAGAAGGAACTCGGCACGCTGGAGCAGTTGAACGTCACGCCGCTGCAGCGCTGGGAACTGACCGTTGGCAAGTTGCTGCCGTTCGGGATCATCGGCGTGATTGACGTGTTCCTGGTCGTCGGCGTGGCCGTGCTGTGGTTCGAAATTCCGCTGCGCGGCAGTTTTCCGCTCCTGTTCGGGCTGTCGCTCGTCTACCTCGTGTGCACGCTCTCCCTGGGGCTGTTCGTGTCCACGGTGTCGCAGACGCAGCAGCAGGCGATGATGACGACGGTCTTCTTCTTCATGGTGCCGATGATCTACCTGTCGGGGTTCATCTTCCCGATCGAGAACATGCCCGCCGCGATCCAGCCGGTCACCTACCTGGTGCCGCTGCGCTACTACCTGGTGATCGTGCGTGGCATCTTTCTGAAGGGCGTCGGGTTGGAGGCGTTCTGGAGGGACGCCATCTACATGGCGATCTGGGGCGTCACCGTGTTGACGCTGGCGACGATGCGGTCGAAGAAGACGCTGGCGTAAGGGCCGCTACTTGCGGGCAGGCTCGAACGTCGTTCCGCCCTTCCAGTACAGGAGAGGCGGGAACTCGGTGACAGGGTCGATCCCCTCCCGTCCGAAGGGCTGAAGGACCCCCTGTCGGACGAGCGTGCCGTACACGCGGAGGAACCCGTCGGCCGCGTCGACCAGGGTCGGCCTCAGATCCTCATTCAGCCGATAGATGGCCGAGGCCGAATCGCCCGCCGCCATGGCGTGCGACACGATGACTACGATGTCGTCGGCGTGTCCAGCATTAATGCTCACGACAGCCCCGTTCGTACCGAGTGGAACGAAACGCGGGGGTTTCGGGAACAGGACAAACGCGAGCGGCTGGCCTGGAGGGCAGTCGTCGCAGCGATACTTGTCGCGAACTGCCGGCGCTGAGCCGTGTGGATTCAGGGGATCCAGCACCGCCAGGGAGGCGAACCCGGTGTCGTTGAACGCGGCGCCCACCAGGAGGACCCGCCGTCCGCCGAGTGAGCCGAGCGCGACGCTGGTGACATACCCATTGTTCCAGTAGTTCGTGACCGGGCGACCCGTGTCGATATCCAGCCGCTGGAGGACCGACGGGAACGACGTGCGTTCGATGCTGGCCAGCCAGATCGCGCGCCCGGGGCCCCCTTCCGGGCGGTCGGTCACGAACAGGAAATGGGGGTGCCAGGGCGGGTCGAACCGCTGGCCGCCGAACGTGACGGCACCCTGGAACCGGTACTGCCAGCGGACGGTGCCGTCCTGGTTGAACAGGTACACCAGGGGCTGATGGTCCGGCGCGGTTCTGGCCGGCACGGCCACGATCCAGAACTCGTAACGCCCGTCTCCGTCGAGGTCATCCACGCCGACGAGTTTGTCCGAATAGAGTGTGCCCTCGGCATACGCGGATGCCGTCAGCGGCTCCTCGAACGTGTGGGTGAAGACCACGCGGCCACCCACGTCGAAGACCGACAGCACCTTGCCGTCGACGCGCCAGGATGCCGGAATCGGCGGGCTGGCCGGGCGCCAGGTGTGCCAGGCGAAGGCAGCCGCCGTCACGAGCAGCGCGCCGGCGAGGATCCAGGTGATCCAGGGAACGCGATGGCGCGGGCCGGGCGGCGACACCGAAGGCGGAGTCGCCTCGGCCGGCGGCCTGGCGGCTTCATCGTCCAGCGATTCCTGTCGGCCGGCGCGGGTCCCTGCGGGTGAGCGAAGCCAGGCGTCGAGGTCGTCCGTGAACGCGTACACGGAACTGGTCCGGTCTTCGGATGCGCGTCTGATGGGAAGGTCGAAGTCGCGCTCCCAGCGCTGGACGGTCCTCACCGCCTTGTCGAGATAGACCGCGATCTCCTTCCAGCCGGTGAGCCGGGTCCCTCGGGGCACGTCGCCAGCGCGGTCGACCTGGTCCGAGTACGATTCGCCCATCCGTTCCATCTTAAGCCCGAAGCCCGAAGCCCGAAGCCACTGGGCTCAAGCCTCGAGGCTCAGGGCCCGTTCCGCCTCCCGCGCCGCGCGGCGCCCGGCCTCCACGTCCACGCGCGTCAGCAGGTAACCTCCGATGATGAAGAACACGACCAGCGAGAGGATCGCCGGCCGGCTCGAATGGTAGCGTTCGGCGATGACGCCGAACAACAGCGGGCCGAGGATGCCCGCGAACTTCTCGAACACGCCGAAGAACGAGAAGAACTCCGACGATCGGTGCTTCGGGATCATGGTCGAGAAAAGCGATCGGCTCAGGGCCTGGCTCCCGCCCTGCACGATGGCCACGGCGAACCCCAGCACGTAGAAGTGCCAGAGTTCGCGGACGTAGAAGCCGAAGATCGTGATGCCGACGTAAATGACCAGTGACAGGAGCACGGCGCGTTTGGCCGTGATGCGATCGGCCAGCCGGCCGAACATGAACGCGAACGGCACGCCGGCGAACTGCACGAGGACGAACACCGGCAGCAGGCCCTGGAAGCTGAACCCGATCTCGGCGCCGTAGACGGCCGCCATCTTGATGATCGTGTTGATGCCGTCGTTGTAGATGGCAAAGGCGACCAGCAGCAGGAATGCCTGCTTGTACCGCCGCAGTTCGTGGAAGGTCTGCCCCAGCCGTGAGAAGGACGCCGCCAGCACGGACTCACCCTCGGAACCGGGCGGGCGCAGCGCCGGAGGCTCCGGCACCCGCCGGAACAGCGGGATCGAGAACACGGCCCACCACACGGCTACGCTCACGAACGACAGCCTCGCGGCCGTTCCCGCGTCGGGAATGGCGAACCACCCTGGCTTGGAAATCCAGAGCAGGTTGACGACGAGCAACAGCCCGCCGCCCAGGTAGCCGATCGCGTAGGCGCTCGACGACACCCGGTCGACTTCGTGTTCCGCGGCAATGTGCGGCAGCAGCGAGTCGTAGAAGGTCATGTTCGCCACCGCGCCCATGTTCGCGATGACGAAGAGGAACAGCCCGAGCAGCCAGTCGCCGGTTCGAACGAACCACAACGCGGCCGTCGCGCCGACGCTCACGGCCAGGAACGCGCCCAGGAACCGTTTCTTGAGTGCTGCGTAGTCCGCCATGGCGCCCAGCACCGGCGCCACGACCGCCACGAGCGCGATGGCCAGGGCATTGGCCAGGGCGAACCGGCTCGTGGCGAGCGAAGGCTCCATGCCGGCCGCCGCCGCATCGGCAAAATAGATGGGGAAGACCGAGGCGACCACCGTCGTCCAGAACGCGGAGTTGGCCCAGTCGTACATCGCCCAGGCGCGCAGTTCAGGGCGGTTCAGGCCCAGGCGTTCGAGCCAGGTGGCGCCAGCGGGGGGTGTCGGCATGCCCCGAAGATTAGCAGGGCACGCCCCAATCCCCAACCCCTACTTGAGCAGCCTGACGTCTCCCGAGAAGGTCTTGAACCGGATCAGGTTCGACGCGCCGTCGGCGCCGTTGAGCGTCGCGCGGAGGTTACGCTTCGACTTGCTCTTGAGCGTCAGTTCCACGTCCGACTGGATGTCTCCGCTGAACGTCTCGAACTCCACGGCGGCCTTCGCGGTCGGCGCGACCGTGGCTTCGATGTCGCCGCTGAACGATTCGGCCCGGATCGCCGGCGAATTCCCGGCGCCGGCGGCGCCGATTCGGATTCCGCCGCTGAAGGTCTTGGCTTCGACGGCGCCGCCGCAGTCGACCAGGCGCAGTTCGCCGGAGAACGCCTCGATTTCGAGACCGCCCCGCACGCCGTTGACCGCCACGCCGCTGCTGAACGAGTGCACGTCGAGCCTGACGGTCCGAGGCACCTCGATGTCGAACTCCGTCTCCACGACGTTGTCGTTCTTCCCGGACCAGTCCTCGTCGCGCTTGTTGGCTTCGATGTAGACGTTGCCGCCCTCGGCGCGGATCTCGAGCTGGATGCGGGAGAGGCGTTCGCGCGTGGCCCGCCGCAGGGCCTTGATCGAGACGTCCGAACGGTCGCCGGCCACGATCGACACCCGGCCGGAGAACGTCTTCAGCGAAAGCAGGCCGTCCTTCGCGATCGGGACGACCTTGTTGACGGTGTCGGTTTCCTTGGCCTGGGCGCTGGCGGTGCCGGGCGAACACAGGCCGATCAGGGCAACGGCCACGAACGAAGCGGTGAGAATTCGGCGCATGGGACCTCCGTCTGTTCATCCGGATAGACGGAGGCCGTGTACGAAAGGTTGACTGTCATTCGCCGTCCGGGGGCGTCAGCGGCAGCATGCCCGTGTACACCGCCATGCCGACGACGGCATCGACGCCCATGGCTTCGAGGGCGCGGATCTCGTCCCAGGAGGTAATCCCGCCCGCGGCCGCGATCCGCCGGGCGGTGGCGTCACGGACCGCCTGCACGGCCTCCATGTCGATGCCGCGCATGAGCCCCTCGGTATCGACGTGGGTGTAGAGGAAGCCCCCGCACCAGGGATCCAACTGCCGCACGGCGTCCGGTGCCGAAATCGCCAGGGCCTGCCGCCAGCCGTGGACGACGACCTGCCCGTGGCGCGCATCGACGGCGGCGATGATCCGCGGCGCGCCGCACGCGCTGGCCGCCGCCGCTGCGAAGGCGTCGTCGATGCCTCCGCGCCGGAAGAGTGCGGACCCGAGAATGACCTCCTTCGCCCCGGCGTCGAGGGCGCGGGCCGCGGCGTCGGGCGTGCGCAGCCCGCCGCCGACGCGGCACGGCAGGACACGACAGATTCGTTCGATGAGCAGGGTGTTCTCGCCGCGGCCGATAGCGGCATCGAGGTCGATCACCTGCACGCGGGGGAAGTCCTTGAACTGCTCCACCCACGCGAACACATCGTCGTAGGCCAGCGCTTCGCGCCGGCCCTGGACGAGTTGGACGACACGGCCGCCACGAAGGTCGATCGACGGAATCAGCATGTCACCTCACAGCCGAACGGGAATACCCCGTTCCTGAAGACGGCGCTTGATCGATCGAACGCTGCAGGCGCGGTCGTGAAAGACCGACGCTGCCAGGGCTGCATCCGCGTGACCCTCCGAGAATACCTCAGCGAAGTGGTCCGGCGCACCTGCGCCGCCCGAGGCGATGACCGGGATGCCGACGGCGTTCGACACGGCAGCGGTCACGGGAATGTCGAACCCCTTCTGCGTGCCGTCGGCGTCAATCGACGTCAGGAGGATCTCGCCGGCGCCGCACCGCTCGGCTTCTTTCGCCCACGACTCGGCGTCCCACGGCGTGGCCTGCCGTCCGGCGTGGCTGAAGACTCGAAACGCCTCGTCCACCCGTTCCGCATCGATGGCGACCACGACGGCCTGGCTGCCGAACCGGCTCGCGATGCGGGTGATGAGCGAGGGGTCGAGCAACGCGGCCGTGTTCAAGCTCACCTTGTCGGCGCCCGCCTCGAAGACCCTCGCCGCGTCGTCCAGCGAACGGATGCCGCCACCGACGGCGAGCGGGATGAACAGGTGGGCCGCCACGGCCGCCACGGTCGTCTCGATCGCGAGGCGCCGTTCGGCGGTTGCCGTGACGTCGAGCACGACCACTTCGTCGATGCCTTCCTGGTCGTAGCGGGCGGCCAGTTCGGCCGGATCGCCCGCATCGCGGAGCCACTCGAAGTTGACGCCCTTCACCACGCGGCCGTCGCGGACGTCGAGGCAGGCGATGAGACGCCTCGCCAGCTGGCTCATGATGTCCCCTCCCGGCGCGCCGCGCCCGCGGCCGCGACGAACGCGGCAAACGCCTCCAGGACCGCGAGGCCCGTGGAGCCCGACTTCTCTGGGTGGAACTGCACGCCCCAGACGTGGTCGCGCCGGACCGCGGAGGCGAACCGCACGCCGTACTCGGTGCAGCCGACACAGATGGATGTCGCCGGCGCCGCATACGCGTGCGTGAAGTAGAAGTACTCACCGTCGGGAATGTCCGGCGACAGTTCCGGACCGGAGGTCCAGTGCACACGATTCCAGCCGACGTGCGGAACCTTGAGCCGCGTGCCGTCGGCGTCGTGATCCTGGAGTCGCGTGATGCGGCCCGCGAACGTGCCCAGGCCCGGCAGATCGGGCGCTTCGTCGCTGCCGTCGAAGAGCCACTGCATGCCGAGACAGATGCCGAGATACGGTCGGCCCGCGCGGATTCCCGCGGAGAGGGCCTCGCGCCACTCGGGACCGAGGGCCGCGGTGGCGGCGAAGTGGCCGACGCCGGGCACGATGACACCGGACGTGCCCGCCAGGTCGGCCGGGCCTGCCGGGGTTGCGAACTCGACGCCGACCGCCCGCAGTGCCTTGCGCACCGACGCCAGGTTTCCGGCGCCGTAATCGACGAGAGCGATCACAGGAGCTCCTTGGTGCTGGGCAACATCCGCGCAAGTCGGCGGTCGCGCGCGCACGCCACGCGCAGGGCCCGGCCGAACGCCTTGAACGCGGCTTCGATGCGGTGGTGGCTCGATCGGCCGTACAGCACCTTGACGTGCACGTTGGCGCGGGCGCCAAGCGCGAACCCTTCGAAGAAGTCGGTGACGAGTTCCGAGGTGAGGTCGCCGACGCGCGCCGCCCTGACGCCGGTCGCGACGACGGTGTGCGGCCGGCCGCCGAGATCGATGGCCGCCACGGCCAGCGTCTCGTCCATCGGCATCACGAAATAGCCGGCGCGATTGATCCCGCGACGCGATCCGAGCGCCTGGGAGACGGCCTCGCCGAGCACGATCCCGACATCTTCGACCGTGTGGTGCTGATCGACATCGAGGTCGCCGGCGGCCGCGAGCGTCAGATCGAAACCGCCGTGCCTCGCCACCAGTTCGAGCATGTGATCGAAGAACCGGATGCCCGTGGACACGTCGAAACGCCCCCGGCCGTCCAGCACGATGCGGAGCGCGATTTGTGTCTCCCGCGTCTTTCGCTCTACCGTCGCGCGGCGCATAACACCTCCTCCAGCGCGTTGACGCACGCGCGCGCATCGTCCGGCAGGCCGGCCGTGACTCGGATGCACCCTTCGCACCCCGGCGCCGACGACCGATCGCGGACGTGGATGCCGCGTTCGGTCAAGGCCTGCCGCACGGCAGGCGCGTCGCCGACCTTCACCAGGACGAAATTGCCCGCGCTTCGCCAGAAGGGCAATCCCAGGCGCGTGAAACCTTCGTAGAGCACGTCCTTCGCCCGGGTCACCTGGTGCAGGTACCACTCGAGGTATCCGCGATCGTTCAGCGCCGCCTCGAGCGCCGTCGCGGCAAAGACGTTCACGCTGAATGGCGCGATGGCGCCGCGCAGCCGCGCGATGACCTCGGGTCGCGCGAAGACCGCGCCGATCCGGATGCCGGCGAGCCCGTATGCCTTCGCGAACGTCCGCCCGACGATGAGGTTGGGCTCGGTCGCGATGGCGGGAATCGCGCAGTTGCCCGCGAAGTCCGCGTACGCTTCGTCGACGAAGAGAAACGCGCCGGTCGGAAGCGCGCGCGCCAGCGTGAGCAACGATTCCTGCGGAATGACCTCGCCCGCGGGGTTGTTCGGATTGCTGAGGACGACGAATCGTGTGGCTGGTGTGATCGCCGCGAGTACGCGAGTCAGGTCGAACGCGAGACCGGGCCCGGGCTCGGCCGATCGAACCGCCGCGCCCGCGAGCTTCGCCGACGGCCCGTACATCCCGTAACCGGGCTCGACCACCACGACATCGGAGGGCCGGCCGTCACGCGGAACCAGGGCGAGCGATACCGTGAGGATACCCTCGTCGAGTCCGTTGGTCAGCAGCACGGAGTCCGGGCTCACGCCGAACGCCCGGGCGCATGCGGCCGTCGCTGACGCGTAGGCGGGATACCAGGCGATCTGCTCGCGGGTGATCGACCGGATCGCAGAGAGCACGACCGCCGAGCAGCCGGCGGAGTTTTCGTTGAGGTGCAGGCGTGCCCCGCCTGTCACGTCGGGCAGCGGTTCGTAGAGGTAGCCGGTGCTCATGACCGCCTCGCTTCCACCGACGCCTTGTGGGCCGTCAGTCCTTCCACGCGCGCCATCGTGCGTGCGGCCGGCGTGAGGCGCCGGATGCCGGCGGGCGTGAGCGTCTGCACGGAAACGACTCGCACGAAGTCCGCCGCCGAGAGGCCTCCGCGGAATCGTGCGGCGCCAGCCGTCGGCAGCACGTGGTTCGACCCGGTGGCGTAGTCGCCGGCCGCCGGTACCGAGAAGGGTCCTGCGAACACGGTACCGGCGCTCGGCGCGCCCTTGATGGTCGCGGCATCGTCGGTTGCGAGGTGCTCGGGCGCGATGCGGTTGACGAGCGCCCGCGCCTCGGACCAGGAGGCCGCGACAATCGCGCCGCCGTTCGTGCGCAAGGCCTCGCGCGCAGGCGTGTCGCCGGCGGACTCGAGGAGATCGTCGAGCGATTCCTGCACCGCCCTGGCCAGCGTCGCCGACGTGGTGACGAGCAGCGCGCGGGCGTCGGGATCGTGTTCGGCCTGCGCGAGGAGATCCCACGCGACCCAGTCCGGCCGCGCCCTATCCGTCAGCCAGACCAGTTCGCTCGGGCCGGCTTCGAAGTCGATCCCGCAGTCCGCCGACACCAGCCGTTTGGCGGCGGCGACGAAGCGGTTTCCCGGGCCGACGATCTTGTCGACGCGCGGCACGGTCTCGGTGCCGTACGCGAGCGCGGCCACGGCCTGCGCGCCGCCCAGGACAAAGAGGCGATCGACGCGCGCGTCGATCGCGGCGGCGGCGACCACGGGATCGGGCTTCGGGCAGACCGCGATGACCTCGCCCACGCCGGCGACCTTCGCGGGAATCGCCGTCATCAGGAGCGATGACGGCAGCGGATACCGTCCGCCGGGCACGTAACAGCCGACGCGCGCGAGCGGCACCACGCGCTGTTCGATCGACACGCCAGGCGCGACGGCGACACGCGTCGAACGCGGGCGTTGCGCGCGGGCCACGCGCCGGATGTTCGCCGCGCAGGCGGCGACGGCGCGCCTGACGTCCGGCGGAACCGACGCGGCTTCGCGGGCAATGGCCGCTCGGTCCAGTTCGAACGGACCGCGGTACCGATCGAACCGCCTGGCGAAGCGCCGCACGGCCGCGTCGCCGCCTCGCCGCACGGCGTCCACGATGGCCGCGACCTGTTCCAGCAGTTCCGGATCGCGCGTGACCCGGCGCTCGATGAGCCGCCGGCTCCGCGGATCGTCCGACCGGTAGATAGGAAACATCATCGACTCCTACAGCACGATCTTGGTGAGCGGGTACTCGACGATGCCCTGGCCGCCGGCGGCGCGCAGGCGCGGGATGAGGTCGCGGGCCGTGCGTTCTTCGAGCACGGTGTTGACAGCCACCCAGTCCGAGTCGGCGAGCGGCGACACCGTCGGCCGGCGCAGCGCGGGCAGTTCGGCCAGCACGGCCTCGAGGTTCGCGCGCTCGACGTTCAGCATGAGCCCGACGCGTCCCTGCGCGTCGATGGCGGCCTGCAGCAGCAGCGCGAGGTTTTCGAGCTTGGTGCGCTTCTCGATGTTGTCGTACGCCGTGGGATTCGCGATGAGCTGCGTGTTCGACTCGAGGATCGTGTCGATGATTCGGAGGCGATTCGCGCGCAGCGTCGAACCGGTTTCCGTGGCTTCGACGATCGCGTCGGCGAGCGTGGGCGGCTTGACCTCGGTCGCGCCCCACGAGAACTCGACGTTGACGTTGACGCCGCGTTCGGCGAACCACGCCTGCGTCACCTGCACGAGTTCGGTCGCGATCGTCGCGCCTTCGAGGTCCTTCGCCGTCTTGTAGCGGGACCCCTCCGGCACCGCGAGCACCCACCGGACCTTGCCGTAGCTCTGCTTCGCGTAGACGAGGTTGGCCATGGGGATGACCGGCCCGTGACGACGGCTCGCGGTCTGTTCCGCGACCCAGTCGAGCCCCGTCAGGCCGGCGTCGAGCACACCATCCGCGACGTAGCGCGCCATTTCCTGGGCGCGGATGAGCATGCACTCGATCTCGGGATCGTCAATCGTCGGAAAGTACGACCGCGGGTTGACGTAGATGTTGTACCCGGCGCGCGCGAAGAGCTGCACCGTCGAGTCCTGGAGCGATCCCTTGGGGATACCGAGCTTGAGCGTCATCGCGCGCCTCCGTCCGCCGTCTTCAGCAGTTCTTTCGTGAAGCAGCTTCGGGTGCCTTCGTGGCAGACGAGGCCGTCGCCGAGGCGCACGACGCGCATGACGACCGCGTCGGTATCGCAGTCGGTCAGGACGCTGCGCACCGCCATCCGATTGCCGGATGTCTCGCCTTTCAGCCAGAGTGTCTGCCGGCTGCGGCTGTAGAAGGTCGCGTATCCCGACGACAAGGTCAGCTGCAGGGCTTCTTCGTTCATGAAGCCCACCATCAACACCTCCCCGCTCTCATCGTCCTGGGCGACGGCGGGGATGAGTCCGTTCAGTTTCGTGAAGTCCATCACAGTCCTCTTGGGTCTGGCTAACGGCATCCGGCCTGCGGTTTCTGGCGTCGGGCTTCGGGCGTCGGGCAGCGCTTCGACATCGGTTCAGGCCCGAAGTCCGAAGCCTGAAGTCCATCGTGTTTCCGCCCGATCCCGGAGCCCGGAGCGAGCAGGTTGCGCGAGCCAGCGGCTCGCGCCGTTGAGGTCGTCATTTGACGACGTACGAGTGGGTACAAAGAAAAACGCCGGATGGTCCGGCGGCTGGTTGGGTGCGGTTGAAAGTGAGGGGTTAGTTCGTGATCAACGCGCGCAGCATCGCCGGACCGCTGGTATGGCGGTGATGATGGTGATGCCGATGGATCTGCGCGAGCGCGAACATCAGGATCCCAGAGTAACGGCAGGACGCTACGTGTGTCAACAGACAGGGGAAAGTCAGGGGACAGGGAACAGGCGATAGGGAAGAGGGAAGAGGAGCAAGGAAGAGGAGCAGGGAAGAGGGAGCGCGGCGGGAGATCCCGCGCGGGCCCTGCGAGCACGCCGTGGACGTAAGTTCGCAAACGTGACCGTGAGGGGGAGACACGCTTGGGGCTGGGGGTCCCCAAGCCTGTTGAGGCACGAACACCCGGCAAGGTCGCGTTTGCCGGCGTGTCGAGCCGGGCCCGGAAGGGGACTCCCGTCGCGCTTCCGCGAGCCGCGAGCCGTGAGCCGGTGCGGTGCTATAGTTCGCACACACGAGGGGTTTCTCATGCGCGCTGCAATCGCACTCACAGGCATCGTCGTGTTGATGGCGCAGGCGCCGGGCGCGGCCCGGCAGGAGACGAAGCCGGCCGAGCCGGTGGCACAAGCTACGGAGGCCGGCGATCGCCTGCCGATCAAACGTGTCGTGCTCTACAAGAGCGGCGTCGGGTTCTTCGAGCACGTCGGGCGCGTGCGCGGCAACGGGCAGGTGTCGATCGACTTCACGAGCGGGCAACTGAACGACGTGCTGAAGTCGCTCACGACGGTCGACCTGGGCGACGGAAGGGTGACCGGCGTCAGTTTCAACACGGACGACTCGGCAAGCCGGAAGCTGGGGGCCCTGGCCCTGCCGCTCGACGAAGAGACGTCGGTGGCGGCGTTTCTCGCGGCGCTCAAGGGCGCCCGGGTCGAGGCGCAGACGCCGGCGGGCCTCGTCAGCGGGCGCGTGCTGAGCGTGGAGACGCGGACGCGCGAGGACGCCGGCAAGGCCATTGAGGTGCGCGAACTCGGTCTCGTGAGTGATGCCGGTGTCCTGCAGACCGTCGAAGTCTCGCCGCGGATGTCGCTGCGTGTACTCGACGGCGACCTGCGCGGCGATATTCGCCGGTACCTGGACGTGGCGGCGGCGGCGCGGCGGAAAGACGAACGCCGGATGACCATCTCGACGGCGGGTGCCGGCGAGCGGCCGTTGTACGTGAGCTACATCAGCGAAGTGCCGATCTGGAAGAGCACGTATCGGCTGGTGCTGCCGTCGAAGGCCGGCGAGAAACCGCTGCTGCAGGGCTGGGCCATCGTGGACAACACGATTGGCGAAGACTGGACGCGCGTCGAGTTGTCGCTCGTCGCGGGCGCGCCGCAGTCCTACATTCAGCAGTTGTCGCTTCCGCTCTACGCGCGGCGTCCCGTCATCCCGTTGCCCTCGTCCGTGCAACTGTCGCCGCAGACGCACGAGGCGACGTTGACGAGCGGCGCAGCTCCTGTCGAGGCTCCGGCCGAGATCGTTCAGGAGTCCAGCTTCCGGGAGACTTCCAAGCGGGTCGCTGGCGTGGCGAGCCCGATGCCGATGGCCCCGCCACCGCCCGCCCCCGCGATGATGGCCCGCGAAGCGATGGCCGACGTGATGGAACGCACGGAAGCGGCGGCCGAAGGCCGGGAACTCGGCGATCTCTTCGAATACCGGCTCAAGGAGCCCGTCACGATCCGCAAGAGCCAATCGGCCCTCGTGCCGATCCTGAACGGTCGTGTCGAAGCCGAGCGCGTGTCGGTCTGGAACGCAAGCACCGGCGCGCGGCCGCGGGCGGCGGTGTGGTTCACGAATTCGACAACGAACACGCTGGATGGTGGAAGCGTGTCGGTCCTCGACGATGGCACATTCACGGGCGAGGGGCTGATCGACGCCGTGAAACCAGGCGAGCGGCGATTGCTGTCGTACGCGGCGGACCTGGCGCTCCTCGTCGATGCGAAGCAGGATGCCGAGCCCGAGCGCGCCATGAGCGTGCGCGCGTCGCGCGGCTTGCTGATCCTCCAGCGCGAACTGCGCGAGAAACGCACCTACACCGTGCGCAACGAAGACGGCCGCGCGCGCACGCTGGTCGTCGAGCATCCCAACCGCGGGGGCTGGCAGTTGACGAGCGCGGCCAAACCCGAAGAAACCGCGCCGAACGTCTACCGGTTCCGCGTGGCCGTGGCGCCGAAATCGACCGCGACCCTCGTCGTGGACGAAAAACGTGTCGTCGACACCACCTATCGCGTGGCGAACCTGTCGGACGACCAGGTGAGCCTGCTCGTGCGCGAGCGGTCGCTGACGCCGGAAGCCGAGCAGGCGCTTCGCGCGGTGCTGGCGAAGAAGAACGAGGTTGCCGTCGTGGCTGGCGAGATCGACGCGCGGCGCCGCGAGACCAGCGACATCGTCAAGGACCAGGAACGCCTGCGCGAGAACCTGAAGGCGCTCGGCGGGAAGAGCGAAGAACGGACGCTGGCCGCGCGTTACACGCGGCAGCTCGACGAGCAGGAAACGCGGCTGGATGTGCTGAAACGCGAGATCGCGGAACGCGAGACGCGTCGCCGCACGCTGCAGTCAGAACTCGACGCGCTGGTGCAGGGCCTGGCGTTCGGGAAGTAGCTCCGGAGACACCACGGGCCCGCCGGAGATCCCTCCAGCGGGCCCTTCGTCCTTCCCAATCCCCAATCCCCAATCCCCGACCCAGAGTCCTACGCGCCCTGCCCCGCCGGCGGCTCGGGCGCCGCGGCGAACGACTGCAGCGCGAGGTAGCTCGGGCCGAAGCGCTTGATGTTCTCGAGCTGCTTGTCGAAGCCGTCGAAGTGCCGCTCCTCGTCACCGACGAGCCCTTCGAACATCTGCTTCGTGATTGCGTCCGAGTTCCGGCCGCACTGGTTCGCGAAGTCGTTGTAGATGCCCACGGCTTCGTGTTCCATTTCGGCCGCGCGTTTCAGGATCGTCTCGGCGTCCTGCGACAGCTCGACTGGCCCGGCCGGCACCATCTTGACGTCGCCCTTCAGAAAGAGGATGCGCTCGGCGAGTTTCTCGACGTGCATCATCTCTTCGATGGCCACGCGCTTGAAGAGCAGGCTCAGGGGCCCGAACCCCTGATCGTCCAGGTGGAAATGCCAGTACATGTACTGATGAACCGCCTGCAGTTCATCGGCGACGCTCGTGTTCAGGAGTTCGATGCTCTTGGTTCGGTCCATGGATGACTCCAGCGAGATACCGGACGGCAGTCCGAAGTGACAGACGCTCAACATGATACGGCCATTCAGCCGCCTGCGGGCCTCGCGACCCGATTCGTTGACTTGACCGGGCCCCGCCGATAAGATTCGTCCTGATAATGGTATCCATTATCGGCCGCGACCCGCCACGTCGATGAGTCCCGTTGCCCGTTGGTACGCCTGCCAGGGCCTCAGGTACTGACCCGCCCCATGCCGGAATCCCATGAGCCTGATCTATCTCGATAACGCCGCCACCTCCTTCCCGAAGCCGGAAGAGACCTACGCCTTCATGGACTCGTTCTTCCGGACGCACGGCGTCAATCCCGGGCGGTCGGGATACGACCTGTGCATGGAGACCGGCCAGCTCGTCGACGACACGCGGAAACTCCTGACGCGTTTCTTCAACGGGACGGACCCGAATCGCCTGGTCTTCGCCTACAACTCGACCGACGCCCTGAACCTGGCGTTGTACGGCCTCATCTCGCCGGGCGACCACGTGGTGACGACCACCGTCGAACACAACGCGGTGTTGCGTCCGCTCGAGCACCTCGCGCGTCACGCCGGCGTGACGGTCGACCACGTCCCCTTCGATGCGGCCGGATTCGTCGACCCCGACGATGTGGCCCGGCGCCTCACGGACCGGACGCGGGTCGTGGCGCTGAACCACGCGTCCAACGTCATCGGGACCGTGCAGCCCGTGGCCGAGATCGGCCGCCGATGCCGCGAGCGGGGCATCCACCTCGTGGTGGATGCGTCGCAGACGGCCGGCAAGGTGCCCATCGACGTGCAGGCGATGAACATCGACGCCCTGGCCTTCACCGGCCACAAGTCCCTCATGGGGCCGACGGGCATCGGCGGGCTGTACGTCCGCGAGGGCGTCGACGTCCGGCACACGCGGGCCGGTGGGACCGGCGTCCGGTCGGCGCAGCGCATGCACCTCGATGAATACCCCTGGCGCCTGGAGTACGGCACGCCGAACGTGCTCGGCATTGCCGGATTGAACGCCGGCGTGCAGTGGATCCTCTCGCAGGGACTCGATCAGGTCGAGCAGCACGAGGCGCGCCTGCACCGCAGGCTGGTCGAAGGGATTCGTGCCATCCCCGGCGTCACGACGTATTGCCAGGACGACCTCACGAACCACATCGCCGTCATGATCTTCAACGTGAACGGCTTCGAAGCCGGGAATACCGGCACCATCCTCGATGTCGACCACGACATCGCGTGCCGGACCGGGCTGCACTGCGCACCTCGCGTGCACGAACAACTCGGCCTCGACGCGATTCACGGCGCGGTGCGCTTCGGCATCGGGCCCTTCAACACCGAGGCGCATATCGAGACCGCCATTGGCGCCGTCGCGGAGATCGCCGCCGCGCGCGCGAAGGCCTCGCGTTAGGACACTCCATGCCGACCATCGAACTGAACGGAACCGTCTACGCGGTCGACGAAAACGGCTTTCTCGAGGATCCCACCCTCTGGAACGACCAGGTGGCCGCCGACCTCGCCACGACCGAGGGCGTGACCGCGCTGACCGACGAACACTGGCGCCTGGTGCGGTACCTCCGGGCCTACTATCTCGAACACGACATCGCGCCCATGGTCAGGAAGTTGTGCAAGGAAACCGACATCAAGCTGGCGCGCGTCTACGAGCTCTTCCCTTCGGGGCCTGCCAACGGCGCCTGCAAGGTGGCCGGCCTGCCGAAACCGACGGGGTGCGTGTAGAAGGAACCCCCATGACCCAGGACCCCCAGTTCGCCGAGTTCATCCGCGCCTACCCCGACTACACCGCCACCGAGGCGCTCGATACGCTGCGGGCGCGCGAGTTCGCGCGGCTCGATGCGGCCGGGCACGTGTACCTCGACTACACGGGTGCGGGGCTCTACGGCGAGGCGCAGGTCCGGCGGCACATGGACCAGTTGCTCGGCGGCGTCTTCGGCAACCCGCATTCGAACAACCCCACGTCCCTGCATTCGACCGAGTTGTCCGAGCAGGCCAGACACCGCGTGCTGTCGTTCTTCCGGGCGGCGCCCGAGGAGTACTGCCTGATCTTCACGGGCAACGCGAGCCAGGCCCTCAAGCTCGTGGCCGAATCGTACCCGTTCGAGGCGGGCAGCCACTTCACCCTCACGTTCGACAATCACAACTCGGTCAACGGCATCAGGGAATTCGCGCGGGCCCGCGGCGCAACCGTGCACTACGTGCCCGTCGTTCCGCCCGACCTGCGCGTCGACGCGTCCGCCGTCACCGAGGCGCTCGATGCGGCCGGGCGCTCCGGCCACGACCTCTTCGCCTACCCCGCGCAGTCGAACTTCTCGGGCGTCCAGCACGACTTGTCCTGGATTGCCGAAGCCCAGGCCCGCGGGTGGGATGTCCTCCTCGACGCGGCCGCCTTCGTGCCGACGAATCGGCTCGACCTGAGCCGATGGCACCCGGACTTCGTCACGCTGTCGTTCTACAAGATGTTCGGCTATCCCACGGGAGTCGGGGCCCTGCTGGCCCGATGGCCGGCGTTGTCGAAGCTCCGCCGGCCCTGGTTTGCCGGCGGCACGATTTCCATCGCATCGGTGGGGGCCGACCGCTTTCACCCGGCAGACGGTCCGGCGGCCTTCGAAGACGGCACCGTGAACTTCAGCAGCCTGCCCGCCGTGCGCATCGGCCTCGACTTCATAGACGAGGCCGGCCTCGACCGGATCCACGCCAGGGTGGCCGCGCTCACAGGCTGGCTGCTGGACCAGCTGCTGCGCCTGCGGCACTCGACGGGCCGACCGCTCGTCACGTTGTACGGGCCGGCGTCGACCGAGGCCCGCGGGGGCACCGTCACGTTCAACTTCCACGACGCCAGCGGCAGGTTCATCGACCACCAACTCATCGAAGAGCGGGCCGGCCACGCGAAGATCTCGATTCGCGCCGGCTGTTTCTGCAACCCGGGCGCCGGTGAACTGGCCATGGGCATCTCCGCCGACGAGATGAAATCGTGTTTCGTCCGGCTCTCCGATCGCCTGACCTACGACGAGTTCAGGCGTTGTATCGACGGCAAGAGCACCGGCGCGGTCCGTGTGTCACTCGGCGTCGCTTCCACGTTCGCCGACGTACAGACATTCATCGGATTCGCCAGGACGTTCCTGGGCTGAGAACGAGCGGTGACTGTCGCGCTGTACACGATCGTCGTGCTGGCCCTGGCGGGATTCGTTGCGGCAACCGCCGTGCGCGCCTGGGGATACGCGCGGCACCCGATCCACCTGCGGTGGGAACTCTACCCCGTGCCGCACGACGACGGGCCGTGGGCGGCGCCGACGTTCATGGTGCGGGAGATCCTCTGCCTCCACGCGCTGTGGCATTCGAATCGGGCGTTGTGGTACCGCTCGTACCCGTTCCATCTGGGTCTCTACCTGATGACCCTCGCGGCCGGCCTCCTTGGCCTTCACGCGCTGATGCCGGCCGCCGTCCTGCCGGGCCGGGCGGCCCACTGGGCCGGTATGGCGGGCACCACGCTCGCGATGGCCGGAGCCGCGGCGTTGCTGTGGCGCCGGCTGACGGAGCCCGCACTGCGCGCGGCGACCGTCCCAGGGGACCTCTTCAACCTCGGCTGTTTCCTGGTGGCCCTGGGCCTCCTCGCCCTCGGCGAGGCCATGCGCGATCCGGGCGCGGCGGATGTCGCAGCCATCGCGGCAGGCCTGGTTCGCTGGGATACGTCGCTCCGGATCCCGGGGCCGATCTGGGCTGGCGTCACCGCCTGCGCCGCCTTGCTCGCGTACATCCCGCTGACGCACATGTCGCATTTCGTCGGGAAGTACTTCACCTACCACGCGGTCCGCTGGGACGACCGGCCGATGGCTGGAAGCCGTCCCATCGCCGCGGCCATGGCGGAGTACCTCACGTACCGGCCAACGTGGGCGGCCGAGCACGTCCGGGCCGACGGCCACGCGACCTGGTCCGAGATTGCCGCGACGAAGGTCCGTGAGGGGAAACGATGAGCCGCGGGACGCCGTTCGACGACATGTCCGGGCGTTCCCGTGACCCGCTCTGGCGCCTGGAACCGGAGTCCCTCGAGCCTCTCGGGCCGGAGACGCGGCCGTCGACCCGGCCGGCGCCGCCGAACCGTCCCGCGGCAGCCGCGCCAACCGGCTTCAGCCTCGATGGCGCGCGCGCCCTCACGCTGCCCAATCCCGGCACGCCGGAAGAGGAAGACGCCCTGGTTCGCCGGTTCCTCGCGGGCCTGGAAAAACTCTTCTCGCGAGAGAGCAACTGGACGTTCCTGCAGCCGCTCGTGCTCAGCATGGAACACTGCGCGCACTGCGAAACGTGTGCCGACGCGTGCCACATCTACGAGTCGAGCGGCCAGGCGGCCATCTACAGGCCGACGTTCCGCGCGGAGATCCTGCGCCGCCTCTACTTCGAACACGTGAAGGGCGGCGGCCTCCTGTCGGCGTGGCAGCACGGCACCGTCGAGCTGAACTGGCCGATGATCGCGCGCCTGGCCGAATTGGCGTACCGCTGCAACCTGTGCCGCCGCTGCGCGCAAACCTGTCCCATCGGCGTCGACAACGGTCTCGTCGCCCACGAGATCCGGAAGCTCTTCAGCCAGGAACTGGGCATCGCTCCGGCCGAACTGCACGCCTCGGGGTCGGTCAGGCAAATGACCGCGGGATCGAGCACGGGCATGACCGCCGCCGTGGTCCGCGACAACGTGGCGTTCATCGATGAGGACACCGCCGAACGCTCGGGCCGGTCGGTCGAGACGCCCTGGGACGTCGAAGGCGCCGACGTCCTCCTGATCCACAACGCCGGCGAGATCCTCGCGTGGCCCGAGAATCCGGGCGCGTTCGGCCTCATCCTCGACGCCGCCGGCATCTCGTGGACGATGTCGTCCGAGGTCGCCGGGTACGACTCGGTCAACTACGGCGTCTGGTACGACGATGCGCAGTTCGCCAGGGTGGCGATGCTGCACGCGCAGGCCGCGAAGAAGCTGAAGGTGGGCAAGATCGTCCTCGGCGAGTGCGGGCACGCGCACAAGGCGCTGATGGTGATCGCCGATCGCCTCCTCACGGGCGATCTCGCGATTCCCCGGGAGAGCTTCCTCACGCTGCTCCGCGACCTCGTGGTCGGCGGACGACTGTCGCTCGATCCGGCGCGCAACGACTTTCCCGTGACCCTCCACGATCCCTGCAACATGGTTCGCCTGATGGGTATCGTGGAGCCGCAGCGCGAGATCCTGCGCGCCGTGGCGCCGCAGTTCCGCGAAATGTACCCCCACGGCGTCGACAACTACTGCTGCGGCGGCGGGAGCGGGTTCGCCATCATGAGCCCGAACACGTTCCCGCAGTGGCGCGCGGAAGTGGCCGGCCGCAGGAAGGTGCAGCAGATCCTGTCGGCGTTCGCCGATTGCCTCGACCCCGCCATCCCGAAGTACGTCTGCGCGCCGTGCAGCAACTGCAAGGGCCAGATTCGCGACAGCTTCGCCCATCACGACATCTGGAAGCAGCACCGCATCCTCTACGGCGGGCTGGTCGAACTCGTCGTGAACGCGATGACCGACGTCACCCCCGGCTACATCGAGTGGGAATGGCGCTGAACCGCGCCCGTTACCCCTGTCGCCGGACGACGAAGGTCGCCCAGCCTTGCGCGACGACACGGCCGTCCTGGCGGACCGACGCCGTCAGATAGTGCATCCGCTGCGTCGACCGCGTCAGCGCCCCCGACACATGACAGGGCTGGTACCAGCGCGCGGGACTTTGGTACTTGATCTCGAGCTTCATCACCTCGGCGACGACACCCATCGAAAACAGGCAGTTCGTCATGGCCGATTCGATCAGCGTGGCGACCAGCCCGCCGTGCATGGCGTCCGGATAACCCTGGTAGGCGAACCCGCCGCGAAACGTGGCGTGGACCGACCGGTCGGGTTGCGCCGTGAACATGAGGTGCAGTCCCGACGGGTTTTCGTGACCGCACACCAGGCAATGCGGGTGTGACGCGCGCCGCGTGTGGATCAGCGTGTCCTGCTCGATCCCGTTTCGCGACCGCGCGAAGACGGCAATGTCGTGCAGGTGCCGCGTGAGGCGCACGACCGGCTCGAATCCCAGGCGGTGGAGAACGCCGGCCGCGTCGTCGATCCCGACGCCGCTGTCGGGATGGGTCCGCCCCTCTTCTTCGTGAATACGCGCGATGAGATCGAGCCCCTCGCGGGAGAAGTCTGCCACGAGCAGTTCGCCGTGAGGGCTCAGTGCGCGGGCGACCTCTCGAAACACCGGCTCCGGGTCGGTCAGGTGGTGGAGCGCGTCCAGCGTTGCCGCGGCGCCGAAGTGATCGTCCGGATAGGGGAGCGCGGCCGCGTCCGCCGTCACGAACGCCACGCGATCGGTGACGCCGGCCTCCCGGCTCAGGACCGTGGCGAGTTCCAGATCGGCGGAGTCCGGATCGACCGAGACGACCGTCGCGCCGCGCGAGGCCAGGGACACCGCGAGGAGTCCTTTGCCGGTGCCCACGTCGAGCACCGGCGCGGGACCCTGGGGGGCCAGAACCGAGGCGACGAACCGGGCCGTCTCGAGGCGGTCGTATCCCCGAGCCGCGTACAGCCGGTTTCGCGAGTCGAACCGTTCACGCGCGTTCTGCGAGGCCCCGTCGTCGACCACCCGGTCCCTCCCTTACTGTCCGTGACGATGCTGGTGCTGATGCTGGTGCCCGTGTCCGTGATGACCGCAGGCCGATGCTGGTGTCATGGAGGGTAACGTGCCCGCCTTGAACGCCGCAAGCGTATCTTCGACCGTGGCGTGCTGGGCCTGGTAGACCTGGAGCCCGGCCATCTGCAGCTTCATGAGCGCGCCCATGCCGATGCCTCCGACAACAATCCCGTCCAGCGCTTCGCCCTGGATGGCCGCGAGCGGCTGACACATCCCGTGGGCGTGGTGCTGGTTCAGGTTCTTGATGGCGCGGCACCCGTTCGTCTCGGTATCGACGATGAGGAAGAGCGGGGCCGAGCCGAAGTGGGCGCACACCGGGCTCGATAGCCCATGGTCCGCAGTGACGGGAATACAGATGTTCATGACGTTGGGTCCTGTTCGGGGGCGGTGTTATGAAAGCGGCAGCACTGGCGCGGGCCGGACATGACCTGGATCGGTCCGCCGTCGATACGCAAGGCCTTACCGTGGACGAGGACGTCCGCCACTTTCGCGTGGGCGGACTCGAGAATGCGGGAGAACGTGGGCCGCGAGACCTGCATCTGCGCCGCGGCCTGGTCGTGATACATCCGGTCGAGACCGGTCAGGCGGAAGGCTTCGAACTCGTCCAGGGTCATGACGACTTCGTCCAGGTGTTGCCTGGGAACGCCGGCGGGTTTGAAGATGCTGGCGGCCGGGCGGCCCGAGACGTGTCGATGGCAGAACGGTCGAGGCATGTGGACGTCCTGATGACATTATGGACATATGTTCATAACTGTCAAGTTTCTTTCCGCTCGGAGTCCCCGCTGACCCGGCGGACGTGTCACCAAATCCCCGGTCTCTGAATCAAGAAGACTGGTGGGCCGTCCACACGCCGGCCCCCGCCCCCCTCGCCGGTCGACGCGGCTCCCGTAGCCCGGGTTCGTCCCCGCCGCCTCCGATCCGCACCCGCCAGACCCCCGGCGGGGCGGCGTGCTCCCCCCACGCGCGTGATGTGACGCGTGTTGCCGACAGCGACAGCGCACCGGGAGTGTGTACGTGCGAAAGACCATCCTCGTCCTCTTACTGCTGGGTCTGGCGGCCACCGTCATGGTCGGGACCTTTCGCCGACAGGCCGCGTCAGTGAGCCCACTGAACCGCCTGAAGGCGACCCGCGCCGCCCGCCACGTGCCGGCGGCCGACCATTCCAAACTCGTGGCGCTCAAGCGCACGTTCAACTCGCCGCGGGAGGTCACGGAGACCTGCCTGTCGTGTCACACCGAACGCGGCGGCGAAGTGATGGCCTCGTCACACTGGAACTGGAAACGACGCGAGTACGTTCCGGGCCGGGGCATCAGGGCGATCGGCAAGGCGAACGTCCTGAACAACTTCTGTATCGGCGTATCCAGCAATCTCGAAGGGTGCGACTCGTGCCACGCGGGGTACGGGTATGTCGACAAGGCGTTCGACTTCTCCGACCCCGGCAACATCGACTGCCTGGCTTGCCACGACAACTCGGGCACGTATGCCAAGGGGCGTGCCGGCCTGCCGAAACCCGGAGTCGATCTAACGCAGGTCGCGCAGCACGTGGGGCGCCCCCAGCGAACGAACTGCGGGACCTGTCACTTCTTCGGCGGCGGCGGCAACAACGTGAAGCACGGTGACCTGGAACAGGCGCAGTTCGATCCCGGCCGGGACGTCGATGTCCACATGGCGAGCGACGGCCCCGACATGAGCTGCGTCGACTGCCACGAGGCGACGAACCACCGGATGCTGGGCAAGTCGTACTCGGTCTCGTCGATGAACCGCGATCGGGTCGCCTGCGAGAAGTGCCACGGCGACAACCCCCACGAGATGTCGGTGCTGAACGAACACACGTTGAAGGTGGCATGCCAGACCTGCCACGTTCCGAGTTACGCGAAGGCGGCGGCCACCAAGATGACATGGGACTGGTCCACGGCCGGCACGCTGAAGGACGGTCAGCCCTACGAAGAACACGACGCGAACGGCAACATCACGTACGCGTCCATCAAGGGCACCTTCACTTGGGCGACGAACGTGACGCCGGAGTACCGGTGGTTCAATGGCACCGCCAGTCACTACCTGCTGGGAGAGCAGATTGACCCGGCCCGTCCGGTGGCCATCAACACGCTGTACGGCAGCTATGCGGATCGCGCGGCGAAGATCACACCCGTCAAGGTCCACCGCGCGGTCCAACTCTACGATCCCGGCACGCGAGTGTTGATCCAGCCGAAGCTGTGGGCCCCGGCCCAGGGCGAGGGCGGGTTCTGGAAGGACTTCGACTGGCAGGCGTCGGCCGCCGCGGGCATGAAGGAAGTCGGCCTTCCCTACAGCGGGCAGTACGCCTTCACGAAGACGGAAATGACGTTGCCGCTGAACCACATGGTGGCGCCGAAAGAGCACTCTCTGTCCTGCGCGCAGTGTCACCAGCGTGAAGGGTCCCGTCTTGCGGGCCTGACGGACTTCTACCTGCCGGGCCGCGACCGCCATCCGTGGGTGGACCGCCTCGGCACCGCCCTGCTCGCGCTGGTCGGCGTCGGCATCGCGGTGCACGGCACGGCGCGCGTAGTCGTGCGGAAGCGAAGGGGGGCGCGGTGAAGACACAGGCTTACGTGTACAAGGGTTTCGAGCGGTTCTGGCACTGGTCCCAGGCCGTGTTGATCTTCTTCCTCGCGCTCACGGGATTCGAAGTGCACGGCTCGTTCACGTTCCTGGGATTCGGCCAGGCCGTGGTGTACCACCGGCTCGCCGCGTGGGCCCTGCTGGTGCTGATCGCCTTCGCGGCCTTCTGGCACATGACGACGAACGAGTGGCGCCAGTACATTCCGACCACGCGCATGCTGCGGGCGCAGGCGGAGTACTACGTCAGCGGGCTCTTCAAGGGCGCCCCGCACCCGACGCGGAAGACCGTCCTCAGCAAGCTCAACCCGCTGCAGAAGATCACGTACCTCTCGCTGAAACTCGCGCTCCTGCCCCTGCTCGTCGTCTCGGGGCTGCTCTACATGTTCTTCCGTTACCCCCAGCGGCACGGCGTCGAAGCCCTCAACGTCGACAGCCTGGCGACGATTGCCCACCTGCACACAGCCGGCGCCTTCCTGCTGCTGGCGTTCGTCGTGGGGCACATCTACCTCACCACCACGGGCCACACGCTCACATCCAACCTGAAGGCTATGGTCACGGGCTACGAAGAACTCGAAGACGACGCGGACGCGCACGCGCCCACGGCGGACCATCCGGAGAAGGTGACCGCATGACTACCCGCTACATGAACCCGTACCTGGCCGGGCTGGCCCTCGGGCTGCTCCTGGTCGCGACGATCTTCATCACAGGGAGGGGCCTCGGGGCGAGCGGCGCGCACAGGAGCGCGGTCACGGCCCTGGTACTGGCCGGCTCGCCCGACCATGCGAAGGGCAACGACTTCTATCACCACGAATCGCCCGACAGCCCCCTCAAGAGCTGGCTCGTGTTCGAGGTCATTGGCGTCCTGCTGGGCGGTTTCGTCAGCGGCGTCGTGTCGGACCGTCTCAGTGTCTTCACGGAGCGGCCGGCGCACGTGACGGCCCGTCGGCGGCTGGCGTTCGCCCTGGCGGGGGGCGCCCTCTTCGGCGTCGGCGCCCAGTTCGCGCGCGGATGCACGAGTGGATCCGCGCTGAGCGGCATGGCCGTCATGTCGGTCGGCGGGGTCATCACGATGTTTGCCATTTTCGGCGCCGCCTATGCGGTCGCCTTCTTCTTCCGGCGGCTGTGGCTGCCGGGTCCGGAGGCCGGCCATGGGTCCGCTCGTTCCTGAGATCATCACCAACGAACTGAACCTGGTCGTCGCGCTGCTGATCGGATTCGGATTCGGCTACATCCTCGAGCAGGCGGGCTTCTCTTCGTCGCGGAAGCTGACGGGGCTCTTCTACGGCACCGACTTCACGGTGTTGCGCGTCTTCTTTACTGCGGGCGCCACCGCCATGACGGGTGTCGTCCTGCTGGCGAAACTCGGCTGGCTCGACACCAGCGTGATCTTCGTCAATCCGATGTTCCTGCCCTCGGCGCTGATCGGGGGGGGCATCATGGGGGTCGGGTTCGTCATTGGCGGCTATTGCCCGGGCACGAGCCTCTGCGGACTCGCCGTCGGGCGTCTCGACGCGCTCGTGTTCGCTTTCGGCAGCTTTCTCGGGGTGTTCGCCTTTGGCGAGGCCTACCCTCGGGTCAAAGACCTCTACCTCGCGGGATCCAAGGGCGACCTGACGTTGCCGGTCGCCCTTGGCGTCTCACCCGGGACCGTCGTCATTGCCACGGTTGCCATTGCTGTCGCCGCGTTCGTCGTGGTGGGCCGGATCGAACGGCGCATCACGGGAAACGATGAGCCGGCGGGAGGGCCGGTGTGGAAACACGCCGCCTCCGCTGCCGCGATCCTGCTGATCGGCCTCGTCGTGGCGTGGCTGCCTTCGAAACACGACCGCTTGACGGCCAGGGCGAACGATGCCGAGTACCGCCAGAGCCATCCGGTCGACGTGATGACCCCGGACGAGCTGGCGTTCCGTATCCTGGATCACGACCCCATGCTCCTCATTGTGGACGTTCGAGCCGCAGCGAGCTTCGCGGCCACGGGATTGCCGGGATCCGCGAACCTCCCGATCGACGAATTCTTCGCGCAGTCGTCGAGAGACACCCTGCATCGGTCCGATACGCAGGTCGTCTTCGTCGGTGCGGACAACACCTCGGGTGTCGTCGCGGCCACGCTGGCACGGGAACTCGGCACGGAGCGTGTCGCGGCCCTGCAAGGCGGGTTCCCGGCGTTGCAGCAGACGGTGCTCGACGTGGTTCCGCCCGCCGGCGCGCTGGCGGGTCCCGAGAAGGACACGTGGGAGTTCAGGATGGACGCCGCGCCGAAACTCGCTGCGCTCATCAAGGCGCGCAGCGCCGCGAAGCCAGTCGTGAAGAAGACGAAGAAGATCGCCGGGGGCTGCGGCGTGTGACGCCCGCCGGGATTCCGGCTTGACAGCGATCCGGGAGGGTATAGCATGAGCGACGTCGTTGCCGCTCCACGCAGGCAACGGCCGTGTCGCCGCCCGCACGAGACGGAGTCGGAGGACCCATGCATTCCGACGCGTCCCCCCTGCTGTACCCGCTCGCCATTCTCGGTGCCGTAGCCGTCCTCTCCTGTGGCGGCGGAGGGGGCGGCGGGACGCCGACGCCCAGCGCGCCGACTCCGACCCCGACCAGAACCATCGCTCTCGCCGGCAACCTCGCCTTCGGCGATACGGTGGTGGGGACGACCAAGACGCTCACGCTGACGATCTCGAACGGAGGCACCGGCAGCCTCGCCGTGTCCGGCATCACCCTGCCGAGCGGGTTCTCCGCCAGCTGGACGAGCGGCTCCATCGCCGCGGGAGCGTCGCAAAGCGTCACGATCAGTTTCACGCCCACGGCGTCAGGGGCCTACTCCGGGACGATCACCGTGAACGGTGACCAGACGAGCGGGACGAATACGACGACCGTGTCCGGCGCGGCCTATCTGAACATGGTTGGCGCCTGGGCGGGAACGACCACGGTCATCTCGGTCACCGGGAGCAGCACCTCGACGAACGTGTGTACGATGAACTGGACGATGGCCACGCAGGTCGGGCAGCTGTTCAGCGGAACGTACGTGTCCAGCGGCGGCACCATCAGCACCTGCCGCGGTTCGGGCAGCGTGACCGGCACCATGGCCTTCGGAGCCGGCGACACCGTCACGATCACCCTCAGCGACACGGTCGATACCGCGTGCGCCAGGGTGTCCGGCGACGACATCTACCGTGGCGCCGTCGTCAACGGCACATTGACCGTCACGGGCGAGGACGTCGTGAACTGCTCGGGCACCGTGCGGACCCGGGCACTCACCGTATCGCTGCGGCGACAGTAGGGCCGCCAGGCAGACGCCGGCCTGATCTCAGTGGTGGCTCTTCGCGATGATCCGGACCATCTTCAGGTTGATGATCGCGAAGCGCACCATCTGCCACGGGATGCACGTCCGCATGAATCGCGTGAACCGGGTCGGTTTCGTCGCGAAGAACGACTCCTGAATCCGGTCGGGTTCCGGCGCCGGCAGCTGTTCGCTCATGGCCTACTCCGGGATCAGGCGCCAGCCCGGATAGAGGTGCGCCTTGTAGATGAACAGGTGGTGCAGCAGGATCTTGATCCAGTGCCCGGCGAGGCCGATCTCACCGAAGGTCTGGTCCAGGTCCCGCCCGTATTCCGGATACCGCTCGAAGTCGGGCACGATCGGAAACACGGTCATCGACGCGGCGGTCCCGGTGAACGGGTTCGCGCCGGCTGACGCGACGCACGCGGCGCCCATCTCGGCCATCGACGCGCTGTGCGTGGGGCCCGGCGCGCCCTTGATCATGTCCACGACGCTGCGGGCCACCGCTTTGCCGATCATCGCCGACGGCATGCCCGTGCGGGGAGGTGCCGGCGCCACCGGCGCTCCGCTCGGTGTCTGCCGCGGCCGCGAGATCGGGTGCGGCGGTGCGAACGCGATCCCGGCGGCGAACACGTTGGGAGACACGGGCGACTGGTAGGTCTTCGGCCAGTCCTTCGCCGACCACTGTTCGTACGGCCGGGACGTATAGTCGGCATCGACGCGCATGAAGCCGTTCGGCATGAACATCGAGGCGGTGATGTCGGTGCCGGCCTTGTCGAACGCCTTGAGGCCGACGCCCGCGAACGGCGGCAGCAGCATCGCCATGTCGAACTCGAACTCCCGCACCTGGCCGTCGAGCGTTTCGTAGTGCGCCTTGCCCGCCTCGACCTTCTTCACGTGGGCCCGATTGATCCACCGGATGCCGCGTTCGGCGAACAGCGACTCCGTGAAGATCTTGCTCGGCGTGATGTAGCCGCCGCGTTTCAGATGGATGCCGCCCATCCCGAAATCGCCAAGTTCGTACTCGTTCGAAATCCACCAGACGTCCGCCTTATCACGGACACCGCGGGCGCGCAGTTCGAACTCGAGATTGACGATGTACTCGAAGGCGGCGCCCTGGCAGGTGCAGGCGCCGTGACCGGTGCCGATCAGGAAACGCTGCCGCTCGCCGCGTGTCATGCGCTCGACCTTCTCGAGGAAGTGACGCGCCGTGTCCTCGGCGTGGGAATCGGTGCAGACGGAAAGGGTGTGGCCACCAGGGCCGAGCCCTTCCGTGGCGCCGAAATTCAGCTTCGGCCCCGTTGCGTTGATCAGGAAGTCGTAGCGGACGTCTTCCCGCGTGCCCTCATGGCCGGGGACCGTCGATTCGACCACGACACACGGCGACGGATGGTTCTCACGCCCGTGCGGGTGGATCTCGACGGCGGCGGCCTGTTTGAACACGATCCCCGCCCGCGCGTAGATGGGCGCCAGGGGGAACCGGACCTTCTCCCGCGGCATCAACCCGACGCCCACCCAGATGTTCGACGGAATCCAGTTGTAGTCGGGCTTCGGGGAGACGACGACCACCTCGTCGTTCTTGCCGAGCCAGGACCGCACGAAGGCGGCGGCAGTGTGACCGGATACGCCGGCTCCCAGAACCACGACGCGGCTCATGGCACCTCCTGCGGGGGCGGAGACTGGCAAGAACGTGCCGACAGGATACAGGAAATCGGGCCGCCCGAACCCACGATCTGAACGGTCGGAGTTGCGGGCGGACCGGGATCCCGCGCGCTACTTGCAGCGGTTGAACGCCGGCAGGTGGTTGTTCAGCGACGCGGCCCGGTTGTTGGCGAACACCAGCCGCACGTCATCGGGCAAGGCCTCACCCAGGTAGCGGTCGTAGACCGCCACATTGGCGACCTCCGCTTCCGCAGCGGCGCCGCACGCGGCCTGGACGGACGCGAAGCGGGGCGCGTTGTCGACGGTCCAGGCGCGCGTGGGCACCGGCAGGCCGCGCGCCGTGAACAAGCGCGCCAGCGACGCCGCGTGATTCTGTTCGGCGCGGATGATGTTCACGAACGGCCACACCGATCCGAAATCGGCCAGCACGCCCTGATAGACCGCCTCGGCGTGATACTCGTCCTGGATCGCGTCGACCAGGGCATCGGTCAGCGAGAAGGTCGTCGCGGTTGGTGTCGCCGCCACTTCTGTCGTGCCGGACGGCGCGGTCGGAGATTCAGCCGTCGATCCGCAGCCGACGGCCGCGAATCCGAGCACGATTACGAGTGAAGCGAAAAGGACGGGGAACGTGGAGCGAAGGGTCTTGGTCGTCATGTGGCACCTCGACCAGGACCTTCGCAAGAAGCCGACCAGATCGCCGAATGCGCGCCAGTTGCTCGTAAGTCGTTCCAGGAAAGAGCGATAGCGTCAATAGGCGCCGGCGAGTCGAGGCGGGGACGTCGACGAGGTCGTCGAGAAACCTCGACCACCTCGTCGACGTCGACGACGTCTACCGGCTGGTCGTCGACAGGAACTGCACCGCCTGTTCCTTGAGCGCCGGTGTCAGGCCGAGCGTCTCTGCCTCCATGATCGCGCGGTCGATCGCCCAGCCATCCACCCGCACACGCTTGACCAGCCAGAAGCTCGATGCCCTCGGTCCGGACCCGCAGTGGAAGAATAGCGGCCGATTGGCCGGGTCGGCCGCGGCGGCCAGAAACAGGCCCACGGCCGGCTGCACGACTGTCGTCCCGCGCGCGGTGGGAATGTGGATGTACCGGAGCCCCGCCGCCTTCACGGCTTCGGCTTCGAGCTGGACGTTCGCGCCCTGCTCGTCGGCCGACCGAAGGTTGAGCACGGCCGCGTAACCGCGGCGCTTCAGCTCCGCGGCGACCTCGGGCTTCATCATCCCGCCGCACGCCACCGTGTCGTCGATCTTGTAGAAGTTGTTGACGCCCTCGAACGCCTCTTTCGCCGGGCCCGGCGCGGGCACATCGCCCCAGATGTACTTCCCGAACCACTCGAGGTTGTGCTCCATCGCGGCGCGATGCGCCTTGGGCTTCGTCAGCCCGTGCCCGAAGCCCTTGTAGACAATCAGTTTCGCCGGGACGTTCTGGTCCTGCAGGCCCTGGTAGAGTTCGTACGCGTTCGGGATCGGGACACGTTTGTCGAGTTCACCGTGCTGAATGAGCGTCGGTGCCTTCGCCTGCTTGATGTAGGTCATCGGCGACGTGTCGGCATAGACCTTCGGGTCGTCCCACGGCGTCGCCTTCAGGTACTGCCGCGTGAACGGATGGATGTC
>CAZJRM010000017.1:3892-39503 GCA_964547975.1 uncultured Vicinamibacterales bacterium | reverse complement strand
AGGTAGAAACTCGTGCACATGCCGTCGGCGCCCCAGAACTCGATGTCGTACGTGTTGTGGTGCGGCTCTTCGACGACCCCTTTGTGTCCCGGATCCCAGGTCTCGATGCAGTAGCCGAGACTGCGTTTCACCGCCGGCCACAGGCGGCGCAGCCATTCGGTATCCCCGCTGACGCGCCAGTCACGGTAGACCTTCATGATGCCGCCGAGTTGTCCGTCGGCGGCGGCGTGGAAGTCGTGGTCCACCGGCCGGATCGGCAGCGCGGACCGGAACGTCTGGTGCCCGGACGTATTCTGCGACGGCCCGAACTCGGTCTCTCGCAGCGTGCGCTCGAGGGACGGGAACAGGTGTGGGATCGCCTGGGCGTAGTTCCACACGTGCGTGCAGGAACCGGAGCAGCACCCGGAGTTGTCGCTGCAGCCTTCCCAGGCCCAGAGCCGCCCATCCCGCTGCCGCAGGACGGTGGGCGACTTGATGATGGTGAGGTTGGCCGCGACGGCTTCGATCACCTCCGGAGGCAGCGTGGATGAGTACAGGCATTCGCTGAATCGGAGCGACGTCTTCCGGAGGTCGGCGTAACGCTCGCGCCAGTACGTCGTGACGGCATCGATGCCGGGGAAACGTCCCGAGTACCACGGCGCGTGGTTCCCTCCGGGGCCACTCGAGCCAACCGGACCTCCGGGGTCCTTACCGGTCCGGATGTTCGTCTGCCCCGAGTACCACGCGAGGCGCAGCACCAGCTCGCGCGATTCGCCGGGCGCGAGGTGGAACGGGACGAACAGCGACGCGCCGGGACTGGGCTCCCCCGCGGTCACCACCGGCCGCTCGACGCACGCCCCGCTGGCCACGTCCCTCCAGGCCATCGTCAGCGCGTCGAACCATCCTCCGCGAAACCAGGCGAGGTTGACCTTCACGGCGGGATCGGACGTCGTCGCGGAGAACGCGCCGGCCTCGTGCGGGCGCTCATCGGGCGCCCCGGCCCAGAGCGTGAAGCCGCCGGGGGCCGGGCGCACCGCGCGTTCGTTCTGACCGATGGGCATGAAGTTGCGCGCGTTGAACGAGAAGACGGCGTCCACCGGCTCTCGGCCCGTATTGGTGAACCGGTATTCGAGCCCGGCGACGGGCAGGCTCGAATCGTCTGCCTCACCGGGTTCGAACGGGCTCCAGCCGGTCAGCGTGACCGCGAGCGGCACCGCGGGATCCGCCAGCGTCACGACGCCGAACGGGAACCGCGCGAGAAACGACGCCCCCGTGAATCGCGGCAACCCAAATGACGCGCCCGAGGCGCCGTTGCCCGTCCCGGGCGCGCCGAAGAGCTTCCAGCCGGGCACGGGGCCCTCCAGCACGCGCGCAATCGGCACGCGCCCCTTGACGGCAATTGCGGCGAACAGGCACGGCTCGTTGAAGACGTCGGGCTTGTTGCGCAGCGACACGTGCGACAGCGCTCCCGTGCCCTCGAGGCACACCATGCCAGCGCCAATGCCGCCAAGCGGAAACGCCACCCTCGACAGGTTCGCTCCGGTGTAGGGCGTGTTGTACGCCCGCTTCGTGATCGCGACTGGCGTTGTGGCCGGCACGGCCCCTTCGGCCGCTCCGGCGAGCGGGTCGGCAACCCCGGTCGCAGCCAACGCGCCCGCCGTTCCGGCGGCGGCCAGGCCGCCGACGCCACCCAGCGTGGCGGCCGACACTTCGAGGAACTCACGCCGGGCCATCGACGAACCGGGTTCGGGCTTCCTGGGCATGCGGGCCTCCGCTACCGCCGTTCGGGCGACGCGACGTACTTCACCACGCGCACGGCCTCCAGGGTGACCATCCCCTCGGTCACCAGTTCATCCACCACCGGCAGGAACTGCCGGATCTTCTCTTCCGCATCCACGATCTCGATCACGATGGGCAGGTCGGTGGACAACTCGAGGAGCCTGGTCGAATGCACCCGTGAGTTCTTCCCGAATCCGATGGGACCTTTCAGCACGGTCGCGCCGGCGAGGTGCGCCTCGCGCGCCTTCCGGACGATGGCTTCGTAGAGCGGTCGATCGGATCCCTTCTCCCGGTCGGACTCACCCATGAAGACCCGCAGCAGGACGCCGTCTTCGGGCACGTTCATCGTCTTGACCTCCATCGCCGCGCTCACCGCCTGCGATGCCACCACGTCGGCATCGGGCAGCGACGGCGCGCGCGGGTCGCCTGCGCCGCGGTAGAGCACCACGTGGGCGCGCTCGAGGGTCACCGTTCCGTCTGTCATCGACGGTTCGACGTGCGCCAGGAGGGCCTCGATCCGCCGGGGTCCGTCGACGACCTCGACGATGACGGGAACATTCTGGGCGAGGTGCCATCGGTGCTCTTCGAGCATCGTCCCATCGGGCATGAGACCGAGGATGCCCTTGAGCACGGTGGCGCCCTGGAGTCCTTCGCGGCGGGCCACGTCGACAATCCACTGGTAGAGGGGTGCGCTGTGATGGCGCGCGAGCGTCGTGAGGTGGAAGCGGCAGAGGACCTGTTCGGCTTCGCGCTTCATGGCGGCCTCAGCCGGCGAACCACGTCTTGGCGACGACGAGACCGACGCGCAAGGCCAGGAGCCCTACGAAGAGGCTGGCGAACATGTTGAGCAGCGCCGTCAGCCACACGCCGTCTTCGAAGAGCGCATGCGACTCGAACTCGAACGTCGAAAAGGTCGTGAACGCGCCGAGGAATCCCACCGCGACCGCCAGCCTGATGTTGTCGCTCTGGGGAATCAGGCGAACGGCCAGGATGCCGCTCAAGAGGCCCAGCAGGAACGATCCGCTGACATTGACGAGGAACGTGCCGAGCGGGAAGCGGGCATCGGTCAGGGTGCCCACCCACCGGGCGAAGACGAACCGGGCGTTGGCGCCGAGGAATCCCCCGGCGCCCACGAGGAGATACGGGAGCAACCTCGTCATCATGTGCTGGTCCCCGCGGGCCCGACGTGAGACTCAGACCTTGTCGGGCATCACGTACGGCGCGCGATAGCTGTCGCGGATCATCCGGTTGGCCCACGCGCCCGTATCGTAGCTGGAACTGCTCACGAACCGCTCTTCGCCAGGCAGGATGTCGAGCACGGGCCCGACCGTGGCCTCCGTCTTCGCCACATCCACGCCGTTGGCGGTCAGGTGGGCGGAGAACCGATCGAACGCCTCCGTCACGTCCGCGCGAGACGCGAACTGGGCCTTCGCGTCGGCCATGGGCATCTGCGCGCCGAGCCGGTACGAGACATTCGGCAAGTGACACAGGGCCGATGACAGGTGTCCGCCCAGCACGGGCGCCTTGATGTCCGAGGGCTTTCGGCTGCGGACGGCGTCGATGAAGTTCGGGATGTGCAGGCCGCCTCCGGCGCTCGGCAGCGCCTTGATCCGTTTGCCGTCGTTGTCGTAGACGATGCCCCCGCCGGCGCCGCCGGCGAAGTAGCCGTGTTCGCACTCGATCGTGATCCCGATGCGCACGCCCTTGTAGTGATCCATGAAGTTCGCGCCCGCCTGTGCCGGCAGTCCGCGCACTTCGAAGATCAGCGGCGCCGCGGGATAGTCGAGGATGGCCACCAGCGTATTGGGCGTCTCGGCATCGTCGTCGTACCCGAATCGCCCGCCGAAGCTGAAGACCCGCGGCGGCAGGGTCTCTTCGCCCAGCATCCACCGGCACATGTCCATCTCGTGGATGCCCTGGTTGCCGATATCGCCGTTACCCGTGGGCCACACCCAGTGCCAGTCGTAGTGGAGCTGTTTGCGGCGCAGCGGCATCAGCGGAGACGGGCCGCAGAACAGTTCGTAGTCCACGCCAGGCGGGATCGGCTGCGGCCCTGCGACCTTGCCGATGTTGTCGCGACGCTTGTAGCAGAGGCCTCGCGCGCGGAGGATCTTTCCGATCTGCCCGGATGCGAGGTACGCCTTCAGTTCGTGCAGTGCCTCGTCCGAACGTGACTGCGTGCCGGCTTGCACGATCCGGCCGTATTTCGCCGCGGCCTCGACGATCTTGCGACCCTCCCACACGTTGTGGGACACGGGTTTCTCCACGTAGACGTCCTTGCCCGCCTGGCAGGCCCAGACCGCCATCAGCGAGTGCCAGTGGTTGGGCGCGGCGATCGAGACAGCGTCCACGTCCCTGCTCTCGAGCAGTTTCCGGACGTCGGTGTACTTCGCGACCTGGATGTTCTCGGCCGCCAGCTGCGCCGCCCGCTCGTCAAGAACGGCCTGGTCGATGTCGCAGATCGCGACGATGCGAACGCCGGGGATCTTCTTGAAGAGCCTCAGGTGGTAGTTGCCCTGGCCCCGCACGCCGATGACGGCGACGCGGATGGCGTCGTTGGCGCCCTGCGGCGCGGCCCAGGCCGGTCGCGCCAGCGCCCCGAGCGCTGACATTCCCGCAAGACTCGTCGTCAGAAAATCACGGCGTCCCATCTTCGTGGTCATTGGTACTCCCCGTCCGTTCCCGCACCGCCCGAGATTCTCGGCGACAGGGCGAGCGCGAGTCAACCGCCCCGAGACAGCGGAGCCAGGACGTCGTCCCGGAGCACCGCGCAGAGCCGCTCCGGTTCCTCGAACAGCGGGCTGTGGGCGGAGTCGGCGAACGTGTGGAACACCTTGTGCGGCGCCTCGAGCCCATCGAAGTAGTCCTTCGCCACGTCGAGCGAGCAGGTCAGATCGTGGGCTCCGTGGACCGGGGCCGACTTGCCCTTCACGGCGATGGCCGCGAACATACAGGGCTCGTTGAACACCTCGGGCTTGTTGCGCAACGAGACGTGCGAGAGCGCGCCCGTGCCTTCGAGGCAGATCATGCCGGCGCCTACGCCGCCGAGCGTGGCCGCCGACACTTCGAGGAACTCGCGCCGGGCCACGGACGAACCGGGTTCGGGTTTCTTGGGCATGGTCTGTCTCCGCCGGGAGCGGGGCGATCATGCCACAGAACCGGCACCACTCGAGCTTCAGCCTCTCGTCAGCGCTCCGCCGCCACGGATACGTTCCGACGCACCCAGTCGAAGATGGCCTGGTGCCCCGGCGGCACGGCGCCATCGATGAAGTAGGCGGGGACCCCGAGCGAATGGTCCTCTCCCTGCAGGTAGTAGAAGTTCACCCGCGTCCTGCCGGCCTGCCGGACCCGCGTCTCGAGGGCTCGGACGCTCTCGACCGGCGCGCTGGCGTCGGCCGGGCCGTGGAAGATCGCCACGGGCACGTCGATCCGGGACAGGAAGGACCACAAGGGCTCGTGGCGGAAGTGGTCGCGGAACCAGCCGTTCGGCGTGGTGGCGCCGGCCGCCGTTCGGGCCCAGGCATCGAGAACACCGAAATCCTCGCCGGCGATGGCGTCCAGATAGGGCTTCGTCAGCGCGCCCATCTCGTCGGACGTGAACAGCCCGTCGCCGTTCCGGTCGAACACCGTGAACGGAGCTCCCTTGAAGACCCGCGCTCGGTACCCGCGCGCGTCCGCCTCGAATTCGGCCTGCGAGATTCGTCCGTCGTCATCCGTGTCGAAGAACTTCCTGTAGGTCAGGAATCCCCCATCCGTCATGATGTAGCGGAAGGTTACCGGCATCGGATCGGCCATCACGCCGTAGAGAATCAGGCCGGCAATGACACCGGGCTCGCGCGCGGCAGCCTCGGCGGCCAGCACCGTTCCTTCACTCGCGCCGAGCACGAACACCCTCCGGGGATCGACCCGGGGATGCGCCCGCACCGCCCGCACGGCGCTCAGGACGTCCCGCGACTTGTTCTCGAGCGTGCTCGTGTCGTAGGCCGCCTGGTCGATCTGCTCGAATCGCGGCGGCTGCTCCCCCAGCCGCACGCCCCGGCCCTCGTAGCTGAAGAACGCCACGTCCATCACGGGCAGCTGCTGCCGGTAGATGTCGAAGTAGTTGAACGTCCGTTCCCTGCCGAGGCGCCGCTTCATGTCGACCGTCATCGCTTCGGCTGTCTGGACGTAGACGAGGGCCGGATGGCGCCCGGGTCCGGCGAGCAACGTCAGCTTGCCGAACATCGGATGCCCGTCGTGCGACTGGAACCGGATCTCGACGGTCTGTCCCTCACGCGACTCGGCCGGCGCGCCCTGGACCGACGAGAGGCATGCCGCGGCGAGGAGCACCGCTGCGGTCATTCGGCCCTCGGCGTCGCCGCCCGCAGGGCCGTCCGCCGCGCGAGTTGCAGCGACACGACGTACACGATCCACGCGGCGGCTGCCGTGAACGCCCGTCCCCACATCGTCTCGGCATCGTCGGTACCGAACCGGACGATCGCGAGAACGGTGGCGACGATGGCCACGATCCGGGTGCCGTGGAGCCAGCCTCCGCCGCTGATGCGGTCCCTCGTCTGCGCGAGTGCGCGTGCTTCGGCGTCGGGCGGAATCCTGGTGTCAACGGCCGGCAGGTCGAACTGTTGGCGCAGCGTGTCGGCCACGCCTGGATTCGCGGCGAGGAACTCGTCGACGAGGGCCCGCGTGTCGGGCGTCGCTTCGCCGGCGGAGTAGAGCGGCCACAGGTCGGAGATGACGTCAGCGGTGATCTTCATGATGTGCTCCAGCCGGGCTCATCAGGCCGGCCAGTTTCGTGCGCGCGCGGTGGACGGTCACACGGACGGCGCCGGCGGACATGCCCAACGCCACGCCAATCGCTTCGTAGCTGAGATCGCCGGTGCTTCGCATCAGCAACGCGGCGCGTTCGCGCTCGGCCAGCCCGGCGAGGGCCAGTCGCAGCGCTCGCGCCTGGTCGCGATCGATGGCGGCGGCCTCGGGGCCGGGCGCAGAATCCGGGGCGTCGACGTCGAGGACCGTCGTCCGGCCGGAGGCACGCGCCCGGTCGAGGTGCAGGTTGCGCGCGATCATGAACAGGTACGCCTTCACCGTTCCCACGCGAATCCCGGCCGGTGACGTCCACGCGCGCGTGAAGGTCTCCGAGAGGATGTCCTCGGCGTCCGCCCGGTTCCCGCACAGGTAGAGCGCGAACCGGAAGACGTCGGCCGAGTAGCGCTGGAAGAGTGAGCCGAAGTCCGTGGCGTCCATGTTCAGGGAGAATACGGGCGAACCTCGAATCTGTTACACCCCCGCCAGAACCTCCTCGCGCAGGACCGCGCAGAACCGCTCCGGCTCCTCGAAGAGCGGGCTGTGCGCGGAACGGTCGAACGTGCGGAACACCTTGTGCGGCGCCTCGAGCCCATCGAAGTAGTCCTTCGCCACGTCGAGCGAGCAGGTCAGATCGTGGGCTCCGTGGACGAGGCATACGGGCACGTCGACCCTCGGAATCGTATCCGCGAGCCTGGTCTCGAGGATGGTCGTCCACATCGAACTGACGCCGGACGTGACCTTCCCCCGCCACAGGTTGAGCGCGTCGCGCAGGGAGTAGTCGGGGCACCGGAGGGACTCGAGCAGGATCCCGGTCACGACCGAGCGGATCTCGCGCATCGTGCCTCCGCCAAGCCGGTGCATGGCGGTGTCACGAATGGCGAAGTAGCCGGGCGACAACACCGGTGACGCCTCGAGACGCTTCACCATCCGGACGTCGCCTGCGTCACCGAACGCCCGCAGCATCTGTTCGTGCGCACGCTGTTCGGAAAGGCGCTGGTCGGCGATCTGCGCCACGCCGATGTAGGCGGCGAATCGTTCCGGGCAACGCGCGATGGTATGCATGCCGAGGAACGTGCCGCCGGAGTGCCCCAGGAGGTAGATGCGGTCCTGGCCGAACCGGTGGCGCAGGTAGTCCGTCACCGCCAGCGTGTCGGACACCAACTGGTCGAGCGTGACCGCGCGGGGGTCGGCCTTCGGGTCGAACGACAGGCCGGACCCTCGCTGCTCCCACCAGCACACCGTGAAAAGACCGTCGAGGCCCGTCGGGTGCCGCCTCGTGAGGAAGTAGTCGGGCATCCCGCCGTGGAGGTACAGCAGCACGGGCCTGGCTACGTCGTTGGACTTCAGGATCATGCCCTGCTGTGCCCCGTTGATCGGAACGCGGATCTTCTCGGAGAGACCGTTCCCGGCGGGGCCGCTGTCGAGACCGGCAGACGGGCGAAGTGGTGCGTCGGGCATCGCGGGGCGATCATGCCACAGCGCGTGCCCGCGGGTGTTCGAATCCCGCTTCACCCCCTCGGCCTGCCCGTCACGCCCTCCGGTTCCGGCACGCCTCGAATCCGAAGGAGATTCGAACGATCCCCATGCTCGAGGCGCCGTATCATCTTCCGTGTGAGCGTCGGGCTGAACAGCCCCGAGGGGCACGTCGCGCGACCCTTCGCGGGACGCCACAGCCCCGGCGGCCGACGCGAGGTGACGTGAACGAACTCGGGAGGGAGCATGCCTCAACGGCGGCGTCCGGCCATCCTTTGTGCCGCGGCCCTGTGTTCCTCGATGGCCGTTCTCGCCGCACAGCCCATCGATGACGCCGCGGTGGACCGCTTGATCAGCGAGCGGCGGTTCTTCGAACTGCGGGACGGCCACCAGCCGCCCCCGGGCGACTCGTCTCCGGGCTCTCTCTACGTCCGCGGCGTGCTGGCGAGCCGTTTCAACCGCATCGACGATGCCGTCGCGAACCTGACGGCATTCATCGAGCGATCGGAGACGCGGACGCTGACCGTCAGGCTTCGCGAAGCGTACGCCACCCTGGCGGACCTCCACCGCCGTTCGCACCGCTACCGTGCGCTGGTCGCGAGCCGCCGGCAGATGATCGCGGCGTTCAGGCCCCACCTGACGCCTGGAGAGATCGCCGAGCAGGAAGAACGGCTCCGGCTCTGGGACGCGTTACGCGACGTGCCGCCCCAGACCGTCGAACTCGGCATGGGCACGGACGTGCCCCTCGCCGACGGCCTCGACATCGACGTCTCCTTCCCCACCGGCACGGTGCGGCTGAACCCCGACACGGGCTCGGGGCTCTCGATCATCACCAGGTCCGATGCGGTCCGTCTCGGCCTCCGGATCATCGAGGTACCTGTCGGCGTCACCACCGTGACGGGTTCCCAGCCGGCGACGCTCGCCGTCGCGCCAGAGATGCGCATCGGCCCGGTGACGATCCGCCACGCCGTCTTCCTGGTGTTTCCTGACCGCGCGTTGTACCGCGCCAGACAGGGTGTGCAGCGCCACGGCACGATCGGGGCCCCGGTGCTCGCTGCGCTCGGTGCGATCAGTTTCACCAGGGCCGGCCGATTCATCGTCCACCGCGACGTCGACACGGCCGAAAGCGCGGAGTTCTTCCTCGAGGACTTCGACCCGGTCGTCGACGCGCGTTTCGCCGGCTCGCCGATTCGCCTGGCGATCGACACCGGCGCCGATGAGTCGACGTTCTGGCCGCTGTTCGATCGCGATTTCGGCCAGGCCATCCGCCCGGGCGCCACGCGGGTCGATCGCGAGGTCGGCAGCGTCGGTGCGGTCCGTCGGCTCACCATGCTCGAAGTCCCGCGGATCGGCGTTTCCGTGGGACGTGACCGACTCGACTTCCCGACACGTCGGCTGGTCCTGCTCGATGCGACGACCGCCGATCACCGCCTGTTCCACGGGTCACTCGGCAGGGACGTCTACCGCCTGCGGGAACGATTGACGATCAGCTACACGAGGATGCGCGTCGCACTCGGCGCGCCCTAGGGTCGGGCCCGACGAGAGGCGGCTACGAAGGTTGGCGCCCACGGAGGCGAAGCACGGCCTCGTTGACCGCCGCTCCGGCCAGCACGTAGTAGAGCCAGTCAACCGGCTGCCGGTATCGCGGCATGTAGGCAACCAGGTAGTACACGAGCGGGAACGTGAGCAGCGGGATCAGGATCGCCGCCCGCGCAGGCACGGTCAGCCGCGGCCACCACAGCACGAGCCCCGCGATCGCCAGGCAGGTGACGAGCGTGGTCAGCACGGCCCCGGGCGGATAGTAGAACGGGCCGAACCACCAGTACGCCACGCGCCACGCCGTGAGCCTGGCGGCCTCAGCGGGATTCGCACGCATCCAGTCGAGCGCTTCGCGGCCGGCGGCGCGCATGTAGCGGGCCTCACCGAGTTCCTGCACCTTGCGGGCTTCCGACTCGAGGGCCCGCGGATGGAGGTGCTCGTTCAGCCTGTCCATCACCTCCATCGCAGGGTCGGCTCCCGGGTGGTTCCCCATCCGAAGTTCGAGGCCGAAGTTGCTGCGCACGAAGAACAGCGCGTCGAATGTCCGGTAGTTGCGCCAGGTCCACGGCGCACAGGCCACGGCCATCCCGAGCACCGTCAGTCCGCACGCCAGGCACGCCCGCCGCGAGCGGCGCCACAGCAGTTCGAACACCAGGAAGCCCGTCACCACGGTCAGCAGCGCCGGCTGGACGTGGAACGCCACCCCGCATCCGATGCCGAGCGCGAACGCGCCCCAGCGGGGTCGGGGCTCCGAGGACCAGCGCCCGACGAAGACGATGACCATCCCGGCGAGCGCCAGGGCGGCGAGATCTTCGCCGTGACCCGGCCACGCGGGAATCAGCGCACACGCCACACCGGCAATGATGCCGGCGCGGGGATGGAAGCCGAGCCGACCGGACAACCACGGCAACAGGCCCCACAGGATCGCCCACACCGCGCCCACCAGCGCCCAGGCCACGTAGCCCCCCGCGGCCGTGGCACCGACAAGCGTGTAGATGACGGCGTTGATGACTGGCGGAAGCGGCGGAAGGTGGGCGGTCGGCCCCGTCGGCAATGCGTAGGGATCCCCGAATTCCCCCCGTTGCGCCAAGGTCAGCGCCACCGCCGGCGCTTCCCACTCCATCGTCGGGCGCACCGCCTCTGCTGGGAACTTCGAGAGGATGAAGAGAAAGACGCCGAACGACAGACTGAAGATGGCCAGGAAGCTCCGCCAGCTCGCGGTCGCGCGCATGGTCTACCTCCGCGGCGTGTGACGGGCTGATGGTAGCGCCGCGAGCCACGAATGGCCAGCGCGAGGCAATTACGCCCCTGATCCGTCCCGGCCCGCTGAACGGAACGTTTCCGAAGGCGGCGGTAATGTCTCCCGCGACCGACTCAGGCGACAATAGGCGCCGGAGGTCTGCCGCCATGACGACGATTCGCTGGGCCGTGTGCGTCGCGCTGCTTCTGGCCGGCCATCCCGCTTCCGCGGCCGAGATTCACGATGCCGTCAGATCCGGCAACGTGGACGTCGTCAGGGCGCTGCTCGACAAGTCCCCCGCGCTCGTGAGCGCCCGCGACGAATCGGGCGCGACGCCGCTGCACGTGGCAGCCCGGGGTGCTTCGCCGGCGCTCGTGCGTCTGCTGGTCGAGCGGGGCGCCGCCGTCAACGCGGCCGACAACAGCGGGGCGGCCCCCCTGCATCTCTTCGCGTCCCGGGGAGATGTCGCCGGCATGACGGTGCTGCTCGACGCCGGCGCCGACGTCAACGTCGCCGGGGGTGACGGCGGCACGCCGCTCCACGCCGCGGCAATGGGGCGGCGAGCCGACGCCCTTCGTCTCCTGGTGACCCGGAAGGCAGACATCGAGCGCCGCAACCGGTACGGGCGGACGCCGCTCATCGTCGCCGCCCGGGAGATGCGGGGGGTGGCCGTGATTGGGGCCCTGCTCGACCTTGGCGCCGACATCGACGCGGCCGACAAGGCGAACGACACGGCCCTGTCGCTCGCATCCTGGCGCGGCAGCCGGGACATCGTGGACCTGCTGCTGACCCGGGGCGCGGCCGTCCCCGTCGCTCCACCCAAGGGCCGGTGGGTCCTCGACAACGCGGTCTCGAAAGGCCTCGCCGACCTCTTCCGGCGAATGGTCGAGAAGGGTGTCGACCTGCCGGCCGAGCCGGCCCAGGGCCGGACGCTCCTGCACAGCGCGGCCGAGGGCGGGGCGGCGCCCATCATCGCGGCCATCCTCGAGCGGCGATACGACGTGAACCGCCGGGATGCGAACGGATGGACACCGCTGCACTTCGCGGTCGACATGGGCCGTGCCGACGCCGTCGGGACGCTGCTCGCCCGCGGGGCGTCCATCGACGCCCGCACGGTCATGGGGCAGACGGCCTTCAACCTCGCCGAAGACAACGCCGACGCCGCCACGGTCGCTTTGCTGGCCGGGAAGGGCGCCGACAAGGCGCCGCCGCAGTTTCCCGAACTCCGCGGGCCGTACCTGGGGCAGAAGACGCCCGGAACCGCGGCCGAGGTCTTCGCCCCGGGAATCGTCTCCGCACGCTACGGCCTGCACTCGAACGTCGTATTCTCGCCGGACGGGACGGAAGCCTTCTGGTCGGTGATGATCCCGGCGAGGGCCGAGGGCTACAGCACCGACCGGACGTACGTATCCCGGTTAGTGGGCGGCCGCTGGACCTACCCGACGCGGGCAGTCTTCGACGGGGTTGCGCTCCAGGACGTGCCCTTCTTCCATCCTGACGGCCAGCGCCTCTACGACATGTCCGATCGGCCGCTCCCTGGAGGGACGCCGGCGGGCAAGGAGAACATCTGGGTGTGGGACAAGGGGCCGAAGGGGTGGACGAATCCTCGGCCTCTCGACGCGGTCGTGAACCGGCCCCCGCATCACTGGCAGTTCTCCGTCGATCGGGCTGGCACCGTCTACTTCTCGTCGACCTGGGCCGGCGCCCGGGGACTCTTCGCCTCGCGCCTGGTGGACGGCCGGTACACCGAGCCCGAGTTCCTGTCGACGATCGGCCCGGACGCCAGCTTCCCCTACGTCGCGCCCGACGGCAGTTACCTGCTCTTCGTCCGGGGCATGCAGGATCTCCACGTCAGCTTCCGCGACACGCAGGGGCGGTGGGGCCAGCCGATCAGCCTCGGTGTCGAGTTCGCCGGGATCCTGCCGGTCGTCTCGGCCGACGGGAAGTACTTCTTCCTCGTGCGGATGGGGGAAGGCCCCCGGTGGGCGGATGCGACGTTCATCGAGCGGCTGCGGCCGAGGTCACACGAAATGGACCGTCCGCTGCGAGGTTCGTCCCGATGAGGCCGTCGGCGATTGTTGGACTCGCGTGCGCTGCTCTCCTGGCGCACGGACCCGGCGCGCAGTCCCCCGACGTCGCGGCGCGCGTCCCACAGTTGACCCGCGCGTCTGCCTGGAAGCCCGAACCATCAATTCGCGTCGACGGCCGCGTGTTCCATCCCCAGGGCATGGTCAAGATCGGCGATGAGTTCTTCGTATCGTCCGTCGAGGTCACCGTCCCGCCGAAGCGATTCGACAAACCGGATGAAGCAGGCATCGACCGGACGGCCGGATCCGGAGTCGGGCACCTGTTCCGCATCACGCGGGCGGGCCACATCGCCGCCGACGTCGTGGTGGGTGAAGGCCCCATGTACCATCCCGGCGGCATGGACTTCGACGGACGGAGCCTCTGGGTTCCGGTCGCCGAGTACAGGCCAAACAGCCGCTCAATCGTGTACCGGGTGGACCCGGTCACCATGCGGGCCGTGGCCGTGCTCCGCACGTCGGATCATATCGGTGCGGTCGCCGTCGATTCGGAAGCGCGGGTCCTGCACGGGTTGAACTGGGGCTCGCGCCGGTTCTACCGGTGGCGGATTCCTGCGGAGGATCCGGCGATGACGGCCGACTTCGTGCCCGTATTGCCGCCTCGCGACAATCCCTCGCACTACGTGGACTACCAGGACTGCAAGTTCGCGGGCCGCCTGCGCATGGTGTGCACGGGTCTCGTTGAACTCGACGGCGGCGGGGACTCAGCGCCGGTTCTGTTCGGCGGGCTCGACCTGGTGAGCCTGGCCGACGCCAGGCCCCTGCACCAGGTGCCAGTCACGATACGTACGGGAGCGGGCCACGTGCTGACGCGGAACGCGTCTTACTTCGAGGCGGCCCCGGATGGGCTGCGCGCGTACTTCCTGCCCGACGACGATGAGGCTGCGATCCTCGTCTACCGCATCACGCCGTATGGTACCGGAATCGCCCGGGGGGAGCGGCGCCGCCCTCGTCCTGGCCGCGAGGCAGGGGACTGAGGCGTTCAGCACCGCGGCAGGAGACCAGAGTCAGGCTGCCGGGACGGATTCATCCAGCGCTGGTGTTGACGCTGAGAGGGTCGCATGACGGCGTTCTCTCGGAGAGCGGGGTGACTGATGCGTCCGACACTTCGAGTCGTTGCGTGGTTCCTGGTGCTGGGCGTGGCGGCATGCGGATCTGCAGAACAGTCCAGCTGGGATCGTGACATCGACCTTCTGGTCCAGAAGATCGAAACGTACCATCCGCGGCCATGGCTGAGAGTGTCGAAGCAGGCGTTCCTGGAACGGGCCGATCACATCAAGCGGGGAGCCGCTGGCAGAACCGACGAGCAGATCGCCGTCGATCTCATGGGGCTGGTCTCCCTCCTGCACGACGGCCACACCCGGATCTGGTTGAACGCCCAGCCTCGATTCAACCGGTGGTTCCCCGTTCGCCTCGAGCACTTCGCCGATGGCGTCTTCATTACGGCTGCACGCGCCGACCTGTCACACTGCCTGGGAGCTCGAGTTCTTCGCATTGAAGACAGGGGCGTCGAGGAGGTGTACGCCGCCGTCGGTGCCATCGTCTCGCCGGACAGCCACCACGGTGTGGCCCGGATTGCGCCCAACTTCCTGTCGAACGCCGCGATCCTGCGGGCCCTCGGGATCGTGCCCACCGACGAACGCGTGCGGCTGGACGTGCAGCTATCCACCGGCGAACGCAGGCGTGTGACCATCGACTCCGCCGAATGGAACGTCACGTTCAAGTGGGCATGGGTCAGGAACGCCGTGCCGACGTTCGGGCCGACGGCCACCGTCTTCGACCGTGGCGCGAGTCCGTTGCCCCGCCACCTCCGACGGTGGTGGTCCGGCATGGACAACTACTGGTTCGAGTTCTCGGCCGAGAAGCGACTCCTCTACGTCCAGTTCAACGACGTATCGGACTCCGGGGATCCGCCTTTTCCGCGCTTCGTCGAGTCGCTCTTCGCGACATTCGACTCTCACGCGCGGGAGATCGACAGGTTCGTCATCGATGTGCGGTTCAACGAGGGCGGAAACGGGAACCTCCTGAAACCGCTGATCCACGAATTCGTCAAACGCGGGCCCCAGCTTCCGAGAGGCAGGCTCTACATCATCACGGGGCCTCAGACGTTCAGCGCCGCGACCTATTTCGTCGGGCTGATGCTCAAGCACACGGAGGCCGTCACCGTTGGCGACATCACGGCCGGACCGTTGAACTGGTGCTCGGATGTGTTCAAATTCACGCTGCCGCACAGCCGGTTGTTCGTGGACGTCTCCACGATGTGCTGGCAGGAGGGCCACGCCACGGATGACCGCGGGTACTACCCGCCTGACGTCTACGTGCCGACGACGGCGAAGGCGTTCTTCTCGGGAGAGGACCCGGCCCTGCAGGCGATCCTGACCGGTCGCGCCCGCTCCCTGAAGGACATCCTGAGAGCCGATGGCGTGCCCGCGTTTCGGTCCGAATACGATCGCCGCGTGGCGCTCCATGGTCCGCCCCAGAACTGGTTCCCGTACGCACCGTTCGACCTGGTCTCGTTCGCCCTGTTCGACCTCGCCTCGATGGGGCGAGTCGATGAAGCGGTCGCCGTCTCCGAACTGAACACGCGGCTGTATCCCAACGACGCTCGGGCGTGGAGCGCGCTCGCCATGCTCCACCAGGCGCGGCAGGAGCTGCCTGAGGCGCTGGCGTGCTTCGAGAAGGTGGCGGGGATCGAGCCCCACATGACGGAGGTCGCGTGGAGCCTCGAGCGGCTGAAGGCCCTGATCACACCGTACCCATTGGACCGTGGCCTCATGAACTCGTATGCGGGGCGGTTCGGAAACCGGACGATCGGCGTCGAAGGCGGCGGGTTGTTCTATCAACGCGACGTCGGGGACAAAGAGACGCTGATTCCCATGTCCGAGCGGACGTTCGTGTTTGCGTCCGACGAGAACAACCGACTCGAGTTCATCGTGGAAGACGGGGCCGTCACGGGCATCCGGATCATCCACTACAACGGGACGTCCAGACGCTACGCGAAGCGCTAGCCGACACTGGGAAGCCGCCGCGCCGGCACCACCAGACCGCGATCGAAGAGACTGAGGCGTTCAGGGCCGCTGGGGCCAGACCGCTTTCGCGCGCAGTCCGGTGACGACGCTTGCGTCCACCCAGTAGATGTCGCTGTTGCCGTTGCCGGGTTGCGCGTGGACCTCGCGCACCCATTCGGCCGTCAGCCGTTCGGGCCGCGCCATCCGCGACGACATGAAGAAGAAGTACTTGCCGTCCGGGCTCACGTAGGGCGAGTGCTCCTGGGTTCCCCGCGTGTTGATGGCCGGCCCGAGGTTGATCGGCTCACTCCACCGGTCGTCGGGGTTGCGGAATACGATGTAGTAGTCGCATCCGCCCAACGAGTCGGGGCGGCCGTCGGTCGGCACGATGATGTAGCTCTCGTCAGGCGCGATAAACGCGTTGTACTGGGATGTCCCCGAATTGACCTGGCGCGGTAGCCGCTCGGCAGGTGCATAGCCGCCGTCCCGCCTCCGGGCGCGCCAGATCGTCGACGCCCGGCTGCCCGGCTGATCTTCGCGGGTGAAGTAGATCGTCCCGTCGCGCGTGACGGAGGGGAAGTACTCTGGCGCCGCGCTGTTCACGGACGCGCCAAGATTGCGCGGGGCGCTCCAGCCCGTCGGCGTCCGCGTCAGGAACCAGATGTCCTGATTGCCGGCCGGCATGCCGGTCGTCTCGTCCGGGCGGTTCGAGAGGAAGTAGAGCGTGTTTCCATCGGGCGAGAGAGCCGGCTCCAGGTTCAGGTAGCGCGGATCATCGAGACCAGGCACCACGGCGGGTTCCGTCCATCGACCGTCGACAAGGCGGGTGACCATGACGGTCGAGAACAGGTACCCGGGCCCGGCCACGCCGAAATAGATCTCCCGGCCGTCCGGCGTGATGGCGAGGTCTCGCTCGATCCCGCCGGTGCTGACAATCCCGGGGGCAAACAGATCAGGTGTCGTACCCGGGGCGCGTTGACCGAGGAGCGGGCCGGTGCGATCGGACGCCGACACCCGGGCGCGGGGTCCCCCGGCCGCAAACGAGAAGTGCATCTGCGTGATCACCCATCGGCCGTCGCGCTGTTCCACCACACCCGTCCACCGCGTGTCCCTCCATCCGACAGGCCGGCCCTCCCATTCCGCGAGGTCGTCGAGGACGGCGGAGAACCACGCCACGTCACCACCGCCCGAGAAGGTCACGCGAAGGTCTCGCACGTCGAAACTGGTGGCCTTGAACCGCGGGTCCATCCAGACCTGGAAGTTCTTCTCGAAGGCCGGCCAACCCGCGATCGTGGCCGCGTCGGGGTTGATGATGAACAGATCGGGACCGTGACTGATGATACGTTCGAGGCGGGCGCGGTCCTTCGTGAGCGCCCACCCGATCGCATCCCGGATCGTCTGCTCGACGACGGCGCGCTCGCGCAGACCGGCGCGCTCCTGCGCCGCAGCCGTTCGGCCGGCGCTGGTACCGACCTGAACCACCATCAGCATGCCGCACAGCACCCTCGTGGCGTCGCGCATGATCTGGCTCCCTGACGTGGCCCGCGCGCGGTCGCCGCCACGGCGACTCGGCGGCCCGAGGGCTCACGGACGCCAGTCTAGCCACCGCGGCGTGCCCGTGTCCTTACCGTTTCCTTCGGAACGCCGACGGACATCATCGATCCGGGGATCCGTGATCCCCCCGGCGCGGCGGGGGTGTCATCTCCACCTTCACCACCCCCTGATCACCGGCGAAGGCAATCGTGCCTCCCGGCGGCACGACCAGGAAGTCATCGTCGGTCCAGTCGCCGGCGAGCAGCCGGCGGAACAGGGACAGGTCGCCGTCGAGTCGCTCGAAACGCCACCCGTGCGTCGCCGCCTCGCCGCGAGCGGAGGCTTCGAACCGATCGTCCGGGTCAATCTCCGTGGCGATGTACGTGAGGCCCGAGTACGTGTGGTGGTACCGCGTCAGTTCTTCGTACAGAAAGGCACCGTTGTCCTGGCCGTACCGCTCGACGAGCGCGTCGAGCGTGTAGGTGACGCCGGAGCGATCGCGGGCCATGGGCACGAGATCCTGCCCGCGCTCGACCCATCCCGCCGATCGGTAGTACACGCCGGGATGATCGGTGAAGTACGAGTCGAACCGCCGGCGGCTGCCCATCAGCAGCGTGATGCAGTCGTGCGCCCTGGGGAGGACCAGCGGTTTCGTCCTGGCCGCGACGCCGGCGAGTCCCGTTCCGCACAGGCCGTAGCCGAGCACGATGGCCTCGGCGGGGCCGGCGTCCGCGACGTCGATCCGCGCCTGGATCGTCTCGCGCATCGCCTTCGCGCCTGAGTCGTGCAGCCCCTTCGGCAGGAACTCGAGGTCCACCGGGTGCGGCGAACGCACCACCGCGTCGCACAGCTCGCGCAGGACGACCTCGCAGCCAATGAGGGCGATTCTCATGCGGCGCCGCACAACCGGCGCGCGAGCGCCACCGCAGCACCCGCGTTCTCGCTGTATCCGTCCGCCCCAATCTCGTCGGCGTACTCCTGCGACACCGGCGCGCCGCCGATCATCACCTTGACCTTATCACGCACACCCGCGGCCTCAAGGGCCTCCACCGTCTTCTTCATGGATCCCATCGTCACCGTCAGCAACGCCGAGAGCGCCACGACCTGCGCGCCCTGCAGTTGGATCGCGTCCACGAACTTCTGGGGATTCACGTCGGTGCCGAGGTCGATGACGTCGAAGCCGCCGCCTTCGAGCAACGACGCGACGAGGTTCTTGCCGATGTCGTGGAGATCGCCCTGCACCGTGCCGATGGCGACCGTCCCGGCGGACGCCACGTCCCGGCCGGCCAACAGCGGCTTCAGCAGGTCGAGCGCGCCCTTCATGGCCCGCGCCGAGAGCAGCAGGTCGGGTACAAAGTAGTCGCCGGCCTCGAATCGCCGACCGACCTCGTCCATCGCGGGCATCATCGTGCCCTGGATGAGCACGAGCGGGTCCATCCCCTCGCCCGTCGCTTCACGCGCCACCGCGGCCGCGGCTTTCGGATCGCCGTTGAGCACCGCCTGGAACAGCCTGTCGAGATCGGCCATGGCCGCCCTCACCTCCGCCCGTTGAATTCGTGCACCGCGTTGAACATCGCCACGATGTTCGCCACGGGCGTGTCTGCCTGGATGTTGTGAATGGTGTTGAAGACGAAGCCGCCGCCGGGCGCGAAAATCTCGCAGCGGCGGAGTACCTGCTCGCGCACCTCGGCCGGCGTGCCGAACGGCAGCGTCTTCTGCGTGTCCACACCGCCGCCCCAGAACACGAGCCGGTCCCCGTACTTCGCCTTCAGCAACTCCGGCTCCATGCCTCTTGCCGAGCACTGCACCGGATTCGCGATGTCGAACCCGGCATCGATGAACGACTCGAAAAACCGCTCGACCGAACCGCACGAGTGCTTGAACACCTTCCAGGGCGTGTGCGCGTGAATCCAGTCGCCCAGTTGCTTGTAGTACGGCAGCCACAACTCACGGAAGGTCTCGATCGAGCAGAAACTCGACGTCTGCGTGCCGAAGTCCGTGCCGCACAGGAAGAGGACATCCACCGTGTCGCCGATGCGACGATGCACGCGCTCGAGGTTGGCGAGCGCGATCTCGGTCTGCCTGGCGTACAGCCTGTGGATGAACTCGCGACGGCTCTTCAGCGACATGTACCACTCGGCAACGTCGCGGATGCCCTTCGGGTAGGGCAGGAACGGCGCCGGGACGAGCGCGATGTCACCGAGCGCGGTGCCGCCCACGCTCGCGATGACGGCGCGGCCGGTCGCTCGCGCGGCCGCGGCGTCCGAAGCCATCCCGTCGAGATCACCCTCGCTCAGCGGCTCGAATTCCTCGAGGTTGTCCTCCAGCTTCAACGTCTCATCGTCCAGAGGTTCCTGGCGGATGATGGTGTCGAAGAAGTGGAAACCCTTCGGCATCCGGCCGCTCGGCGGCGCCGTGCGGTCGCCCTTGGGATAGATGATCGTGTCGCCGTTCGTATCTTCGTCGATCTCGAACCGGCCCGGCACGAGCACGTCGCGGCCGTTGAATCGCCACGGTTTCCAGTGGTCGACGGGGAACCCGAACATCGTGCTGCGCGGGAGGACCCCCTCGACGTCGAGGCCGATCGCCTGCTGCAGGTCGTCTTCGACGAGACCCAGCATCTGGTAGGGCTCGTGGATCTTGATCGGGCGTTTCTCGAGCCCGTAGTAGTCGCGCAACTCGGCGACGCAGGTCACGTGAATCCCCGTCACCCCCGTGCTGCCGCAGTCGATCGGCACGCGATCCGGCTGACGGTGCGCCAGCGTGTCCAGCACGCGCTGCCTGCTCCGGGTCGTGGGCGTCTTCTCGTCGGGCGTCGGCATCGTTCTTCCTCGTCCCCTCGCGCGGTCCGTTCAGCGTTTCGTCACCCGCTGCGAGATGCGACCGGTCTTCGGGTCCTTCACGATCAACTTCGTGCTGCCGTCGGGCAGGTGTTCTTCCTTGATGACGATCGCTCTGGGCCGCGATGACGCGGACCGCGCGCGCCCGGCGGCTGCGCCTCGGGCGCGCGTCGGGCCGGCGTGCCATCGCTCGAGGGCGATCGGCTCCCAGCGTTTCGACGCCGCCGACCGGTAACACGCGTCGATAATCGCGTTGACGACGTGACCGTCGTGGAAGGTCTCCATCGGCGCGCGTTTCTCATCGAGCGCGTCGAACATGTCGGAGAACATGTGCGCGTAGCCCAGTTCGTGCGCTTCGTCGCCCACGGGGAACAGCCAGCCCTTCTCGGTCTCGGCCTTCTCGGCGACGTAGCCGCCCTGCCCCCTGGCGGTGAACATCTCGAAGCCCGTGCGGAGGAAGTGATCGAGCCAGATGGTACCTTCGGTGCCCGCCACCTCGTCTCTCAGATCCATGCCGCCACGGAAGGTCCAGCTCACTTCGAACTGCCCGATGGCGCCGTTCTCGAAACGAATCAGGCCGATGCCCGAATCTTCGGCGTCGATGGGGTGGACCATCGTGTCCGCCGTGCACATCACCTCGACGGGCCGCACATCCTTGCCGACGAAGTTGCGGATGATCTCGATGCAGTGGCAGCCCATGTCCACGATGGCGCCGCCGCCGGCGACCTTCTTGTTCCAGAACCACGCGCTGTGCGGGCCCGGGTGGGTCTCGCGCGACCGGACCCACAGCACTTTGCCGAGTGCCCCGGCGCGAACCGACGCCAGCGACTTCAGCGTCTTGGGCGTGTACACCAGGTCTTCGAGGTAGCCGGCGAAGACGCCGGCCCTCTCGACAGCCTCGAGGATCTCGAGCGCCTCCGCCGCGGTTCGCGCGAGCGGCTTCGTGCAAAGCACGGCCTTGCCGGCGTCCGCCGCCAACAGTACGGCTTTCTTGTGCAGGTCGTTGGGCAGGGCCACGACGACGATGTCGGTCTCGGGGTCGCGCACGGCCTTCTTCATGTCCGTCGTCGCGCGCGGAATGCCCCAGCGGGACGCGAACGCCTTCGCCTCGGCGTCAGTGGCCGCGCACACCGTGTGGACGCGGTCGCGGCGCCGATGCGCGTGGAGCGTGGACGTGTAAAAGTTGCCGATGAAGCCGGTTCCCAGCAAGGTGACCCGGTGCGACTCACTCATGGTTGCGCCTCCTGCGGCGGAGCACACCCTGCGGATGATACGTCAGCTCGAGGCCAGCGCCGCGTGGACCGCCTCCACCACCTGGGCCGGCGAGAACGGTTTCGCGATGAATGGGTAGCCGTGCCGCGTGACGCTGGTCTCGAGCACCTCCGCGTCGGCGTACCCCGACATGAACAGCACGCGGATGCCCGGGAACCGCGGTGCCAGGAGGTCACGGTAGAAGTCCGGCCCGCTGCGGTCCGTGAGGACGACGTCGCTGAGCAGGAGGCGGATCGAGGCGCCGTGCTCATCGAGCAGCGCCACGGCGTCGTCGGGGGTCCGCGCCGCGAATACCCGGCAGCCGTGCATGACGAGCACCCGCTCCAGCAATTCTCGGATGCTGTCGTCATCTTCGAGCAGAAGAAGGGTGACGCCGCCGGCCCCGGTCCGCGCCTCCTCAGGCTGCCGGAAGCGGGCCTCTGCACTCCCGGCATCCGCATCCGCGCGCAGCAGCGGCAGCAGCACCGTGAACGTGCTGCCCTCCCCAAGTCGTGACGCCACCTGAACCGTGCCGCCGTGCTGACGCACGACACCGTAGACGGTTGACAGGCCGAGGCCAGTGCCGCGGGTCGCCGGCTTCGTGGTGAAGAACGGCTCGAAGATCCGCGCGAGCGTGTCCTCGTCCATGCCAGTCCCGGTGTCCGTGACCCTGAGGGCGAGGTAGTCCCCGGCGGGCAGCGGATCTTCGGCCGCCACCGTGAGAGGCTCGGTCAGCCTCTCGACCGTCGTCTCGAGCAGCAGTTGCCCGCCTTTGGGCATGGCGTCCCGCGCGTTCACCGCCAGGTTCACGAGCACCTGCTCCATCTGCGACGGGTCGGCCTGCACGGCATCGACCGCCGCGCCGGGCGTGAACCGGATCTCGATGTTCTCGCCGATGATCCGGCGCAGCATCCGGAGACTGTGGTCCACGAGCGCGTGCAGGTGAATCGGCTCGGGCCGGAGCAACTGCTTGCGGCTGAACGCGAGCAACTGGCGCGTGAGGTGCGCGGCACGCTGCGAGAGATCGAGGACCTCCCGCAACGCGGTTCCGGCCGGGTGGTCGGGCGGCACGTCCTGCAGCGCGAGTTCGCACGACATGCCGATGCCAGTAAGGATGTTGTTGAAGTCGTGCGCCACGCCTCCGGCCATCAGGCCGACGGCTTCCATCTTCTGGGCGTGGAGAAACCGGGCCTGGAGACGCTCCTGTTCGCTCTCCAGGACTTCGCGTTGTGCGATTTCCTGACGCAGGTCGGCGTTGATACGAGCCAGCTCGGCCGTGCGCTCCACCACCCGCGCCTCGAGGGCGTCACGCAAGGCTTCGAGTTCGGCCTTCTGCTGCGAGATGGTCGCGTGGCGCTCGGCGAGTTCCCGGTGGTGCCGGCGGGTCACGACGTACCGGCTGCCCAGGGCCGCCAGGAGAAGCATCGCCGCGACGAATCCCGCGATGAGCGCCGCGCGCACGGCGGTGTCCCGGCGCCGCACGGCCCGCTGCAGTTCGACTTCGGTGCGAAGCCGCGCGTTTTCGCGATCGCGCGCCTCCGCCCGGTACCGCGCCTCCATCTCGGCCAGCCGCGCGGCGCTCTCGTCGCTGAACATGGCATCTCGCAGGGCGCGGAACTGACGGGCGTGGTCGAGCGCCCGACGATAGTCTCCGACGCGCTCGTACGCGGTCGAGAGATTCTCGTGCGACCACGATTCCAGCTGCCGGGCGCCTTGTTCGCGGCTCAGGCGGAGAGACTCGAGGAAATGCGGAATGGCCTCGGCGGGCCGGCCCAGTTTGGCCTCGAGTTCGCCGATGTTGAGCCGGGCCAGGGCAATGTCCTTCGGAGATCGCAGGGCCTGCGCGAGGCCGAGGGCGTGCCGCTGGTCCCGCAGCGCGCCCGCAGCATCGCCGCTTTCGTCTCGAAGCACCGCCAGATTGGCGATGACGACAAGTTCTTTTCGCTCGAGGCCGAGGCGGCGAAACGTCGAGAGGGCCTCGAGGAAGTACCCCTCGGCTACCTTGAGCTGTCCCCTCATCGCGGCGGTGACGCCCAGCGCCCCGGTGACTTCTGCGCCGTTGTCGGCGTCCCGGAGTTCTCCGAAAATGCGGCGGGCCTCCTCGAGCGGTTCGACGGCTTGGTCCGGCGCGCCCCTGGTCCCGTGTACCCGGCCGATGCCGTGCAGCGCCAGGGCGCGGAGCCTGGGATGCCCGGCGAGGCCGTCTCCGCCCAGCGCCTCGACGAAGCGGGCGAGGGCCCGATCGTATTCGGCGACCCGCGTGTGGAACCACCCCAGGTGAATCGCGGCCTCGGCCCGATCAACGGCGGCGCCATGGCGGTTCGCCAGCGCAAACCAGCGCTCGGCCGCCTCTCGGGCGGCAGGCGAGTCCCCCTGGGCCGCCTGTGCTTCGGCCATCGCGGCGCGCGCCACCAGTTCCGCGCGAGGATCCCCAGCCGGCAAGGCGGCCAGGGCCTGCTCCGCGAGCCGAATCGCGAGCGACGGATCGGCCGTCGCGGCCTCCCGCGCCCGGGCGGCCAGCGCGGCAGGGGACTCAGACGTCTGCGCGGCAAGCACTCGCCCCGGGCCTGTCAGCCAGAGCGCAACGAGGAAGAGCGCGGCTCGAACCGCCCCAGCGGCGCGAAGGCCATGACTCGGCATGCGCTTGGGAAGGTACCGCGAAGCCACATCGACGCGCAAACGTTTCGGCAGGGCTGCACCTGACGGCAACGCGGGTACTATGTAGCGAGATGTCTCGCCGACGTCCAGCCGCGACGCCGCCAGCCTCCGCACGCCGCCGTGTGCCGATGTTCTTCGCCGTCGTGCTTGTCACGCTCGGCTCGTGGGCCTATGCCACCAGCTTCCGCGGCGTGTTCGTCTGGGACGACCTGGCGACGATTGTCGAGAATCCGCACATCCGGTCGCTCTGGCCTCTCAGCGAGGCCATGGGGGCGCCGCACGACACCACGCTCTCCGCGCGGCCCGTCGCGAGCCTCACCTTCGCCCTGAACTACGCGCTGGCGCCGGCCGCGGTCCGCGACACGATGAAGCCTCGCGACGGATCCGGTTCGCCGGACGCCGCCGCACGGTTCCTCAGGAACGTGTGGGGCTATCACGCCGTCAACCTGGCCATCCACATCCTCGCCGCCCTGGCGCTCTTCGGCACCGTCGGGCGGACACTGCAGACACGGGCGCTCGTTGAGACGGCCGGTCGGGCTGCCGGCCCGATCGCGTTCGCCGTCGCCGCAATCTGGGTTGTCCATCCGCTCACCACGCCGGCCGTCACCTACCTCGTGCAGCGCGTCGAGTCGCTGATGAGCCTCTTCTATCTCCTGACGCTCTACTGCGCAGTCAGGGCGGGAGCTGGCGGTTCGAGACCACGATGGTGGGCTGCCGGGGCGGTTGTCGCGTGCCTGCTGGGGATGGGGACCAAGGAGTCGATGGTGACCGCCCCGCTGGCCGTGGTGCTGTGGGACTGGACCTTCGCGGAGCCAGGCGCGTGGCGTCGGCGGCGGGCGCTGTACGCCGGACTGGCGGCGACGTGGTTGCTGCTCGCCTGGCTCGTATCGCTCGACCTCCGTCCGGCAGCCGGCTTCTGGCTGGACGGCTGGACGCCATGGTCGTACCTGCGGACCCAGGCGGCGGTGATCGTGCACTACCTGCGTCTCGCCGTCGTCCCCTATCCGCTGGTCTTCGACTATCGCTGGGAGGCGGTGCCAGGCTTCGTGAGCGTGGCTCCGCAGTTTGGCGCGCTGGCGGCGGCGGTCGTTGGGACTGGCTGGCTGGTTGCCCGCCGTCACCCTGCGGGATTCGTCGCCGCCACGTTCTTCCTCGTGCTGGCTCCGACGTCGAGCCTCCTGCCGATTGCCACCGAGGTCGCGGCCGAGCATCGGATGTATCTCCCGCTCACCGCCGTGGTGGCGCTGTTGGTCGTCGGCGGCTACCTTCTCATCACGCAGGGGCTCCGCGAGCCAGGTCGACGACGGGCCGAGATGGCCGGCGTGTTGGCCGTCGCGGTCATCGTCGTGGTCTTCGCCGTGATGACTCGCGACCGCAACACGCTCTACTGGAGTGAAGAGACGTTGATGGCCGAGACGGTGGCCAGGCGCCCCGCCAATGCGCCGGCGCGTCTCGCGCTCGGTTCGGTGCTGGTCACGGAGCAGCGGTTCGCCGAGGCCGAGCCTCACCTGCGCGCGGTTCTCGCGCTGCCGGGCGCGACTCCGATGAAGGCCCACGCCCACATGTTTCTCGGCACCTCGCTGTGCGCGTCCGGGCGGATGTCCGACGGCATCGAACACCTCAGAAGCGCGCTGCAGCTCGATCCTGGCCTGACCGACGCCCGGGCGCTGCTGGCGGAGTCGTTGCTGCGCGCGGGCGATCCCGCGACCGCGAAACGCGAGTTCGAGACGGTGCTGGCGGCGACGCCGGACAACCCGGTGCTGCTGCGGTTCGTCGCCTGGTTCCTGGCGACGTCGCCGAGAGACGATGTGCGGAACGGCGCACGGGCCGCGACGCTGGCGGAGCGCGCCCGTGAGCTGTCTGGCGGGCGCGACCCGATCGCGCTCGAAGCGCTCGGTGCGGCGTACGCGGAGATGGGCCGGTTCGATCTGGCATCGGCCGTCCTCGAGCAGGCGCTGGCGCTCGCCCGCCAGGGAGGCCCGGACGGCCTGGTGGCCGCGCTCGAGCAGGAGCTGGCCCAGGTCCGGGCCGGGCGACCGCTGCGGTAGCACGAACCGGACGGTCTCGAGTCGGCTGCTCGCGCTCGGTCCATCACCGCTCACCCGTGCCGCTATAATCACGCGAACGATGAACAGACGCACCTTTCTCCTCACCCCGGTCGCCGCGGCCGCTGCCGCATCCCCCCAACGAACCGGGGTCGAACGCGGAACCGAGCCTTTCGATCTCGCATCGCCGGGGCAGGCGCCAGAGCAGATGCCTGGGGTCGCGATCCTGCTCGTCGATACCGACCGGGCCAGCGCGCCGATCGACCGCAGGATCTACGGCCACTTCCTGGAGCACATCAACCACTCGGTCGAGGACGGTCTCTTCGCTGAGCAACTCCAGGGCGGCGGGTTCGAAGGCCAGGATTTCGAGACGTACTGGAAACCGTTCGCCGATCGCGGCCGCGTCGAACTCGTCGAAGTGGACTTCAGAAACGGGCGGAAGAGCGTGCGCCTCCGGATCGATCGCGGCCGTGCCGGGATCCGTCAGGGCCGCATCTTCGTCGATGCCGGCCGGGAGTACGACGGCTCGGTCTGGATCAAGCCCGAGGCCGGTGCGCCGCAACTGACCCTCAGCATTGCCAGTGCGCAAGGCACGCCGATCGCCTCGGTGCCGCTCCGCGGGGTCAAGGGGACCGACTGGCAGGAGGTCCCCTTCCGCTTCACGAGTCCAGTCAGGGACACGCACGCGTCGGTGGAGATCGCGGCGACCGGTACCGGGGCACTGCTCCTCGACTTCGTCTCCATGATGCGAGCGGACGTCCGCCGCAACAGCGGCCTCCGGCCCGACCTCGTGCAAGCACTGCGCGATCTCGCCCCGGCGTTCATCCGCTGGCCCGGGGGGTCCTTCGCGTCCACCTACAAGTGGAAGGACGGCATCGGCCCCTACGTGTCGCGTCGTTATCACCCCAACCAGATGTGGGGCGGCTACTCGGACTACTACGGCTTCGGCACGGAGGAGTTCCTCACGCTGTGCCGGACGCTCGACACCGAGCCCTTGATCGTCCTGGCCGCGCCAAGTACGGAAGCCGACGCGGTCCAGTACGCGATGGACTGGGTGTGTTACCTCAACGACCCGCCCACCACGGAACTGGGCCGCCTGCGTGCCGCCAACGGCCATCCCGAACCCTACGATGTCCGGTCTTTCCAGATCGACAACGAGCCGATGAACAACGGCTTCACGCCCGAGGCGTACGCCGCGGTCGTCAACGTCTACGGCAGCCGGCTTCGGTCCATCGCTCCACGGGCGCGGATCGTGGCGTGTGGCCAGAAGCGCTCGAACGACATGGGCTGGAGCCAGACGGTGATCGACCTCGCCGGCGATCACTTCGACATCCTCGGCTGCCACAACTACGAGTACGAGCCCGACCAGTTCGAGACCGGGATACGCCGCATCCGCGAGTACCTCGTCAAGCTTCGCGACTACGTGCGCGGTTCAGCGCATCCGGCCATCGAGATCGCCGTCCTGGAGTGGAATCTGGCACGCACCTACGACTGGCGCGCAGGCCTGCACGCCGCCGGCTCCCTCATGATGTACGAGGCACTCAGCCCCGGCGTGACCATGACCTGCCCCGCCCTGCTGCTGCGGAACACCACGGACGACCCCACGTGGACGTCCTTCATCTACCACGACCACGTCTCGTGGTTCCCCGGCGGCGCCTATCCGGTCGCGAAGCTGTTCCGGCAGCATTACGCCGAACGTTACCTCGCCTCCACGAGCGGCACGTTCCGCGACATCCAGGATCGCCGGACCTTCTTCGACCAGGTCGCGACGATGAAGCCGGAGTCCTGGCGCCAGGGCACCGTTGACGCCATCGCCACCGCCAGCCCCGATGCCCGCCGCATCGTCATCAAAGCCGTGAACTTCGAGTCGACGCCGAACACACTGCTCGTGCGTCTCCAAGGCGCCCGCGTTCCCGAGCGGGCTGTCGTGACGCTGTACACCATCACTGCCGGTTTGACAGACACGGCATCTCTGGAGCACCCGGACGCGATCGCGCCCGTCGGTCGGCCGATGACCTACGCGAAGGACTTCGCCGTGGACCTGGCCCCTCACACGGTCGCGGTGGTGGAGATTCGAGCCACCTGATCGCCGCGGTCGCGCGCGGGCGGATATCAGGCTACTTGATGTTGTCCGTGTTGCTCACAAAAGCGACGCGCGTGCTGTCGGGCGACCAGGAAGGCACATTGATCGTGCCCTGCCCACCGAATACGTACGCGACAACACGCGGCGTGCCACCAGCGATGGGCATGAGGCGCAGGTAACACTGCTTGTAGTAGGGATGGTCCTCGGGCTTCACATCCTGGCCGTAGGAGAGGAAGACGATCCACTTGCCGTCCGGCGAAACGTGGGGAAACCAGTTATTGAACTCGTCGTTGGTGACCATCTCCTGCCCCGACCCATCGGGCTTCATACGCCAGATCTGCATCAGGCCGCTCCGGGTGGAGTTGAAGTAGATGTACTTTCCATCGGGCGTAAACTCGGGGCCGTCGCTCAGTGTGCCCTCCCTGGTCAGACGGATCTCCTCGCCACCCTCGACCGGGATCTTGTAGATGTCGTACTTGTCGGTCTTGGCGTCGGGCGTCTCTCGACGGCCCCCCGTATACACGAGCCACCGGCCGTCTGGCGACCAGCCGTGGAAATAGGATGGCGACTTCGGCGTGACGCGCACGGGGTTGCCGCCGGTCGCAGGCAGTGTGTAGATAACCGAGCGGCCGTTGTCGGCGCCCGGGGTGTGGATGCTCACCCCGAGCTTCGTGCCGTCGAAGTTGAGGACGTGATCGTTGTTGTTGCGGCCGATCGTCCCGGTGTCGAGGCGTTTCCGCTCCCCCGTCACGAGGTCGAAGGTTTCGAGCTGGCCGCGTGCGGGACCCGGGCCACTGACATTCACGATGAGCGTCTTGCCGTCCAACGTCCAGTTGGGTGCCTCGAACTGCGTGGGCGAGCTGTGCACGGTCTCGAGCTTGCCCGTGTGGACGTTGAGGATTTCGAGACGCGCGCCGATGTAATCGCGATACGGCACGTAGCCGGCCTTGGGCGGGATGGTGATCCGCACGTCCTTGAAGATGACTTCTTCTTTCACGGCAGCGTTATGGGAGCAGAGGAACAGACCGACGAACAGCTCGTCCCCCAGGTCGAGGTGTTCGAGGGTACCAGTGGTGAAGGTCTCGCCGTAGCGCGCCGAAGAGAAGATGTACGTATTCCCGCGGCGCTCGAGCTGCACGACGTCGCCACCCTTGATGTCCAGCGTGACCTGCTCGGTCTCGGCACCCTTGCGTCGGCGGTATTGCAGAGACGTGAGCCCGTCGCCATGCAGGCAGGCGTCAACGTAGGGGGCATCGGCATCGAGGCTGGCGCGGGCGATCCAGCCGGCCTTGCGATGGGGATCCACGCCCATGCCCACGAACTCCACGCGGGCACGCACGATGAAATCGCCCTTGATCTTCTGCCAGGCGAACTGGAACTGGTCGGATGTACCCCACATATTGAGACCGCCCGCACTCATGCGGTAGTGCTGCAGCGAAGCGTCGTACGCCGTGGCGCCGGCAATCGCGGGTTTGCCGATGTCGGCCGCGTCGCTGAACAGCCCGACCGGCGAACCGGCGGACGCGCCAAGGACGACGGGAACCAGTCCGACGAACAGGGCGGCAAGGCGGAATCGTGTCATGGTGTGACCAGTCCTACCAGTGATGATGAACGAGCGGCCGCACGCGGGCGTCGTAGATCTCGCCCACGCGGGCCAGCGTCTCGCTGGAGAGCGGCGGGCGATCGGCGGCGGCGCAGTTCTGCTCGACCTGCGAGGGGCGCCTGGCGCCGGGGATCGTTGACGATACTGCATAGTTCTCCTCGGCTCAGCCGCTACCTCACCGCCGCGGTCGCGCGCAGGCGGATGTCAGCCGCCGACGCCCCGAGCAGAAGTTCGATCGACTCCGGCTCGACCTCCAGTGACTTCTTCGCCGCATCCCAGTAGGCCAGTTGCGACGCCTTCACGCGCATCTGAACGGTCTTCGTCTGTCCGGGCGCGAGGTGAACGCGGCTGAAGCCCACCAGTTGCATCGCCGGCCGTTCGACCTTTGACGTCGTGTGTTTCACGTAGAGCTGCGGCACGGCGTCGCCGGCAACCGTGCCGGTGTTCGTCACATCGACGCTGACAACGATCGTGCCGTCAGCAGCCATCGACGGTTTGTCCGTGCGGAGTTTCGCGAACTGGAACGTGGTGTAGCTCAGGCCGTGCCCGAACGGATAGAGCGGCGCGGTCTTCAGATACATGTACGTCCGGCCGTGGCGGATGTCGTAGTCCATCATCGGCGGCAACTGCGCCTCCGACGCCGGCCACGTGGCAATCGTGTGCCCACCGGGGTTGTAGTCACCAAACAACACCTGCGCCAGCGCCCATCCCTGATCCTGTGACGAATGCGCCATCTGCAGGATGGCCGGCACGTGTTCCTGGGACCAGTTGATGGTGTACGGGAAACTCGACACCAGCACCATCACGGTCTTCGGATTCGCCGCGAGCACCTTCCTGACGAGATCTTCCTGCGCGAGCGCGAGCGTCTCCCGGTCGCGTCCTTCTCGCCCCTCGCCCGGATCCTTGCACGGCACCGTGTTGCCGTCGCGCGTCCATTCCCGGCCCATGTTGGGGCCGCACGTCGGGTGGTTGCCCACGACGACGATCGCGACGTCGGACGCCGACGCCGCCTTGACCGCCGCACCGGCCTCATCGTCTGCCGCGTAGTTGACGGTCACGTTCGGCCCGACGGCATCGCGGATACCCTGGAGCGGCGTGATGGCGTGCGGCGGCGTGCCGCCGTACCAGTCCCAGTACACCCCGTCGGCACGGGGGCCGATGACGGCAATCGACTTCAGGCCGCTCTTTCGTAGCGGCAGCGTCTTCGCCGCGTTCTTCAGCAGCACGATCGACTCGAGCGCCATCGTCTTCGAGACCGTCAGGTGTTCGGCACTCTCCCACGGCGCCGGGCCGGGTTTGGCTTTCGCGTACGGCACCATCTCCGGCGGATCGAGCAGGCCAAGCTTGAACGTGAGGCGGAACTTCCGGCGCAGCCCCTCGTCGAGTTCCGCCGCCGTGACCAGCCCGTCGTTGACCGCCGCGCGCAGCTCTTCAGCCGCCCGGTCCAGGAACTGGTTGATGCCGGCCTTCAACGATGCGACCACCGCGGCCTTGTGGTCGGGAACGACCTTGAAGTCCTCCCAGAGATTCTGAACCGCGCCGCCGTCACCCGAGATGAGCTGCACACCCCACTGGCCGATCAGGATCTCGCGCAGCAGCGGATGGATCGTCATCGGCGTGCCGTTCCAGGCGTTGTAGGACGCCATCACCGCGTTGGCGCCCGTCGCCTGGAAGGTCATGCGGAAGGGCAACGAGTAGTACTCCCAGAATAGGCGCTCGTCGAACACCGAGTTGGACGACATGCGGCCGTTTTCGTTGGAGTTCGCGAGAAAGTGCTTCAGCAGCGGGGCGGCCTGCCAGTACTTCGGGTCGTCGCCCTGAATGCCGCGGGCGAAGGCGATGGACATCGTGCCGTTGAAGAACGGATCTTCGCCGTACACCTCTTCGCTGCGTCCCCAGCGCGGGTCGCGCATCAGGTCGGCCTGAGGCCCCCACTGCACGAGCAGCGACCGACGATAGTCCGAGAGCTGGGAGATGTAGCGGCCTTCGGCGCCCTGCACGCCGCCGGCTTTGCGGACGAGCTCCGGGTTCCACGTGGCTCCCATGCCAGGCGGCTGCGGAAACTGCGTCGTCGTCGTCGGCTTGATCCCACGTTCCGGCGCTCCGCGCTGGACCAGTCCGTGGATGCCCTCCGACGATCCGAACGCCGGCACACCGAGGCTCGCCACACCGGAGTTGAAGCTGCCGAGCGCGTCCACCTTCTCGTCAACCGACATCAGCGACAGCAGGTTGGTGATGCGCTCTTCGACGGGAAGGGCGGGATTGCGGAACGGCGGGGCCGGTGCCAGCCCGGTCACCAGGCCGTCCGCGCACACGTACGACGAAGCCGACCCGGTCGGCCCGGCGACGTACTTGGGGTACTCCGGGTAGGAGCACATCGGGAGACTGCGTTCGCCGGCCGTGACCGTCACGGCCCTTCCCGGCGCCTTGCCGCGTTCGACCCAGTCCACGAGCAGGCCCAGGCGATCGTACGTGTTCGGGATCGGCAACACGGCCACGTCTTTGCCGTTGCCGTCGCGTTCGTAGTTCCTGCCGCTGAGGCCGTGATCCGCCTGGGGCAGAACCCACAACCGCGCGAACGTATCGACGGTCGTGCGTCCCATCCTGGCCAGCACCGACTGGTAGTAGTCGAGCTGCGCGCCCGGCGACGCCAGCGTGTCATTGGTGCCGATCACCACGATCAGCTTGCCGCCGCGTTTCTGGAACGCGCTCAGATCGGGGTTCGTCGCGTCGAGGAACGGCGAGATCTCCGTGCGTCGCGCGTTCAGCGGGCCGCCTTCGACGTAGTCGAGGGGGTTCGCCGCCAGATCGCGCATCAGATAACCCGTTACACCGGTGACGCCCAGGTGCGAGTGCATCGGCGCATCGGCTGCGGCGCCTTCCTGGCCGCGGAACCGCACGTTCGCGATGAGACCGCTGCCGGAGGGATCGGTATTGGGCACCCACATCCCGAAACTCTTCACGCCGTTCGCCAGCGGCGTGGCGAACACGTACGGCGAATACACCATCTCGAGCGTGGCGATCTGGCCGTCGGTCAGACAGGCCGCGGCCGACGTGTCCTGCGGATTCGGGTCGACATTGTTCGGGCAGCGCTTGGCCGTCCACGGATGGCGGTTCGGTGCGCCCTCCCGGACGTTGAAGATGGCGCGGCACGCCAGGTAGTTGTTGATGACGCCGTCAGCGAGGCCGTCCAGCTTGTCGCACTGGCGCATGAACTCGCCACGGATGGCGTTCACCTTGGCGGGCGGCACCCAGTTCGCCGCCGGCTTCTCCTGGATGCGGATCCACTCCGGCGCCAGCATCAGCGACGAGAAGTTGACGATGGGGACCTGGGCGGCGATGCCGTCGTAGTCGGCCGGGTACCGCTGGGCGACCATGAGGGATTCGCGGCCGCCCTGCGAGGAGCCGAGGTAGTACGAATAACGCGGGCGCGTCGCGAAGAGGCGCTCGATGAGCACCATCGCCGCGTCGTGCGTCTTCTTCATCTGCATGTAGCCGAGGTTCTTCATCGCCTCGTCGTTGAGCGTCCATGTGTCGCCCGCTCCCGGTCCTGCTGGTGGCACTCCCGACGCTGCGCCGGGGCCTGCGCCTCGCGGGCCGCCGCCGAAGGTCGACTGGTGGCCCGAGTCGCTGCCGTACGTGACGAATCCCTGGGAGAGCAGCGGCGCGCCCGGGCGGGACGCGCCCCCGGTGAGAAGCGGGATGATTCCGTTGTTGCCGCCGCCGCCCAGTTGCGCGGCGCGATGGGCCCACGACGAAGGAAACGCCACGCGGAAACGAATCGGCGGCGCCGCCGGATCGACGGGGGCCATGCTGCCGTCGATGCTGCAGTAGGCCACGAGCGGGCCGGCCTCCGGGTGCCAGACGGGCGCGTCGAGCGTGACCGCCGTCACAGGTTCACCGATTGCGGCAACGGGAATCGACGTGCCGAGTTTGGCGGCGGTGCAGTCCGCGGCGGTGATGGACTTCGGGGCCGCCGGCGGGGTCGCGGGCTGCGCGGAAAGGATGGCCGGAAGGAGAACGAGGGACACCAGCCAGGCGTGGCGAGTCGGAATGAACGTCATGATGAATCCTCGATCGTGCGCTGTCGGGGGGCGAGCCGGAACGCGGGGCGCACGTTGCGGACTGTACGCGATTCCCGGTGTGGGAGGAAGGGGGAGGCCAGTACAATCGGACGCCAAGATGATGCCTGCTCTGCTCTTGAGTGTCGGCCTCGCAGTCCTCCTTCTGGCCATGGTCCGGTTCGGGGCGCCACGGTGGAGCTTCCTGCTCCTGGGGGTCCTGCTACCGGCCGCGTTGTTCTTCCTGGCACCCGCTATGCGCGTGTACTTCGGCGCGATTCTGGCGGGCGGCGACGCTCGGGGTCCCAGCGTGATACAGATCCGGGCGCAGGACCTGATGGCCCCGGAAACCGCAGCCGCCATCACGGCTGCGATCACGGCCGCCAGTCCGGCCTGGTGCGGGGCGCCATCGTGACCATTCACGACGATCGATCCCGGATTCGTATCCTGCCGCTTCGCTCGGTGAGCTCGGGCGAGCCGTCGGGCGGCGTCGGCCGCTGGCATCCACGCGCAGAGTCGGGACACACGGTGCCTTCCGTGCAGAAGTAACGCTTCGCGAAGGCGTGGCCTGAGCCGGACTTCAGGAACTTCTCGAAGCGCATCGCGACCGCCTCGGTCCGGAACTCCACGCACACGTCAATGAGCCACGGTCGCCAGCGCGCTGTGGACCGATTACCGCCGGCGTTGTGGGCGTTCAGGCGGCGCGCGACATCCGACGTGACGCCAATGTAGCGCCGCTCAGGATCGCTCACGCAGCGGATGATGTAGACGAAACGTCTGGGAGGGTAGAACACACCCCGTCGTCAGCGAAATCCGTGCCAGCGAGGGTCTGCCGCGGCTGCGCGAGAAGCCGCGGCCCGGGCTCAACGAGTACGCGACTTCAGCTGTGCGGAACGGGGGTTGATGTGGCAGATCTTGCCCACCTGCGCCGAGAACGCTTGCTACGCTCGCTGGCTACGCTCCTGCGCCAAGCTCACCCGCTTCGCTCGTTGGCTTCGGAGGACATGTCGGTGGGCAGCCTTCGCGTAACGCTCTAGGACTCGCTGGCGCAGCCAGCCGGAGCCAGCGAGCGTAGCGAGCGGTTTGGCGAAGGCTGGCGGAGAGGGGGGGATTCGAACCCCCGTGCCGGTTACCCGACAAGACGCTTTCGAGGCGCCCCCGTTACGACCACTTCGGTACCTCTCCGCTTAGGACGAACGTCTAGTATAACTCACGATCCGCGTCCGGCTGAAGCCGGACGCCACGTCCTTACTTCCGCAGCAGCGCCAGCAGCTCCTTCGACGACTGGTAACCAACCGCGCGCGCGAGTTCCCTGCCCCCCGCATCCAGCACGACGATCGTCGGGTACCCTTCCACGCGGAACCGCTCGGCCAGCGCTTTGTCGGTGTCGCCGTCGATACGCGCCCCGGCATACCTCGCCTTCAGCACGTCCGTCACTTCCGCATCCGACCACACCCACTCGTCCATGGTCTTGCACGGGCCGCACCACGTCGCCCAGAAGTCCAGCACGAGTCGTGTCTGGTTCTTCAGCGCCGCCGCTCGCCCGTCGCTGTAGTTCTCGGCCCAGCGGAACGGCAGCGTCGCCCGCGGCCGCGCTCGCTCCGCCGCAACCGTGTCGTCTCCCGCGCGATC
>CAZJRM010000017.1:0-3882 GCA_964547975.1 uncultured Vicinamibacterales bacterium | reverse complement strand
CCATGCCCGCGCGGAGGAGAATGTCGAGTTGTTCCTTCGTCACCGGCTTGTCGACGAGGGCCAGATCGAGGAAACGGCCGTCCGGCGACACCGCGCGGAACTCGACGACGGATTCCTTGTCGAAACCGGCAACGAACATCAGCCGGTCGGTACTCCGGGCTTCGGCATGGGACAGCACCTGCTTCGGCGCGTCGATCACGGTCGATTCGAGCACGCTCCACGTGTCCTTCGCGTCGTAAACCGCGTTGTTGTCCGCGTCCATCATCGCGACAAGCGTGTTGACGCCCGCGACCTTCGTCACTCCGCTGCGCCACGACGCGACGGAGTACCGCAGCACTGGCGGCGCCGGCGCGCCAGCCGCGCGCACGAGCCACACGTTGAACACGTACGGCTCGGACACCGCCGCCGAGTACGGGACGATCACCTGGAGCTTGTTGAACGACACCCACGTGTCGCCCGTCTTCTCGCGCACCGCCGGCTCGGCGGTCGCCGCATCACCGTCATCGGCGAAGTTGCCGTTGCGATTGCGGTCGAGGAAGAGGCGGCTGAAATTCTCCGGATGCGCGGCGTCGGAGGTCACGAGGACACGCATCCACGACGACTCGCCTGGGCCGATCTTGATCGTGCCCGTCTTGGCGGGACGTGTGGCCCCCTCGGGCAGGGCCGTGCCCTCTTCGACGTCGGCCAGTGGCACCTGCGTGCCCTTCGGGCTGAAGTTTGGCGCGGGCCCCGTCCCTGGCCCCTGGAACGTCATCGCCGCGCGAATGACACCTTCCTGGGCGGCGGCCGCCGGCATCGCCAGCGCCAGCGCACTCAGCACGACACCGGCTCGAAAGGTCTTCGAACTCACGCTCATCACGTCCTCCGGACGGGCGATCTGGCAGGGTCAGAAAGCCCTGCCCCACATCAAGCCGCTGCCATCGCGCACGGCTGTCGCCACATTCGACCCACAGTGTACGGCAGTTCCTACTCGGGCCGTTGCTTCTCGATGTAACGGCAGATCGCTTCGGTGGCTTCGGCCAGCGCGATGTCGCGATCGAAGCGACGTGCGTCGCCGTGCATGACGGCGCTCGTGACGGCTTCGACGACTTCGTACAGCAGGCTCGCCATCACCGCATGATTCCCTCGACGGATGTCGGGGCGGGCCGCGAGCACCTCGGCCAGGTCTTCGCGAAACCGCTCCTCGCGAAGACGCACGACGTCGGCAATCTGGCGACGGCCGTCGAGCGCCGGATCGACCGCCCTCGCCAGCCGGGGATTGGCATCGTGCATCGCCCGGAATGCCTCGAGCATCCGGTGGAAGGCCTCGCGGACGGGCACGTCGGGCCGACGCAGGTCAGCCATCGATGCCGTGACGACCAGCTCGATACCCTGCGCGTGCCGTTCGAAGAGCGCGGCAACGATGGCGTCCTTGTGGGGAAAATACTGGTAGAGCGAGCCGACGGAGACGCCGGCGCGGGAGGCGATGAGGTTGGTGCTCGTCCGGGCGTAACCGCGGGCCGCCAGCAGGTCGATCGCGGCTTCGAGGATGGCGTCGACGGTCGCCATCGCCCGGGCCTGGCTCGGCAGTTTCCTGGGCTCGAGGCGCCGGGGCAGGCTGGAGGCGTCCTGACGAATGCGAGTCCCGGAATCACCGGGCGACCGGGAGCGTCGGCGGGGCCCGGGATTCCGGCGGGAATCGCTCGATCCGCTCGGTGTTCGTGCCACGGCGCGACCTCCCTGGAATGCGAGCGCTCGAATACGAGCGTTCACTCGTATTCTACGATCATGGAACACGACATCGCCACCACCACCCCGCCGCTCCCCCACAGTCACCGCGTCTGCCCGTGGTACCTGGGCTATCTGCTTGCCAGCCCGCTGCGCCGGCTCATCGAGTCGCCGGAACGCCTCCTGGGATCGTTCGTGCAGCCTGGCATGACCGTGCTCGAGCCGGGCTGCGGCATGGGGTTCTTCAGCCTGCCGATCGCGAAGATGATCGGCCCCGATGGGCGGCTGGTTTGCGTAGACCTGCAGCCGAAGATGCTCGGCGGGCTTCGGAAACGTGCCACCCGGGCCGGGGTTGCCGACCGGATTGAAGCCGTCGCCTGCTCGCCCGACTCGCTGGGGGTCTCGGCGTGGAATGGTCGGGTAGACCTCGCGCTGCTCATTCACGTGCTGCACGAAGTGCCCGACGCCGCCGGACTGCTGCGAGAGATCTACCAGGCACTCCGGCCCGGCGGGCGCCTGCTCATCGTCGAGCCGAAAGGCCACGTGTCGGCCGAGCGGTTCGCGGCTCAACTCGACGTGGCACACGGCGTCGGCTTCGCGGTCGACACGGCCGCAAGCCCGGCGAGAGCCCTCTCCGCCGTTCTTGTCCGGCCCGCCCGCGGGAATTAACGCGCCAGAATTGGAGCCGATACCATCCGGCAACGAGCCCTTGCTGTAATGGGAATCGTAACCCTTCCTTCCTCCTATCGGCTTTCGGCTCGGCCGGAAGCCGACTTTTCTTGCTAGGCTTTCGCCGCGTCGCGCCGGCGCTGGAAGAACTCCTGGATGAGGGCGCGGCACTCCTCGGCGAGGACGCCGCCTACCGCCTCGACGCGGTGATTGAGGGCGGTGTTCTCGTGAGCCTGGCACGACGACACGAGCGCGCCGGCCTTCGGCTCCAGCGCGCCGTAGACCACCGTGCTGACGCGCGCGTGAACCATCGCGCCGACACACATCAGGCACGGCTCGATGGTGACGTAGAGCGTGGAGCCGGTGAGCCGGTAGTTGCCCACGGCGCGTGCGGCATCGCGGAGGGCGACGACTTCCGCGTGCGCGGTCGGATCCACAGCCGAGATGGGCTGGTTGAAACCGCGGCCGACGACCCGCCCGTCGAGGACGACAACGGCCCCGACAGGAACTTCCCCGGCGTCCATCGCCCGCGCAGCTTCAGCGAGCGCCTCACGCATGAACGGTTCGTGATCCACGGGCGACCTCGTCTGGGGAATCCAATGAGGTGCCGATTGTACGCGAAGTCCCAGCCGGGGTGTTCGGCCGCGACGGTCGCTCCGGTTACCGGCCAACGCCGCAGGCAGGCACTGGCACGACATGTGCTGTATTGGGTGTCAAGGCGGGGCCGAGGCCGGGCCGAGGCGGTCAGTTGATCGCGTCTCCCGGATCGGTGGTAGGATCTCGACCGTTCGTCTCGATCCGACCCGGATGGCCGGGCGGCGGGGGCTGTCCCCGCAGCAAGACATCATGACTCGCCGGGTGGCCGATTGGCCGCGCCGGCCCCCCCTGCCTGGCGCACGCTGCGGCCGATGGTCGGCCGCTCAGCCGGGCAGGCTAGTGGTTCAAGGAGGCTGCATGAAGAAGGTGATGTACTTCGCCCTGGCGCTGGCCGTGCTGGGGTTCGTGGCCGGCCCCATCATGGTGGCGGCCCAGGGCAAAGCGCCCGGCACCGTCATCCTGAAGGGCGCCCCGATGGGCGGCGTGAAGTTCGACCACGCGGCTCATGTGAAGGCGTCCGGCGGAGATGCCAAGTGCGACACGTGCCATCACGCGTCGAAGCCCGAGAAGCCGGCCAAGGCGAAGCAGGAGAAGTGCCAGGACTGCCACACCAAGGTGCCGACGGCTCCGATGAAGACCAAGGCGCAGGCGGCGTTCCACGATGCGATGGCCAAGAAGGGCACCTGCATCGACTGCCACGTGGCCGCCAAGAAGGGCCCGGCCAAGTGCGCGGATTGCCACAAGAAGGAAAACGTCTAGTCTCGGGCCGAGACCGGACGAGAAGACCACACGGGGCGGCTGGCGGTGACGCCGGCCGCCCCGTTTCATTGTACGCTGTTGCCGCCCGCTCCCCTGTCACCGACTCCAGCACGGAGCACCCGATGCGCGTCTCGGCTCTCTTCGCGATCT
>CAZJRM010000016.1:0-40255 GCA_964547975.1 uncultured Vicinamibacterales bacterium | reverse complement strand
GATGCGGGGGGCGTTCGCAGGGCTGTCCATGTTGGAGGCAGTATACCGGGACTCTCCACCAATGCGCCCCGTCCGGTTTGACCATGCCGGCCGGCGGTCACGCGAGGGCCAGTCCGTCCCGGAGTGGCCCCGAACAACGCGTCAACCGACGATCAGGGACGACAAGTGACGACAGGCGGCGCACGACGCTCGTTGTCGTCACTTGTCGCTCGTCACGGTGGGCGTTCGACGTCACATTTGTCCTAATGCGACGGCGAGGCGGCAACGTGACCGAACCGGAGTCTCGTTCCGGACGTCTAATACCCCGGTCAGGCGCAGGGTCCGGCCGTCCCTGCCCCCCGTTCTCCTGCCCTCCAGACGAGGTACCCCATGCGAGTGTGGTTCACGAGTGCTGTCGCATTAGTGATACTGACCGCGGCGGCTGCGGCGGACCGCCCGGCAACGGTCGTTGCCGATGCCACGGCCGTCCTGGCCGCCGCCCGCGAGGCCCTCGGTGGCGAGAAGCGGCTGTCGGAGGTGAAGTCCTTCGTGGCCACGGGAAGGACACGCCAGGTCCGGGGAAACAACCTGGTGCCGATCGAGTTCGTCATCTCCTGTCAGCTGCCGGACAAGTACGTGCGGAAGGACGAAATCCCGGCGCAGGAGAGTGAACCGTCGTCGAGCGGCTTCAACGGTGACGCGCTCATCCAGGTTCCGCCGCCGCCGTCCCCGCCGTCGATGCCCGCGATGCCGGCACCCGGGGCCGCGCCGCCTCCGGGCGCAATGCCGGCAGGACCGACACCGGCTCCCGCCGCCGCACCGAGTCCCGCCACCGGGGCGGCGCGTCCGGCCGTCGTCCCGCCGCCTCCGCCGGGCCCCGGAATGGCGGCGGGACCCAGGCCACCAGGGCCGCCGGCCGATCCCCGCAAGGCGCGTGTGACCACGATCAAGCAGGACTTTGCGCGACTCACACTGGGCATGTTTGCCGCGTCGTTCAGCACCTACCCGCTGACGTTCTCGCTCGTCGGCCAGGCCGAAGCGCCGCAAGGCAAAGCTGACGTCATCGAAGCGAAAGGTGAGGGGACGTTCGTCCTCAAGCTGTTCATCCACAGCGACACGCACCTGCCGCTGATGGTCAGCTGGACCGTGCCGGCGACGAACGCGGTCGTGACGGCGCCCGGGCAGCCAGCGCCCGGGAATCTCGCCCCTGGCACCGTCGTGGTCCAGGGCCCCCCGGCTCCGCCAGCGACCGCCTCGAAAGACGAACAGGCGGCCTACGCCAAGTCACTCGTCGAACTCCGGCGGCAGGCGCTCGCCGGGAGGCTCGTCGAACACCGGTTGTACTTCGGCGATTACCGTGACGCCGGCAACGGCCTGAAGTTCCCCTTCCGCCTGCGTCGTTCCATTGGCGGCGAGACGACCGAAGAGACCAACTTCGACGGCTTCGATATCAACAAACGGATCGATCCGAAACGGTTCGAGCCGGTGAAGTAGCGCGGCGGCGAGGGCTCCATGAAACATCTCAGTGCCTGTCTCGTTCTGGCGATGGCGGTCGTGTTCGCGCTGACGCCGCCGGCCGGCGCCGAGCCGCGGCAGGGAGGCAAACCCGCCCCGACCGGCAAGCTCATCATCACGGTGGTCGACCCCAGCCGCCTGGTGGTTCCCGGCGCGACGGTGACCGTCGTCGGGCTGGACGACGCTGGCAGGAAGGCGGCGATCCCGCCCGTGAAGTCCACCGACAAGGGACTGGCCGTGTTCGACGGGCTGCCGCCCGGGCGTTATGCCGTCAGCGGCGAGTTCCCGGGCTTCGAGATCGGAGCCATTCGCGAACTTCGCCTGAAGTCGGGCGACAACAAGCACGTCCTGGTCCTGCCGATGGCGCGAATGACCGAGGCCATCACCGTGGGCCGGGATGCGCAGACGGTGGCGTCGGACCGCGGCGCCACCTTCGGTTCCGCCATGACCCGTGAGCAGATCGAGGCGCTCTCGGACGACCCGGACGAGATGGCGCGACAACTCCAGGACATGGCCGGCCCCGGCGCGACGATGCGCGTGGACAGCTTCGAGGGGGCGCAGCTGCCCCCGAAAGCGATGATCAAAGCCATCCACATCACGCGGGACGCGTTCGCGGCCGAGAACCACATCGCGGGCATGATGTTCGTCGACATCATCACCCAGCCGGGGATTCGTCCGCTCGCCGGCTCGGTGCGCTACGGGCTCTACGACAGCGCGCTCGACGGCAGCAATCCCCTGGTCCCGAAGAAAGGCCCGGCCCGGTCGCAGAACGTCAGTGTCAACATCGGCGGCACGCTGCTGAAGGAACGCAGCAGCTTCAATCTCGGGATCAGCGGCAGCCGGAGTTTCACGACGCCGAACCTGTACGCGGCGACGCCCGAGGGCACCGTGGCCAGGAACATCGACCTGCGCATGCCCACCGAGAACGTCTCCGTGAACGGCTCCTTCGACCTCGCGGTCACGAAGGACCAGACGCTGCGCGTCGGGTTCGGGTGGGGCGACTCCACGGCCGAGAACCAGGGCGTGGGCGCCTACGACCTGCCGGAACGGGCGTACGGCACCGAGCGGCGGAACTTCTTCCTGCGGATCCAGGAAGCCGGGCCCGTCGGCCGGCGGTTCTTCATCAACACACGTTTCTCGACGAACTGGAACGACTCCGACGCCACGTCCGTGACCGAGCGGCCGACGATCTACGTGCTCGACGCGTTCAGGAACGGCGGCGCCCAGCGCGCGGGTGGCCAGCACACGCGGACGTACTCGCTGCAGTCGGACCTCGATTACGTGCGGAGTATCCATTCGGTACGACTTGGCGTGGCGCTCGACGGCGGCACGTACCGGTCCGACGATGCTGCGAACTACCTGGGCACGTACACGTTCGAGAACCTGGCCGCCTTCGAGGCGGGACTGCCGAGGACGTTCACGCGCCGCATCGGCGACCCGAACATCTCGTACCAGAACTGGCAGGCCGGCTTCTACATCCAGGACGACATTCGCGTCAGCAAGAACCTCACGATCAGCCCCGGGGTCCGCGTCGAAGCGCAGACGCACGTGAAGGACTCCAACAACATCGGCCCGCGTTTCGGGATCACGTGGGCGCCGTTCAAGAGCGGCAAGACGACGTTCCGTCTGAGCGCGGGACAGTTCTTCGACTGGCTCGGCGCCGGGACGTACGAGCAGACGCTCCGCGTCGACGGTCTCCGCCAGCAGGAACTGAACATCGTCAATCCCACGTATCCATACGAGGGCAGCGCCGCCGCGCCTCCGACCAACAAGTACCTGCTGGCGGGAGATGTCGTCCTGGCGAAGAACACACGCCTGAGCACCGGTGTCGACCAGCAGCTCACCTCGAATATCCGGGTGAACGTGATGTACTCGGATACCCGGGCGAGCGGGTTGCTCGTCGGCCGCAATCTCAACGCGCCGGTGAACGGGGTCCGTCCGAATCCGGCGCTCGCCAATACGGTCGAGGCGATGTCGGAGGGGCGCTCGGAGTCGCGCTCGTTGTCCACCAACCTGACGATGAACCTCGCGCCAAGAGGGGGAGGTCCAAGCACGGTGACCATTGGGGGCGGGGGCGGCGTCATCATGATGGGCGGCATGGGCGGCACATCGTCCGGCCCGTTCTTCAGCGCGCGACGGGGCCTCTCGTTGAACGCGGGCTACACCATTGGGCGCTCGAAGAACAATGTCGACGGGGCTTTCGTCGTGCCAGCCACCGGGACCATCGAGACCGAATGGGGGCCGTCGAACTTCGACGTGCGGCACCGGTTCGTCGTGTCAGTCATGAGCAGCGCGGTCAAGAATCTGAGCGCGATGATCTACGTCACGGGTTCCACTGGTTCACCGTATACCGTGCTGACCGGCCGCGACGACAACGGTGACCTGATGTTCAACGACCGGCCAGCAGGCGTCGGACGGAATACCGAGCGGGCGGCCGGCCAGTGGAACTCGTTCGGGAATTTCACGTACACGATTGGGCTCGGCAAGAAGAGCCTGCCGACGACCGGGGGGATCGACATCGCGACGATCGCGCGGGCGGCCGGCGTCTCCGTGCCCTCGGCGCCCGCGTCCGCTCCGGTTCCCCAGCCGCGGTATCGCCTGTCACTGAGCCTGAACGTGCAGAACCTGACCAACCACGCGAACTACGTTGGGTACAGCGGCGTCATGACGTCGCCGTTCTTCAGGAAACCGACGATGGTGCAGGGCGTGCGGACGTTCAACCTGTCGGCGGGCCTGTCGTTCTGATGGGGGGCCGCGAGGCCGACGGGCCTCAGCGTCCCGTGGCGCCCTGCGCGAATGCGCGGATCGCGGCGGCGCTTGTGGCGGCATGTGGGGTACACTCGCGCCGTCATGCACACCCGACTGTGGGCACTTCGCGCGGCGGTCTTCGCAGCCCTCGCGACCGGCGCGGCGGCCCCCCGGCCGTCAGCGTCACCCGCGCCGCCCCTGAATGTCCTGCTCATCGTCGGCGACGACATGCGCTGGGACACGATCGGCGCGTCCGGCAATCCGGTCGTGCGGACGCCTCGGCTCGACCAGTTGGCGGCAGAAGGGGTGCGCTTCGAGCAGGCGAGAGTCACGACGTCCATCTGCATGGTCAGCCGGGCCACGTTGCTGACGGGCCAGTACATGTCGCGGCACGGCATCACGGTGTTCGGCCGGCCGCTCGCCCCAGACGCGTTCGCGAACACCTTCCCGGGTGTGCTGCGCCGGGCTGGCTACTGGTCAGGCTACGTGGGCAAGTATGGCGTCGGAGCGGCACGGGTGGCCGACTTCGATTTCCTCCGCGCGTACGAGGGCAGGCACTGGATGACTGGCGCCGACGGCCAGCGCATTCACGTCACGGAAAAGAACGCGCGCGACGCAATCGAATTCCTCAAGACCCGGCCGGCGGACAAGCCCTTCCTCCTGACCATCGGGTTCTTCGCCCCGCACGCAGAGGACGACGCACCGGAGCAGTACCTGCCGCAGGAGTCGAGTGCCGCCGCGTACGCCGGAGTCACCATCCCCGCGCCGCTACGCGGCGATCCGAGGTACCTGGCGGCGCTTCCTCCGTTCCTCTCCAGAGAGACCAACGAGGGCCGTGTCCGGTACCACTGGCGTTTCGATTCGCCTGATCGGTATCAGGCCTACATGACGCGTTACTACCGGCTCATCACCGAAGTCGACGGCGCCATCGGCCGCATCGTCGACGAACTCCGGGCGCAGGGCGTCTACGAGCGGACGCTGATCGTGTTCATCGGCGACAACGGGTACTTCCAGGCCGACCGCGGCCTGGCGGACAAGTGGTACCCGTACGAGGAGTCGCTGCGCGTGCCGCTCGTCGTGCGCGACCCGAGGCTGGCACCTGCCCGCCGGGGCCTGGCGCGCGACCAGTGGGCCCTGAACCTCGACGTGGCCCCGACGATTGTCGCCGCCGCGGGCCTGCCGGTTCCTGCCGCCATGCAGGGCCGGGATCTCGGCCCGCTCTACCTGGCCGCGCGGCCACCGGAATGGCGTGACGAGTTCTTCTACGAGCATCCGACCGTCACCAGCCGCGATCGGATCCCGTCGTCTCAGGGCGTGATTCACCGGGATTGGAAGTACGTCGAATGGCCTGAGTTCGACTTCGCTCAACTCTTCGACCTGGGGCGTGACCCGGGAGAAATCACCAATCTGGCCGGCCAGCCGGCGCTCGCCGCCCGGCAGGCCGCGTTGCGCCAGCAACTCGAAACCTGGCGTCAGCGCGCAAGGTAGCCGACATGCGATTTGGACTTGCCGCCTCGCTGCTCGTATCCGCCGCGTTCTCCCTGCCGGGCCCAGGACTGGACGGGCCCCGGAGCCCGCTTGCCGTTACCGACCTGCGCTGCGAGTACCGGACGAACCCGGTCGGCCTCGATGAGCGGCGGCCCCGGCTCGGCTGGGTCCTGCAGTCGACGCGGCGCGACGAGGTGCAGACCGCCTTCCAGGTGCTCGTCGCCCGGACCGAGACGGCGCTCGCACGGGACCGTGGCGATCTCTGGGACAGCGGACGGGTGGCCGGTAGCCAGTCGGTGCATGTCGTCTACGCCGGCGCGCCACTGAAGAGCCGCGATGTCTGCTACTGGAAGGTCCGCGCGTGGGACAGGGACGGCCGTGTCTCTGCCTGGAGCGCCCCGGCGCGGTGGGAGATGGCGCTGGTCGACCCCTCGGACTGGACCGGCGTCTGGGTGAACGACGGCAAGCCGACGCCTGCCTCGGACGCCGCCTTCTACGAAGACGACCCCGCCCCGCTCTTCCGTCGTGAGTTCACGCTGGACGCCACCGTGTCGCGCGCGCGCCTCTACATCACGGGCCTCGGCTACTACGAGGCATCGATCAACGGGCGCGCTGTGGGCGATCACGTACTCGACCCGGGTTGGACGATGTACGGCAAGCGGGTGTACTACAGCACGTACGACGTCACGCGCGAGCTTCGGCGCGGCGCGAATTGCCTTGGCGTGACCCTCGGCAACGGCTGGTACAACCCGCTGCCGCTGCGCATGTGGGGCAACCGGAACCTGCGCAACGACATGGTGGTGGGACGGCCGCGTCTCATCGCGCAACTCGAGATTGACCTGGCCGATGGGTCACGCCGCACGATTGTCAGCGACGAGACGTGGCGCGTGGCTGACGGCCCGATCCGGTTCAACAACGTGTACCTCGGGGAGGTCTACGATGCGCGACGGGAGATCGCGGGGTGGGACCTTCCGGGATTCGATGACCGGCCGTGGCGGCGGGCGTCTGTCGCCGCCGAGCCGATCGGGGCGCTCCGTGCCCAGCCCCAGCCACCCGTCAGAGTGACAGGTACGTTCGAGCCCGTTGCCGTCACCGAGCCCGCTCCGGGCGTGTTCATCTTCGACATGGGCCGGAACTTCTCCGGCTGGGCTCGCCTGACGCTCACGGCCCCGCCGGGCGTGAAGGTCACGCTTCGTTACGGCGAACTGCTGAACGCCGACGGCACGCTCAACCCGCTGACGGCGGTTGCCGGGCAGATCAAGGGAACGCGCAAGGCGAAAGACGGCACGATGGAGAGGATCGGCGGGCCCGGATCGCCCGAGATCGCGTGGCAGGCCGACACCTACATTGCCGCCGGACGCGGGCCGGAGTCCTACACGCCGCGCTTCACGTTTCACGGCTTTCGCTACGTCGAGGTCACCGGGTACCCGGGCCGGCCTGGCCGCGGTGCGATCACCGGGCTGCGCCTCAATACCGACGTCGAATCGGTGGGGACGTTCGACAGCTCGAATCCGCTGCTCAACGGCATCCAGGAGATGACGCGGCGGACCTTTCTGAGCAACCTCTTCAGCGTCCAGTCGGACTGTCCGCACCGGGAGCGATTCGGCTACGGCGGCGACATCGTCGCCACGAGCGACGCGCTCATGCTGAACTTCGACATGAGCCTGTTCTACGAGAAGTCGGCGGCGGACTGGGGCGACAGCGCCCGCGACAACGGCATGCTCACCGATACGGCGCCGTTTGTCGGCATCCAGTACTGCGGCGTCGGCTGGGCCATGGTGCATCCGGCGCTGCAGCGGCAGCTCTACCAGTACTACGGCAACCGCCGGCTCGTGGAGGAACAGTACGGGACCGCGCGGCGATGGCTCGACCTCGTGGCCTCCGGCCACCCGGAACACGTCGTGACGGACGGGCTGGGCGATCACGAGGCGCTGGCGCAGACGCCGCCATGGGTCCTCGTGACGCCCCTCTATTACGAGAGTGCGAGCCTCATGGCGCGGCTGGCCAGTGTGCTCGGCCGCACCGGCGATGCCTCGCGGTACGAGGCGCTCGCAGCCGACATCAGGCGCGCGTACGTGACACGGTTGCAGGAGTCCGGGGGAGTCAATCCGCGCACGCAGAGCGCCGAGGCCTTCGCGCTGCAACTCGGCCTGGTCCCTCCGCCCGATCGGCAGCGCCGCGTCGAGTGGCTGCTGGACGACATCCGGCGGACGAACAACGGGCACCTGTCCACCGGCATTTTCGGGACGAAGTTCACGCTCGATGTGCTGTCGCGCGAAGGTCATGCGCAGGCCGTCTACGATGTCGTGACCCGGGAGACGTTTCCAGGCTGGGGCTACATGATCGCCAACGGCGCGACGACGCTGTGGGAGCACTGGGCGCTCAGCACCAACACCTACTCCCACAATCACCCGATGTTCGGATCGGTCAGCCAGTGGTTCTTCAACTGGCTGGGCGGCATCCAGCCGGGTCCGGACGCCGTGGGGTTCGACCGCGTCGTCATCCGGCCGCAGGCCGTCGAGGGGCTCGACTGGGTCCGGTGTTCGTACCGATCGGTCCGCGGCCTCATCACGTCCAACTGGTCGCGCGCGAATGGCGCGCTGACGCTCGACGTGACGATCCCTGTGGGCGCGACGGCGACGGTCGTCATCCCCGCGAAGGGTCTGGATGCGGTCACCGAAGGGCGCACGGCGTCGACGGCCGCGCGGTCCGCCGTGGGCGTGCGCGACGCGCGGATGGACGGGCAGGCGGCCGTGTTCACCATCGGATCCGGGACGTACCGGTTCGTCTCGCGGGACGGCGTGCCGCAGCGTTCGGCGAACCGGGCGACGACGACAGGTGACCCGTGGCGCTGACGTCGACCATCTACCGGTTCGACATCGATGTGGCGGACGCCGACCGGCATGTCTACGAGTCGCTGTCGCTCCAGGTGGCCTGCCATCCGTCAGAGTCCAGCGAATACCTCGTGGCGCGGGTTCTGGCCTACACGATGGAATGTACGGAAGGGATCGAGTTCACGCGCGGATTGTCGGAACCGGAGTGGCCGGCGATCCTGGTGCGGGATCTGACTGGGGCCGTGCGGTCGTGGATCGAGATCGGGACGCCGGACGCGGCGCGGCTGCACCGGGCGTGCAAGGCCTCGCCGCGCGTGGCGGTGTACGTGCAGAAGGACCCCACGCAATGGCTCCGGACGCTGGTCGGCGAGCGCATCCACCGCGGTGACATGCTCGAACTCTACGGCATCGACCGGGCGCTCGTGGGCGACATGGTCGCACGCCTCGATCGGCGGATGTCGTTCGCAGTGTCCATCGCCGACCGGGAGGTGACGGTCTCGATCGGCACGGACACGCTGACCGGACGGGTGACCCGCCTGGCGCAGCCATAGAGCGCTGTCTGCACCAGGCGGAGCGGTGTCGAATGTCAGGCGGTCGCCGGTTTGTCGATGCCCACCCACAGGTTCCAGGTGTCCAGTTCTTCCCGCCCGCTGGCCTTGAGGTACAGGAATAGCTGCGTCCGGTACGCCGCGCATCCGCAGAGGACCTGCGTCACGAGGAAGGCGCCCCGCGATGTCTTGAAGGCGCCGAACGGATCGACCTCCGTGCGCAGGTCATCGTCTGAGACGTCGGCGAGCAGCGCGGCGTATGCGTCGGACTGGGCGGCGATGGTCTCGATCGTCTGCTCGTAGCTGCGCGCGGCCGCGGCCTGCTCGGCGGCCGTCCACGCGGCTTCATCGAAGGCGCCGGCCTTTGCTGCCTGCACGAGCGCGGGTCCCATCATGCTGAGGTACTTGAGCAGTTCGACCGTGCTCCGCTGCTTCGGCGTGGGACGGTAGTCGAGCTGCGCGCGATCGATCTTGCCCGCGAGGTGGAGCAGGATGCGAACTTCGTTCTGCAGAGCGGACACGAGTTCGGACTTGGTCAACACCATGATGATCTCCGTGAAGGGGCGGCTGGCAGGTGACTGGGTGTTCGGGATGGGCTTGTGAAGGAATTATATCCTATTAGTTTGGTATGAGTTAGACTCTCTGGGCGTTTGCGGCGCACGATACTCGTGCGACCGGCCAGGCGCGGCTGCCAGGGGCGCGTCCCGCGTTCCGGCAGCGCCCCCCGAAAGAGGTAACTCAATGACGAAGCCCCTGTCGCGCCTCACCCTCGCGTTCGTCGTCGCGGTCACGGCCCTGTTCTGCGCTCCTGCGATCGCGCAGCAGGCAGCGCCTGACCTCTACGTCTCCGTCTCGTATATCAAGGTTCTGCCAGGGCAGGACGCGGCTTACCGCTCGTACCTGACGACAACGGGCAAGAAGGTGTTCCAGGAGATGATGGCCGCGGACGCCTCCTTCGTGACCTGGACGTCGGCGCAGATGATGTACCAGGGCATGGAGCACGGTTCCGATTTCGACTTCGTTGGCGCGTCGGTCTACGCGGGAACGCCGCCTGAGCCTGGCGCGAACAACGACGCGATCATCATGAAGGCCACGGGCATGTCCCAGGCCGACCTCGGGAAGAAGCTCAGCACGATGCGGACGATTGTCGGGACCGAGGTGCTGCGCTACCGGGCGGGGACCATGGCGCCTGGCGTCCTGAAGGAGGGCGACGTTCGTGTCATCGGGCGCGTCCGGGTCAAGCCGGGTATGGCTGATGAGTACTACGCGATGGCGAAGGACGTGGCGGAACCCATGATGCGGGCGCGCGTCGCCGGCGGCGAACTGAAGTCCTGGTCGGTGTGGTCGCGCATCTTCCCGGCCGGCGCAGCCACGTCGTATGACGCCTTGACGGTGACGTACTTCAAAGATCTGGCCAGCGCCATCAAGGGGCTGGATGCCGCCAGGGGCGCCGAAGCCTTCCAGAAGGTTCACCCGGGCAAGAACTTCGGGACCTACGTCAACAACGCCCGCGACTATGGTGAACTGCAGCAGCGGTTCGTCATGCAGGTCATCTCACTCGTCGAGCGCGCCAGGTAGACCCGCACGGAACATGCCCCGGGGTGGTCGCTGACCGCCCCGGGGCGCATCGCCCATCCCCGGTCCGGCCGCGCCACGCCGCTCGTCGAAACTCCCTCCTCGATGCTCCAGTTGTGCCATGATCCCCCCGGAACCCAACCCTGTCGTCGGACGAGTTGCGATGACACAGTTGGCGCAAGGGAGGTGTACGTGGGATCCCAGGGGACTGCCGTCGCGGTCACGCTCGTGCTGGGACTCCTCGCGTCCTGCGGGGACAGCCCGTCGGCACCGAGTGTGTCTTCGACGGAGTCGCTCACGGAGAAGCTCGCGACGGCCCACTTCAGAATCCTGGCCGACCGCGCCGAGCCCGGGACGCTTCGCGCCATCGCAGACAGCCTCGAAGCGGCCTATCCGCGGATGACCGCGTCGTTGAAGTCCGGGGAGGTCACGGGCGTGTCCGTGTGGGTGTGGACCGACTCTGCCGCCTTCTACGAGGCGCAACGCCGAAACATCGACCAGTCCTACCCGGGTTCGGCGGGGTACGTGTTCTCGACGCGGAACCTCGCGGTGCTCGTCGTGCCATCGGTGGCTCCGAACGCGAGTCACGAGTTCGCGCACCTCGTATCGATGGCCGTGAATCCCCGCATCGCCAACAACCCGCGATGGCTGTGGGAGACGGTCGCGCTCTACGAGAATGGCGAGTTCTTCGCACCGATGACGCTGGAGTACATCCGTGCCGGCCGGTACCCGACCCTGGCGCAACTCAACGCCGAGGTTACGTCCAGCCATCAGGTCTACGAGGTCGGCTACGTCCTCGGCGAGTTCATCGTCGAGACCTGGGGCATGGACGGGCTGATTCGCCTCGTCCAGCTCAACGGAGACGTGGCGGCGGCGTGCGGTCTGCCCGTGGCGGAGTTCGAGTCACGCTGGTATGGGTTCATGCGCGCGAAGTACGGCACACCCTGAGACAATGAACACGATCCGACGCCTCCGGCCTGCCGTGCCCGTCATCGCCCTCGCCTGCGCCGCCTTTGTCGCCACATCCGCCGGGCCGGTGGGCCAGAACCGTGACCGCGTCGAGGAGTATGAACGCCGCGCTGCCCTCGTGATGGGCACGCCGGGCGTGGTGGCCTTGTGGGACTTCGTGACGCGTGAGCCCGGCGGGGCGCGGCGGTTCACCGCTCGAGCGCCCGTGGGGGCCCGAAACGACTTCGCCCTCGATGCAGGGAACTACGTCAGGGACTACTGGGGCGACGGCCGGGAAGCGACCTACGAGGACTTCCCGTTGCTCGGCCGCGGTCCCTTCGGCAACGCCATTCGAATCAGGAACGAAGCGGAGCCGGACTTCCGCCCGTTCCTCTACGTGCCCCGGTCGCGGCTGCACGGGTCACCGCTCGACATCAAGGGCGCGGGAGCGTCCGTGACCGTGGTCGTGTGGGCCATCCGCGAGAGCGGCAATCATGCGCTGGCCGGCATCTGGCACGAGGGGACCGACCTGAAGCAGAAGGAGACGATCGGTGTCCGGCGGGCCGAACGCGGCCAACGTCAGTACGCGCTGTTTGCCGGCCTGAACAAGGAGGGGAGCGCCTGCGGGCACGTGTCGGAGAACGGCGGCAGTTCGTTCCTCAACCGCTACGCGCTGCACAAGTCGAACTCCGCCGCGGTGTCACCTGCCGTGCCGGCGGACGCCGCGCCCGACGTCCTCGACACGTCGTGGCAGACGTTCGCGATGACCTTCGACCACTCGCGCCACGAACTCACCGGCTGGCTGAACGGTGTCGCCGGTGATCGGTGGCTCGAGAACCCGAAGGCCGATGCCCTCATCGCTTCCGCCCACCGCGCGTACATGCAGGGGTACTATGCCCGGACACCCGGGGCGCAGACCGATGAAGACCCAAGTTACCCGCAGGACCAGTACTACAACCCTCCCGAGGACGCGGCCGTGTCCGTGAAGGTGCTCCGGGAAAGTCCGGTGGAACGCGTGGAATGGCGCGAGTACCCTTACACACGAGTCGAGGTCGTGCTGCGCAAGGGGGACGGTGGGCAGTGGCTCGAAGCCGGCCGCGACCTCGTCGGGCTGCGCCTCAACCCCTGGTGGTTTCCGCACGCCATCTACACGCCGAAGGACGATGGCACCGGCGGTCCGTTCACGATCGGCCGGGTCATCCACAGCTCGCGAAGCGTGGGCTTCACGGGCTGGATTGGCGGCGTCGCGGTGTTCAACCGGGCGTTGACCGAGACGGAGTTGTCCAGGCTGTCCGGCATCGGCGCCGCGGGCCCGATCGCGATGCGGGGAGAGCGTCCATGAACCGTCGGCAGTTCCTCAGCAGTGTCGCTGGCGCCGTGTCGGCCACTGCGGTTCGTGCGGCTGCGCGCGCGCGCCGGATCGTCCTCAGGTCGTCGTGGCAGACGGTGAACATCGGCGACATCGCCCACACTCCCGGGATGCTCGCCCTGCTGGAGCGACATCGGCCCCAGGACGCCGTGACGCTGTGGCCGAGTGACCTGAGCGTCGACGTCGAGCGGTTGTTGACGGCGCGGTTCCCGAAGGTGGTCCTCGCTCGAACCGCGGACGAACAAGCCGCGGCGCTGGCGGCCTGCGACTTCTTCCTGCACGGTTCCGGGCCTGGCCTGGTGGGGGCCGCGGAGACGGAACGCGCGCGGACCGCCGGCAAGCCCTACGGCTTCGCAGGCGTCACCCTCTCGGACGATGAACTTCGCACCCACCGGGGTCTGCTGACGGGAGCCCGATTCGTGTTCACCCGCGATACGGACTCGCTCGCAGCCTTGCGGGCGGCCGGCCTTCGCGGGCCGGTGACCGCGTTCGGCCCCGATGCCACCTTCGCCCTCGACCTTCGCGACGATGGGGCGGCGGAGGCGCTCCTTCGGACGCACGGCCTCGAGCCTGGCAGGTTCCTGTGCGCGGTGCCGCGCCTGCGGTGGACGCCGTACTGGGAGATCCACCCGGATCGGGTCAAGCCGAATCCCGGCCGCAGCGCCGTGAACGAAGCGTTTGCCGAACGTGACCACGCCAAGATGCGGGAGGCAATCGTGGCGTGGGTGACCGAGTTCCGCCAGAAGGTGTTCCTCGTTCCGGAGATGACCTACCAGGTCCCCCGGCTGCGGCCCCTCCTGTTCGATCCCCTGCCGGAGCGCGTCAAGCCGTACGTGGCCGTCCTCGACCGCTACTGGCTGACGGCGGAGGCGGCGAGCGTCTACGCGAAGGCGGCGGCGGTGCTCAGTTTCGAGATGCACTCGCCGATCATCGCGGTGTCGGCAGGCACTCCGGCCATCCTGTTGCGGCAGCCGACCGACACCCGCAAGGGGCAGATGTGGCGAGATGTCGGGCTCGAGTCGTGGATCTTCGAGATCGACGACAGCACGGGCGCGGAGATTGCCGGGAGGGTCGTGGAGGTCGGTCGGGACCTGCCGGCGGCCCGTCGGGCTGCCGAGCGCGCCCGTGCCTTTGCCGGGGCACGAATGGCCGCCATGATGGCTGAGATACCGTGAGCGGCGACGAGCCGCTGCGCCACGCGACCGGATGAACTCCATCGATCGTCGAAAGGCTGCATGGTGACCCGCATGGGACGTGAACGATTGCCAGTGCTCGTGTTGCTCGTCTCGACTGCCGCGTGTGCGGGGGCCGGCCCGGGCACCGCGCCGGTGCCCGTGTCGACTCCGGCCACCGTTCCGACGGTGGAGTCGCTGCACTCGGATCTCTGGGGCGAGTCCGGCGAACGGTGGAACCCGTCGAGCCGGCTGCCCGACGTGAGCTACGCGGGCTACCAGCGGGGCGAGCAGGAGATCCCGTCGCCGGCGGTGGTCGCCAGCGTCCGTGACTTCGGAGCCGTGGGCGACGGCGTCGCCGACGACACGAAGGCGTTCCAGGATGCCATCCGCGCGACCGCGAGTGGAGCGATTCTCGTCCCCGCCGGGCGCTACACCATCACCGACTTCGTCACCATCGACAAGCCGAACGTGGTGCTGCGGGGCGAGGGGCGCGACCGCACGGTCCTGTGGTTCCCGAAGACGCTCACCGACGTGAAGCCCAACTGGGGTGAGACGACCACCGGTGTGCGCACGAGCAACTACTCGTGGAGCGGCGGGTTTCTCGTGCTGCAGGGCACCTACAACCAGCAGACGCTCGCGTCGGTGACGGCCACGGCCCTTCGGGGCGAGACCTGGCTGGCGGTTTCCACGGTGAGCGGCTTCAGCGTGGGCCAGTGGGTGGACGTGCGCTCGACCGACGACGCCGCTCGGTCACTCAGCACGTGGCTCTACAACGGCGATCCGAGTTCGATGTCGGAGATGAGCGCCCAGACGGCGCGCCAGGTCGCCAAGGTGGCCGAGATCGACGCCGCGGGGAAACGGATTCGCCTCGACCGCCCGCTTCGCGTCGAGACGCAGGCCGCCTTCTCGCCCGTCGTGCGGAGTTTCAGGCCGTCCGTGACGAACTCGGGTATCGAGGACCTGACGCTGGAGTTCCCGACGACCCCGTGGAACGGTGAATTCACCGAGCTCGGCTACAACGGCGTCAACCTCGGCTCGGTGGCGCACTGCTGGGTGCGGCGGCTCCGCCTCGTCAACGCCGAGAGCGGCATCTTCGTCAGCGGCGTCCACAACACGATCGAAGACGTCGAACTGGTGGCCACGAAGGCCCCGTACACGGCCAACAAGTACCTCACGACGACCGGGTGCAACGGGCACCACGGCATCTCGATCGGCGGCAGCGACAACCTCGTCACGCGGTTCGACCTGCGCATGAGCTACGTGCACGACCTGTCGGTCGAGAGCGCCGGCGCGGCGGGCAATGTCTTCTCGGCCGGCCGGGCCGACGACATGGCCTTCGACCACCACAAGAAGGCGCCCCACGGCAACGTGTTCACCGACATCGATGCAGGGGCGGGCAACCGGATCTGGCGGTGCGGCGGCGGCGCCAACCTCGGGCGGCAGAGCGCCGGCTGGGAGACGTTCTGGAACATCCGTGCCGCCAAGCCGTTGAGCTACCCGCCGGCCGGCTGGGGCCCCTGGACGATGAACCTCGTGGCGGTGGCGACGACCGCGTCGGCGGTGAAGGACCTGCAGGGCACGTGGTTCGAGGTCATCGACCCCGCGAAGCTGGTGCCGGCGAACCTGCACACGGCCCAGACCGCGAAGCGGTTCGGGCGGTAGCCGGGCCGCGTTTGGTCGCCTCGTTCAGACTCCTGCCAGGACCAGACTGCGGGTGATGGGGGTAGACGCGCCCAGGCCATCCCCGCCCGGCGGTGACCGGAACCGAAGGCGAACCGAACGCGAACCGAAGGACTTCGCGGCCGGTGCCGGCCTACGTTCGAAGGTGCGTGGCGGGAGTACGCCCGCGAGAACGTCCTGACACGTGCCGGCCTGCCCTCGGAGACGTGACATGCGGATGAGTCGTACCGCCATGGCGGTGCTTGCGGCACTGGTGCTGGCCGTTCCGGGCGCAGCCCAGGATGCTGAGAAGCGGACGTACACCACGGGCAGGGTGACCGGCGCCCCTCCGGTCATCGACGGCCGGCTCGACGACCAGGCCTGGAACCTGGTGGCGTGGAGCGAGGGCTTCACGCAGTTCCAGCCGACGGACGGCGCACCCCCGTCCCAGGTGACGGCCTTCAAAGTCCTGTTCGATGCGGAGAACCTCTACGTCGCCGTGCGCCTGTTCGACAGCGAGCCGGCCCGCGTCGAACGCCGGCTCGGCCGCCGCGACAACTACAGCGGCGACGACGTCTACGTCCAGATTGACAGCTACTTCGACAGGCAGACGGCGTTCGGGTTCGCGGTGAATGCCGCCGGCGTGAAGTACGACGCCGTGACGTCGGCCGACGGCGCCGCCAACGACTCGAGCTGGGATCCCGTGTGGTACGTTGAGACCGGCCTCGACGACCAGGGATGGACGGCGGAGATGCGGATTCCGTTCGTCGAGCTGCGATTCGCGGACCGGGACGAACACGTCTGGGGACTGCAGGTCGGCCGGTACTTCTTCCGCCAGCAGGAGATGTCACGCTGGCAGTACGTCCCGCAGCGGGTGGCCGGGTTGGTCAGCCGGTTCGGAGAGTTGCGGGGCATCCGCGGCATCAAGCCGAGGGCCCAGGTGGAAGTGCTGCCGTACGCCGTGGCGCAGGTCGAGCGGTCCGCCGCGTCACCCGGGAATCCGTTCGAGACCGGGACCGGCCGCAGCGGCATGGTGGGACTGGACGCCAAGGTGGGCATCACCAACGACATCACGTTGAACGCGACGGTCAACCCGGACTTCGGCCAGGTCGAAGCCGATCCGTCCGTCGTCAACCTCACGGCGTTCGAGACGTTCTACCCTGAGAGGCGCCCATTCTTCGTGGAAGGGGCGAACGTGTTCGCAATGCCGATCACGTCGTTCGGGACCTCGGCGGGCGACACGCTCTTCTACTCGCGACGGATCGGACGGCCGCCGCAGTACCAGCCGAGGCCAGCGTCGGGCGCCTACGTCGATCTGCCCAGCCAGACGTCAATCCTCGGCGCGACGAAGGTGACCGGCAAGGCCGCCGGCGGGATCACGTTCGGGTTGCTCGACGCCGTCACCGCCGAAGAGCAGGCCCGGATCGATACCTCCGGCAGCCGCTCCGCCACGGTGGTCGAGCCTCTGACGAACTACCTCGTGGGGCGGATGCAGCGCGACTTCCGCGGGGGCAACACGATCGTGGGCGGCATGGTCACCGCCGTTCATCGGCGGCTGGATGAACCGCAGCTCGAGTTCCTGCACGAGTCGGCGTACAGCGCCGGCGGCGCGTTCTCGCACTACTGGAGCGACAAGACGTACTACCTGAAGGGGACCGGGGTGGTGAGCCACGTGCGGGGCTCGGCGGAGGCGATTCTACGGACTCAGCGCGCGTCCCCGCGGTTCTTCCAGCGGCCGGACGCGACCTACCTCTCGGTCGACCCGTCGAAGACGTCCCTCTCCGGGCACGGCGGCAGCATCGAAGCCGGGCGGAGCGGCAACAGCCGTCTCGTCGTCAACGGCAGCTTTGCGTGGCGCTCGCCCGGCCTCGAGTTGAACGACGTCGGATTCCAGCGTGTGGCCGACTACGCCGTGGCGCGCGTGCAGGGCCAGTATCGGGTCTTCAAGCCCTTCTCGATCTTCCGGTCGTTCCGAGCCGAGTTCGCGCCGTGGGTCAACTTCCTGTGGAACGGCACACGCACCGGCTACGGCGGGTACGTGGCTGCCCAGGCGCAGTTCACGAACTACTGGTCGGCGTTTGCCACCGTCGAGAGCAACAGCGAGTACCTCGAGACCATGAACCTGCGCGGCGGGCCGGCCTACAAGACGTCGCCGTTCACGACATTGTTCGCCCAGGTCACCAGCGACGGTCGGCGAAAGCTGACCGGCAGCCTGTCCGGCAACCTGCGGACTGACGCGAATGACGAAACCGAGGGCTACGGAGGCGCCGCACAGCTCGGGTATCGGCCCAACAGCGCCCTCGACGTGTCGCTCAGGGCCACGTACTCCCACGATCGCCGGGCACTCCAGTACGTGGGCGTTCGAACGGTCGGTGGCGATCCCAGGTACCTCGCGGCGAAGCTAGGCCAGGAAACGTTCAGCCTCACGCTGCGCGCCAACTACGCGCTGACGCCGACGCTGACCGTCCAGTACTACGGCCAGCCATTCGTCTCGTCCGGCGCGTACACGGAGTTCAAGCGGTTCACCGACCCCCGCGCCGCTCTCTACACGAGCCGGTTCCATACCTTCGGAACTGGCGAGATCGCGCGCGAGGGCAGCAGCTACGCGATCGACGAGCGCGCCGACGGTTCACCGGACTACACCATCGGGAACCCCGATTTCGGGTTCCGCCAGTTCCGTTCGAACCTCGTGGTCCGCTGGGAATACTCTCCTGGCTCGACCCTGTACTTCGTGTGGTCGCAGGACCGCACGGACTCCGTACCGTCCGGGGAGTTCTCGCCGGCGCACGATCTCGATGCGCTGTTCGGCGTCGTGCCCCGGAACGTGTTCCTCGTCAAGCTCAGCCGCCGGCTTGCGCGATAGTCGTGGGTGCCGTCGTCGAGCTCAGCGGCTGCGCCCGGCTTCCACGATTCGGCGCATCTCGGCGCGCAGGCGCTCGACGACGGCGGGTTGTGCGGCAAACCGGTTCGTCGTCTCAGCGGGATCGGCGGCGAGGTCGTAGAGCTGTCCCACCGGGTCGCCCGCGCCGGCCGCGACCCTCGACGGCTGGGAGAAGCCGCCAGACCCGAGGCCTTCGATCAGCTTCCAGCGGCCCGAACGGATGGTCATGAGCCCGCTGCTGCCGGACTGCATCACGATCGGCGCTCGCGTGAACGTTCCGCCCTTCAGCGCGGGAAGGAAGCTGACACTGTCGGGACCGGCTTCCGCAGGAAGTGTCGCGCCAACGACGTCCGCCACGGTGGCCAGCACGTCGGTGAAGCTGATCGTCTGATCGCTGGCGGCCCCGGCGCGGACCTGGCCCGGCCAGCGCACGACGAACGGCATGCGATGCCCGGCCTCCCAGGCGTCGCCCTTCATGCCGCGGAGGCCTCCTGCGGAGTCGTGGCCGAAACGCGCGACGTCCGCGGGATACCAGACCGGTCCGTTGTCGGACGCGAACACCACCAAGGACTGGTCGAGCATGCCGGCGGAGCCGAGCGCCGCGAGTACCCGGCCGATCTCATGATCGACCATCATCAGGAAGTCGCCGTACTCGCCGGCGCCGCTCTTGCCCCTGAACGCCGGCGACGGCAGCCACGGCGTGTGCGGCGCAGGATAAGCGAGGTACAGCATCAACGGCTTCCCGGCACCGCGTTGCTGCTCAATCACCGAGATCGCTTCGTCCGTGAGCCTGGGCAGGACGTCGCTCAGCTTGAGATCGGGTGCGATCCCGCCTTCGCGCCAGAACGCGCCCTGGATCGGCGATGCGCCCGGGCCGATGTGGCCGGTCGGCGGCGTCACGGCACGGTTGCCGCGGATGTAGAAGTACGGCGGAATGTCCGTCGAGGCGCGGAGCCCGAAGAAGCTGTCGAATCCGCGATCGACGGGGCCGCCACGCAGCGGCTTGTCGTAGCCTTCTTCCGCGAACCCCAGGTGCCACTTGCCGACCATCGCGGTGGCATAGCCGGCGCCACGGAGCATCGAAGGTAGCGTGACCTGCCCGTCCTCGATCAGTGGCTGAGTTGGCCACCGGGAGATGTCGGTCCGGAACGGATAACGTCCCGTCATCAGCCCGTAACGCGAGGGATGGCAGAGCGGTCCCGGCGCGTGCGCGTCGGTGAAGCGCATGCCTTCCGCCGCGAGACGATCGATGTGCGGCGTCGGGATCTTCGAGCGTGGATTGTTGGCGCGCAGGTCCCCGTACCCCATGTCATCGACGAGGATGACGATGATGTGCGGAGGAGGGGCGGCCAGGGCGGTCCCAGCCAGGACGAGCGTCAGCAGCGTGAGGCACAGGACGGAGCGCACGGCGCCATTCTACCCGTATCTGGAACCCTCCGGCCCGCCGGCGCGTATCGTGTGTAGCTGCAACCTGGTTCCGCACACGGTGGCTCAATGCACGCGAATGCCAGTCTCTCGCCCGGTCCGGCCGCTTCATCCGATCGCCTCGTCCACATCGATGTCATCCGTGGATTCGCCCTGCTGGGCGTGCTCGTCAGCAATATCGAGTACTGGTTCCGCGGGCCGAAGGGGAACCAGAACCTCAGCTACGCGGTCTGGCCGGGCTGGCTGGACCAGGCGACCAGCTGGGGAATCCGGACGCTGGTCGAGGGCCAGTTCATCTTCCTCTTTTCGATGCTGTTCGGCGTGGGGCTCGCCATCCAGCTGGAACGGGCCGAGGCGCGAGGCGCCCGCTTCGGTGCGTATGCCGTGCGGCGCCAGCTCGCGCTCACGCTGATCGGGCTGGCGCACGTGCTGCTGGTCTGGAACGGCGACATTCTGGCGGGCTACGGAGTGCTCGGCCTGCTAGTGCTGCCATTCCTGCGTCGTTCGCCACGGGCCATCACGCGGTGGGTGATCGGTGTGTGGGCGGTGCTGCTGGTGATCGTGCTGATCGGGCCGGTGAAGGCTTTCTTCGGACCCACGCGTCCGCCCGTGACGGCCGCTGACATCAAGGACATCGACGCGGGAGAACTCGAGTTCATCCGTCACCTCGCGAGCCACTACCTGTCATCGTCGTGGATGGCCGTGACCCAGTTCCGCATCTCCGACTACCCGCGGGTGTTGAAGGATTCCGTCGGCGGCTTCATCGTGGTATTCGCGAACCTCCTCACAGGGCTCGCAATCTGGAAGAGCGGGCTGTTGAAGCAGCCGGGACTCCACGTGCCCGCGCTGAAGCGATTTGTCCGCCTGGCGCTCCCGATTGGCGTGGCCCTGCACGCGATCTACGGATCGAAGTTCATCATCCGGCACTGGGGATGGGGACTGCCGTGGGAGACGCGCCGCGTGTTTCCCGTCGTGGTGGACTTCTCGCTGTTCGTGGGAGCGTTGCTGTTCAGCCTCGGCATCGGCGCGGCGATTCTCGTGCTCACGCAGGACGAGCGATGGGGGCGACGGCTGGCGGTGTTCGCCGCGCCGGGCCGCATGGCGCTCACCACGTACCTGATGCAGAGCATCGTGATGACGACGGTCTTCTACGGGTGGGGCCTGGGCTACTACAACCACACGAGCCCGTCGGCAGGCCTCGCACTCGCTATCGTCTTCTTCTCGGCCCAGGTGGCGTTCAGCCAGTGGTGGCTGCGGCGCTTCCGGTTCGGGCCGGTGGAATGGGCGTGGCGGTGCGTTGCCTACTGGAAGCGGCCGCCGTTCCGCGTGGGCTGAGAACCCTTCCCCAGTCGCCGAACCCTCGGTGCAGCCGGAGGCGGTTGTGGCCACGCCGGCGGCCTCGGGCTTGGCACGCCCGGGTGTCTCTGGCAGGATATCGATCCTCGCCATTCCGTCCCCCGGGGGCCGACCGATGCGAAGCCGAATGTCCGCCGTGGTACCGCTCGCCATGCTCGTGGCCCTCGCCGCCGAGGCGCCGGCGGGGCACGATCTCCAGCGCCGGCCCTGGGAGGACCTCGCGGTCTCCATGATCAATGTCGAGCCGCCGCGCGCGACCTTCGTGCCCCTGCCGAGTGTCGACGCCGCGCTCGACCCGGCTCGCGGCGGGTCGCCTTATACCCGCTCCCTCGACGGACCGTGGCGCTTCAACTGGGCCCCCGTTCCGGAAGCGGCCCCGGCGTTCTTCCACGAAGTGGCGTTCGACGACAGCCGCTGGCCCACGATTCCAGTGCCCGCCAACTGGGAGATGGAAGGGTTCGGCGACCCGGTGTTCCGGAACGTCCACCAGCCGTTTCCCGCGACACCGCCCCTGCCGCCCTCCGACGACAATCCCGTCGGCTCGTACCGGCGGTGGTTCACGCTGCCCGAGGCCTGGGGCGGGCGCCGTGTGCTCGTGCATTTCGAAGCCGTGAAGTCCGCCTTCACGCTGTGGGTCAACGGGCGCGAGGTCGGCTACAACGAGGGTGGCTTCGAGCCGGCCGAGTTCGACATCACCAGCGTCGTCCATCCCGGCGAGAACCTGATGGCCGTCCAGGTGCTTCGGTACTCGGACGGCACGTACCTCGAATGCCAGGACATGTGGCGGCTGGCGGGGATCTTCCGGAGCGTCCACCTGGTGAGTCCGCCGCAGACGCACGTCAGGGACTTCGCGGTGGCCACCGATCTCGACGCGGCGTATCGGGACGCCAGATTCTCCGTCAGCGCCGAGGTCCGCAACCGGGACGCCCGCGCCTCGGCGCCGCTCTCGCTGCGGGCCCGGCTCTTCGACCCGGCGCGGCGCGACGTGTTCGACGCGCCGCTGGCTTCGGCGCTGCCGCCGCTGGCGCCGGGCGAGACGCGCCTCGTCACCCTCGAGCGGGCGGTCGCCAACCCGCTGAAATGGTCGGCCGAGACACCGCACCTCTACACGCTGACGCTCGAGCTGGTCGACGCCGGCGGGCACGTCGTCGAGGTCGTGTCGTCGCGCGTGGGTTTCCGGGAGGTCGAGGTGCGCGACCAGGCCATCCTGGTCAATGGCGTCGCCGTGAAGCTCAACGGCGTCAACAGCCACATGCTGCACCCTCGCGGCGGCAGCCGCGTGGATGCCGCCACCCTGCGGCGCGACCTCTTGCTGATGAAGCAGTTCAACGTGAACGCCGTGCGGACGTCGCACTACCCGCCGAACGTCGAGTACCTCGACATCGCCGACGAACTCGGGGTCTACGTCATCGACGAAGTCGGCGACGAGTCGCACGCGACGGAGTACGTGTCGAAGGACCCCGCCTGGCGCGAGGCGTACCTGCACCGCGTCCGGAAACTGGTCCACCGCGACCGCAATCATCCCAGCGTCATCATCTGGAGCGCCGGCAACGAGAGCGGGTCAGGCGAGAACATCGCGGCGGTGATTGCCGAAGGCAAGCGCATCGACCCGACCAGGCCGGCCTGGTGTTACGGCGGCAACCAGGACCTCCTGCCCTTCGAGGACATCGTCGGGCCCAGGTACCCCACGGTGGAGGAACTGGCGAAGGTGGCGGCGGTGCCGCCCGGCGTCGATCCGCGCCCGTCGTTCATGGACGAGTACCTGGCCGCGACCGGCACGAGCGTCGGCCAGCTGGACGAATTCTGGCAGTTGATCTGGAAACATCGGCGCCTCACGGGCGGCGCGGTGTGGGACTGGATGAGCCCGGGCATGCTCGCGCGCTGGCGCACTACGCCCGACCTCTCGCCCAACCGCGTGCAGGTGTCGCTGATGGCTGGCGCGTCTCTCGTCGCAGGCCGCTTCGGCCACGCCGTATCGTTGAGCGGGTTCGATCAGTGGGTCGAGGTGCACCGTCACCCGGCCACCGACCTGGCGGGCGATGCGCTGACCGCGGCCGCGTGGGTGTACCCGCGCCCGTGGAACGGCAACGGGTCGTTCCTGACGAAAGGCAGCAGCCAGTTCGGCCTGGTGCAGGCGGACGCGTCCACGCTCGAGTTCTACGTGACCGCCACGTCGCGCGCGGTGGCGCGCGCGACGGTGCCGAAGGACTGGGTCGGGCGGTGGCACCACATCGCGGGCATCTACGACGGCGAGAGCGTGCGGCTGGTCATCGATGGCGTCGTCGTGGACACGATACCGTGCCGGGGCACGCTGCTGCGCACCGCGTCACCCATCAACGTCGGACGCGTGGCGGGCGTCCACGGGCAGGAGCACCCGGGGCGCATCAGCAACGCGGTCTTCGACCGGGTGCGCGTCTTCCCGCGGGCCCTGGAGATCGCCGAGCTGGAGAGACCGGCGTCGGAGTTGGCATCGCAGGCGGCGGTGTGGCTCGAGTTCGACACGGTCGATCCCGGGCCCGAGTACTTCACGCTTGGCATCGGCGCGCGCGACTACGGCCTGGTGTGGCCCGACCGGCGGCCGCAGGCGGAGCTGTGGCAGCTGAAGAAGTCGCCGCAGCCCGTGCTCATCGAGGCCATCGACGCCCGGCGCGGTCGCCTGCGTGTTACCAACCGCCACGGCTTCATCGATCTGTCCGAACTCCGCTCGTCATGGCAGGTGAGCGACGATGGCCGGGTGGTCGCGGAGGGGCAGATGCCGCTGGCGCTCGCGCCGGGGCAGAGCCGGACGATCACGGTTCCCATGGGAGCGCCGCCGCCCGCACCGGGCGCCGAGCGGCACCTGCTCGTCAGTGTCCGCCTCGCGCACGACACGCCCTGGGCTGTGGCCGGCCACGAGGTGGCCTGGGAGCAGTTCGAGATGGGCGTGCCCGCCCCGGCCGGGGCCCCACCCGCGGCACGCGGCCAGACGCTCACGTGGCGTGAGGAGGCCGGCGCCGTCATCGTCGAAGGGAAGGGGTTTTCGTACCGGTTCGACCGTGCGAGCGGCACGCTGGCGTCCATGCGGGTCGAGGGCCGCGAACTGCTGGCGGCCGGGCCGCGGCCGTCGTTGTGGCGCGCGCCGATTTGGAACGAGACCGAGCGGGAATGGGGCGGGGTGCCGATTGTCGACCAGTGGCGCGATGCCGGCCTCGACCGGCTTCGGCATCGCGTGTCGCACGTGGCGGTGTCTGGCGGCGCCGCGCGGGTTCAGGTGGCGGTGGACGCCGTCTTGCGAGCCGACGGCGCGCAGGCAGCGTTCGACAGCCGCCTCGTCTTTGGCGTGACGCCGGACGGCGAAGTGCGCATCGATCATGCGCTTCGGTGTCCCACGCCCGCGCCGGCCTGGTTGCCGCGCGTGGGCTTGCAACTCAAGGTTGTCCCGGCGCTTCGGCGTTTCACCTGGTTCGGCCGCGGGCCTTTCGAGACGTATCCCGATCGGAAGACCGGTGCGAAGGTCGGTGAGTACACCGGCACCGTGGAGGACCAGTACGAGCCCCACCTGGTGCCGCAGGACTACGGGAACAAGACGGATGTCCGATGGGCCGCGCTGACGGATGCCGACGGGGGACTGATGGTGGCCGGCACCGGCCTGCTCAACGTCAGTGCGCAGATTCATGATACCGACGAGTTGAGTCGTGCCTTGTATCCGCCTCAGCTGCGAGTCGACGGGGCGGTGACGCTCAACCTGGATCACCGTGTGACCGGTGTGGGTGAGACGCCCAACAAGACCCACCCCGCCTACCGCGTGCTGCCGGGACGCTTCGACTACGCGGTGCGGCTCCGGCCGCTGCGCAAGGGCGAGGCGACGGGCCGGGCGAGGATCGAGGGCCGCGGCGGTGCGGCCTCTCGAATCGGCCCAGCAGCTGGGCCGCCGGGAGGGCGGACGTGCCATGCGTCGTCAGTACACGAACGGGATGAGCTTCTTCACGCGCGACTGGTACGCGGGGTACTCCGGGAACGTCGTGGTCAGCCATCGTTCCTCGCGGGAAGCCTTCACGTCGAAGAACGCCGTCAGTAACGCCGCGTACGCGAGGGTCAGGAAACTCCGCGTGCTGAGCGCGCAGCCCACGGCCACCCAGATCCCCCCGCAGTACATCGGGTGCCGTACGAAGGCGAACGCCCCGGTGTCGACGAGTTGTCCGCCGTCCTTCGGATAGGGGAGGGCGGTGAGGCTTTGCCCGAGCCCCGTGCCGCCGGCGATGATCCAGGCGATACCGGCGACGATCAGCGCCGTGCCGGCGATCGGGGACGCCGTCTGCAGGGCGTCCGGCCACGCCGGCAGCCACGACGCTGTACGGGGCCCGATCACTACGAGCAGGACCAGGCCCACCTGCGCGAGCACGTACCATTCGCCTCGCGCACCTTTCCACCACGGTTCGAACGACGTTGCATCGGTCTTCATTGCTGTTCTCCGCAGGGCTGAAGCCCTGCGCCACATCAGGTGTGCCCTCACTCCAGTCAGCTCGCGTAACGGAGGCCCAGTTCGTAGGCCTCATCGAGGTAGTGCGCCCGCGTCTCCGGCGGCACGATGGGCACACCCCAGAAGTACTTGTGCTCGACCGTGCGAATGCCCGGGAACCGGAAGCCCCAGGAGTCGATGAGCCGCTCCATCGCGTCCTTCGCTCCGGTGTCGTAGACGTCCGCCCCGAAGAACGTCGTGCTGACGAGCAGGGCCTTCTTCGGCGTGAGGAGCGGGATGCGGCCGGCGACGTCGCCCTGCCAGCCCTGGGCTGTCAGCCGGTAGGCGAAGCCGTGAGTGAACACCCGCTCGATCCACCCCTTGAGGATGGCCGGGAAGCCGAACCAGTAGACCGGGGCGAGGACCACCAGCCCGTCGGCCGCCCGCACGCGGGCCTGCTCGCGGAGCACGTCCTTGGGCCGGCGGGCGTAGATCACCCGCGCGATCTCCCGCAGGCTCCGGCCCCGCAGCCACCGGCGCGCGATGGCCCGGCGAATCGGGCCGCCGGCCGCGGCGAGCACTCGTTCGCGGAGGTTCATCCGCTCGAGGACCTCCTCCGGGACGGACTCGTCGGCGAAGAAGGCGCCGTCTAAGGTGTTGAAGACGGGGTCGAACCGCTCGGCATAGAGATTGGCGATCTCGACGTCGTGGCCGGCGGCTTTCAGCCCGGCCTCGAGGCGGCCGAGCAGGGCCCCGCAGAACGAGTGGGGATCGGGGTGGGCGAAGACGATCAGCACTTTCATGACTGCCCCTCCGCCGCGGTCTTCCTTGGCGCGGCACCAGAAAGACGGAATCGACTGCGCCCGGGTTACATCGGCCGGTATCGGGTGTAACCTTGGGGCGGCTCCGTCCGTCGTTAGCGCAGAGGATTGGCGCTGAGTTCCGAAAGGGGACGGACATGGACGACAAGACGAGCGTGCTGGTGTGCCTGGGGGCGGCCGTCGCCGCCAACTGCGGGCCCTGTTTCCGGCACTATCACGGCGAGGCGCTCCGGCTCGGGCTGGACGCGTCGGAGATCCAGGCGGCGGTGACGCTGGCCGGGAAGGTCAAGGCCGGGGCGAACATCGCCGTGATGAGCGTCGTCTCCGAGGTGATGCGCGGCGCCGGGCAGCAGGAGCAGGCTGATGCCTGTGCCCCGGCGTCCATGCCCTCGTGCTGCTCACGCAATGGCTGAACGTATGGACTTCTGGGAGGTCTACGATCGGCACTACTCCCGGGTGCGCGCCTACGCCAGGTCGATGCTGCGCGATGCCGCAGCCGCCGACGATGTGGTGCAGGAGACGTTCATCCGGGCGCAGGCGAACGTAGAGGGGCTGCGCGAGCCGGCTAAGGTCCAGGGCTGGCTGCTCCGCATCACGCACAACCTGTGCATCGACTGCCTGCGCGCGAGGCAGGCGGCCCGCATCGACGAGACGGCCGATCCCGAGCTGGCGCCGTCCGCGCGTGTCGATGCGTGCGTGCAGTCGGACCTCGAACGCGCCGAGATGAGCGCGTGCGTGCGCGACCAGGTCGAGCGGCTCCCGGAAACCGACCGCTGGGTGATCCTGCTGTACGACATCGCCGGGCTCAGCCACGCCGAGATTGCGGGCGTGCTCGACATCGAGGCGGGCGCGGTCAAGGTCCGCCTGCATCGCGCCCGCGCGAAGCTCCGCACGCTGCTCGAGAGCGCGTGTGCGTTCGATCACGACGAGCGGAACGTGCTGGTCTGCGAGCCGAAGCCGCCGGAACGCTGACGCCCCGACGACCGCTTGCGGGGGCGTGACGCGCGAGCGTCACCGGCTACTTCTTCTTCGCAGCCGTCAGTCGATCTCGGTTGCGCTCGAACGTCTCCAGCCGAGGATCGCCGGAGGCCTTGGCCCGCTCGACGGCTTTCGTATAGTTGGCGAGCGCGTCGTCTCTCTGCCCGCCGCGTTCGAGCGCTTCGCCCAGGCTGTCGTAGACGTTGGCCGATTCAGGGTAACGCCTGACGTTCTCCCTGAACACGGCGAGCGCGTCGTCCGACCGTCCGAGGGCCAGCAACTGGTAGCCCACCTGGTTGACCGTCGCCTCCGGCGGGAGCACGGGATAGCCCATCCGGCTGGTGAGCCTGGCGAAGTGCGCTTCGAGTGTCTGGACCGAACACGACTCGCAGCCGCGGCCAACCGGGTAACGCCAGCCATCGAAGATCCGCCGAAGCCCCCAGTAGTGCGACCGCAGAACCACCGAGCCGTGGTCCTCATCCGGCATGTGTTTGGCTTCCCACGCGAGCCCGGGCCGGGCACTCCGCTCGAGCAACGTCCGCAGCTTGTCGAACAGGGTCGGCTTCGGGTCGCCGGCCTCTTCATCGGCCATGCTCACGAACAGCGTGCGGGGAAGCGTGGCCGGTGACGCGAGGGCCTCGTCGACTTTCCGCAACGGGTAGTCGTTGTCCCAGTTCAGCGACGGAGACGCCGCGATCACTGACTGGAAGAGGTTCGGTCGGGCCGCGAAGATGTGGAGGGCCAGGAGGCCGCCGTAGGAATGCCCGGCGAAGATCCGGAATGGCTGGGTCCGGTACTGCTTCTCGATGGCGGGGAACAGCTCCTTCTCGAAGAACTCGAGGAACCGCGGGGCCCCGCCGCTGGTGGCGCTGCCCTGCACCCGGCCGTCCGGGCGCGTGATGAACACCCGCGTGGGCGTCAGGTCCCTCGTCCGGTCGGTGTTGGTCACGCCGACGATGATGAGGTTCGGCATGAGCCCGTTGCCCGCGAGGAAGTCCACGGTGCCGCGCGTGTGCGTCAGGTGTGCGTCACCGTCGGTCAGGTAGAGGACCGGGTAACGTTCGTTGCTGCTGGCGTAGCGGGCCGGCAACGACACCAGCACCGTGCGGGTCTCACCGAGGATGGCCGAACGGATCTGCAGGCGTTCGCCGATGACGATGGGATCGTTGGCGGCGGAGGTGACGGGTATCGCCAGCAGCAGGAGCAGGAAGAGTGGCAGTCGTCGCATGGGTCCCTCGGGTCAGGGGCTCGCGTGGCCGTATCGGCTGCGACGGTAGCATGCGGCGTTGCGCTGGAGATCTTCGGATTCCCTTCGGATCAGAAGCTGAATCGGACGCCGCCGTTGAACACGCGCCCGTCGAGCGGGGCCCAGGCATCGACGTTCCACCGGCCGTCGGGCCCCTGGGACGGCCGGACCAGCGGGTCCCAGCGTGTCTGGCGGACCCCGGTCAGGTTCTCCGCGTTGATGAACACGCGCAGGCGGCCGATGCGACGCTCGACCAGCAGGCCCACGATGAGGTAGGGCCGCGATTCATCGCGGTAGGGGTTCATCTCGAGGCGCTGCGATCCGGTGTAGTACACCTCGAGCCCGACGCGCCCGGCGTCCTCGGATTCCAGCATGCCGACGATCCCGGCGCTGTGTCGCGGTGTCAGTTCCGCGTCCCGGCGGCGTTCCCCCTGGCCTTCCCGAGCGAGCACGTAGGTGTAATTCGCGGTGGCCACGTAGGGGCCGCGGCGCCACGTGCCCAGCAGCTCGAGCCCGGCCGTGGTCGCGTCCGCAGCGTCATTGGCGAGGGTGAAGGACGACTCGCGATCGACTCGCAGGGGATCGGCGACCCTCGACCCGAAGACGGTCGCAGTGATCGCTGATTCGACAAACGCGCGCGTGACGTCCAGCGACGCGCTGGTTCCGCGCTCGGCCTTCAGGCGATTCGGAACGGAGAGGCGCGTGAGCCCGGCCGCTTCGGTCTCCTCGGTCAGGGGCGTCGCCGCGAAGAAGCCGCGGCCGATGGAGGCGCGGCTCGTCCACGCGCCCCGGCGGACGAGCGCCGCGACCCGCGGGCTGACGAACGTCCCGTACTCGTTGTGGACGTCCACGCGGCCGCCCGCCGAGACGGACAGCCACGGTGCGACCGGGACGTCGGCCTGCGCGAACACCGCCGGGACGCTGTAGGCGTACGCGAACCGGGGCACGTCCCGGGGCGTGAACGCATCACGCTCGTACGCCAGGCCGGCGACCCAGGTCGCCGCCCCGGTCGTCCCGCGCAGCGCCAGCTCGCCGAACAGGTTCGAACGGCGATCGCGCTCGAGGGTGGTCCCGAACGTGTGATCGCGGCGTTGCCACGCCGCGGCGCCGCGGGCGGAGAGCACCACAAGATCGGAGGACGCCGTCTGTCACGAACCGCCCACGACGTATCGCCTGGTCGCACGCGCCTCGCGATACGGCGATCCAGTCGCTGGGAGCACGGCGTCGTCGACCGTTCCTCCGTCGCGGTCTTCCCAGGTTGCGCCCGCCGTGAGGAACGCGGAACGTCCGTTGCCGCCGTCCCAGAAGACGCGCGGCCTGACGACGCCGCGTCGGTACCCCGCGACGTCAGCCCATCCATCATCGTCGCGGTCGTTCTGGATCTGGCCGTGCCCGCTGGCGAGGAGCGAGGCGCTCCACCCGCGGCGGGTGGCGGACGACAGGTACGCGACGGCATCGGTGGCTCCGAGGGTCGAGACGTTGAAGAGGGCGTCGTACGACGGTTCTTCGCCAGGCCGCCGCGAGAGGAGGTTGACGACGCCGCTCATGGCGCCGGCACCGTAGAACGCGGACGCCACGCCCTTGATCACCTCGACGCGCCAGAGATCCATCGGCGGGATCTGCAGCAGGCCCACGCCACCGACCTGCTGGCCGAAGAGCGGCAAGCCGTCGCTGAGGAACCGTGCGTAGCGCCCCTTCATCCCCTGCACGCGAACGCTTGCCGCTCCGATCGACGGCGACGTAGCCTGCACGCGCAGCCCGCCCATTTCGTTGAGCATCATGACGATGTCGCCGGGCGTCATGAGGAGCTTCTCTTCGATCTCCTCGCGGCCGATGACCTCGACGCGGGTGGGTTGCTCTTCGAGGCGCCGGCCGGTCCGCGTGCTGGCGACGACCACGACGTCCTCCTCCACCTCCAGCTCAGCGACCAGTTCGATCTCGACGGTAACCGCCTGTCCGGCGGCGACCCGCGCCTCGGCGGTGCCGTCGAAGAAGCCCTCTTTCGTTGCGGTCACGACGACCGGGCCCGGCGGCACCTCGAGCCGCGCGACGCCCTCGCCGTCGGTGGCGGCCGTGCGACCGCCGGCGACGATTGACGCGGCGGCGACGGGCGCGCCCCCACTGCGCACGACCACATGAAGCTGCCCGCTCGGCTCCTGCGCGAGCGCCGAAGCCACGACACAAAGCCACGCCGACACGAAGACCAGCCAGGTTCGCATGTGGCCGCTACCGGATAATGCGCAGGCCGGCCGGCGCGGCCGGTGCCACCGCCGGCCCCAGCACGCCGACGACGGTCCCCAGCGAATAGCTGACGACATACAGTTCTCCGTCGGCGTCGACACCGAACGAACTGATCGTGCCCAGCATGCTGCGGCCGCCCAGTTCCGCGGTGTGATCGATACGGTCCGACGCCCGCGCCTCACCGGCGGCGTCGATCGCCAGGGCCAGCGACCACACCCGGCCCTGGACGAAGTCCGCGAAGAAGTATCGGCCGCGGTAGGGCGTGCCGAGCTTGCGACCGCGGTAGACGTACCCGCCGGTGATCGACTGGCCTGTCGCGCGGTCGTACTCGTGAATCGGATCGAAGAGCGGGAGATAGGCGGGTCCCCGCGAGCCGATGTAGTCGTGGGCGCCTTCGCGATTGCGCCAGCCGTAGTTGCGTCCTCCGCGGTTGGCAGGCTCGTAGTCGACTTCTTCCCACCGCCCCTGGCCGACGTCGCCGATCACGAGCGCGCCGGTGCCGCCGCGGGCGGGTTCGTCGAAGCTGTAGCGCCAGGGATTCCTCAGGCCGAACGCCCAGATCTCCGGTCGTGCGCCGATTCCTCCGCCATTCACGAACGGGTTCGACGAGGGGACGCGGTAGCCGACGGCGTCACCGTCCGGGACGTTGACGTCGATGCGCAGCATCTTGCCCAGGAGTTCCGACGGGTTCTGCGCGCGGTGATCGGGGTCATCGCCCGAGCCGCCGTCGCCCAGCCCGATGTAGAGGAAGCCGTCGGGACCGAACGCGAGGTGGCCGCCGTTGTGGTTGCTGAACGGCTGCGCGATGAAGGCCGATCCGCCCGCGCCGCCGAAGCGCAAGTCGAACCGCGAGGCCGGGTCGGCGACGAGCGGGTTTCCGGACCGCCGGAACCGCGCGACCACGGTGTGGCCGTTCGTGTTGGTGAAGTTGACGTAGAAGCGCCCGCTCGTCGCGGCGTCCGGAGCAAACGCCAGGCCGAGCAGGCCGCGTTCGCCGCCCGTCGACACGACGCCTCGCAGGTCCACGAGGTCGGTCGGCTGGACGACGCCCGAGCGAACCGTGCGGATGCGACCGCGTTGTTCGACGACGAACTGGACGGTGCGGTCGGCAGGATCCTGGACGAAGGCGACCGGGAGGTCGAACCCGGACGCATACTGGCGCGACCGCAGAGTGTCCGGGCGCTGCGCGTGCAGCGCGCACGCCAGGCACACGACGAGCACCGCCGTCGTGATCTTTGGGGGCATGCCGTCATCTTACCGCAGGCCGGCGGCGGGGTGCCCGCGCGGCTCGTCATGGGGTATCATCACCACACATCCCATGCTGCTGCGAAGCCTGGCCCTGCTGCTCGCCGGAGGTCTCATCCTGAGTGCCTGCGGTTCCGACTCGCCTCAGGCGCCACGTGTGCCATCGTCGCCGACCACCGGGCAAGGGGAGTCGATCACGGGCCGCGAGCGATTCGGATGGGATCAGCCGGCGAGCGACGCTGCCGAACTGGCGTCGCTGCGCTACGCGATGTTCGTGGATGGCGCGCGCGTCGAGGTGACCGGCGTGTCCTGCGCGGCGACGGCCACGAGTGCGGGCTTTGCCTGCTCGGCCGCGCTGCCGGCGCTCTCGGCCGGCGCGCACACGCTGGCACTGGCCGCGTTCGTCATCGACGGCACCACCGTGCTGGAGAGCGAGCGATCGGCGGCGCTGCAGGTCGTCGTCGTGTCGGCGACGGCGTCCCGGTAGCTAGATCATCGAGAAGTCGTACGGCTTGCGCATCTCCCGCGACAGGTACGTGGCGGCTTCCTCGTCGCCGATGAACTGCTCCTTCGCGGGATCCCAGTTCAGTTTGCGGCCGAGGCGGACGGCGATGACCCCGAGGTGGCACTGGCTCGCGGAGCGGTGGCCGACGCTCGCCGGGCAGATCGGCGCCTTGCGCGACTTCACGCACTCCACGAAGTTCTGCATGTGGTCGTTGCTGACGTACACGCGCGGCGCGCTGGCGGGCAGCGGCTGGAGCAGCAACTGGCGGTCGCTCGCTTCGATGATGCCCCGCGTGACCCAGATCCACCCGTCGGTGCCGGTGAACCGGATCCCGTGCTGCTGGCCGTTGGGATCCTTCACACCGCCGTGCCACTCGCTCGCGGTCGTGCTGCGGCAGAAGTGATCGACGCCGTTGGGGTAGGTGTACTTCAGTTCGTACTCCGGCACCGCGGTGAAGCCGCCGGGAATGGGCTGGACGAGCGTCTTGCCCTCGATGCTGGTCGGTCCGGAGTCGTCCATCCCGAGCGTCCACAGCACGATGTCGTTGTGGTGGGCGCCCCAGTCGGTCATCGTGCCGCCTGAGTACTCCCACCAGTAGCGGAAGCTGAAGTGCGTCCGTTCCTTGACGTAGGGCACGGCGGGCGTCTGCCCCTGCCAGAAGTCGTAGTTGAACCCGGCGGGCACTGTGCCGGGGCTGAACGGGCCCTGCCGCAGGCCTGCCGGCAGCCAGACTTCCACCTGCTTGAGCTTGCCGATTCTCCCGTTGCGCACGAGATCGGCGGCCATGCGGAAGTGCACGCTGCTGCGCTGCTGCGTGCCCGTCTGGAGGATACGGCCGGTCTTCTGCTGCTCGGCGACGATGTGCGGACCTTCGGCGACGGTGAGGGTGAGGGGCTTCTCGCAGTAGATGTCCTTGCCGGCGCGCATCGCCGCGACCGCGATGATCGAGTGCCAGTGATCGACGGAGCCGCAGATGACGGCGTCGATATCCTTGCGTTCGAGCAGCCTGCGGAAGTCGTTGTAGCGCGTGGCGCCGGGGAAGTCTTTCTCGGCGAGGTCGAGGTGCGCTTCGTCGACGTCGCAGATGGCGATGACCTTGCCGAAGCGGAGGGCGTTCTTGGCATCGCCGCGCCCCTGGCCGCCGCAGCCGATCAGTCCGAAGCGGAGTTCGCCAGACGCATCGGGCTTGCTGGCGGCCTCCTGCGCCGCCAGGTACTCCTCGGTGTACCACACCGGCAGGGAGAGGGCAGCGGCCGCCCCGGCCATTTCGAGGAACTCACGCCGCGTCACGCGCAACACACCTGCCATCAGCGAACCCTCCTGTGGGCGAACGCCGGAGAGTGTGTCAGAGCGGGGCGTCTGGGGCAAGGGGGTGTGGGAGGATCGGTGTTCCCAAGGTGGTGTTACCTATGTCTCCGGAATGGACCCGAGTCGAATGGCGCGCCCGCCGCGACTCGAACGCGGGACCCCCGGCTTAGAAGGGACGTCGTCGAACGGTTATTGCCGGGCGGTCATACTCCCGGAGTTCCCGCGTGGCTGCATGTTCCCGGAAGTCTCGGACAATCGCGCCTTCGGCGTGTTTGGGCAGGGAAGGCGATAACCGATCGTGCGGTGTCGGCGCGGATCCGCTATGCGGAGACGACCACCGATAGTTGCCCCTGTGGTCTTCGCGCCGGGGTGACCCGGACTTCTACGTCATGACCGAGCGCCGTCAAGAAGTCCATCAGTCGTTCCACCGAGAAGTTCCCCGAACGATTGCGCACCAGCAGCGACACCTGCGGCTGCCTGACGCCGAGGATTTCACCGGCCTTCGTCTGTGTGAGTCCGCGCTCCTTGATGATCCGGAAGACCTGCAGCGTCAGTCTGGCCTTGAGGAGTTCCTGCTCCGGATGGGGCAGGCCCAAGTCCTCGAAGACGTTCCCGCTGCTGGCATCACGCTTGACCGCCGTGACCATCTTTGGCATCTCGAGCCTGCCTTCACCGGGGCCTACGCCACATCGACGAGGGCCCGGGGATTCCTCGCGGCAATGAGCAGGAGGGTCCTGGCTGCGCCTGACGGTGCGCGGCGCCCTTGCTCCCACTCCTGGAGCGTGCGCACCGACACGCCAAGCAGGTTTGCGAACTTGGGCTGAGAAAGCCCCGTCTGTTCCCGGATGCTCGCGACAGATGGCACCGTCGTGACGCGGCCGTGCTCACCCCGTTTGAGCTGACGGAGGCCTTCAAGGATTTCCAGCCCGACGTCTCGCTTAGCCACCGCCATCGATTTCCTCCCTAATCTTCTTCAGGACGTGTCCCGGGATGCTTGCCTCTTCGTTCTTGGCGTAGACGGTCAGCATCCAAATCTCGCCCTGAAGTGACCTCAAGTAGTAGATGACCCGGACGCCTCCGCGCTTGCCGCGGCCCGCGACCCCCCAGCGGAGCTTCCTGACTCCACCAGAACCTCGGACCAAGTCGCCGGAGTCAGGCTTCGCGACGAGCGCCTGCTGCAACGCTGCGTACTCGTCATCTTCCAGGTAACGCCGGATGAGCGACGAGAACAGCTTGGTCTCGATGAAGGTCAACACTGTGCCGAGTATACGGCAAGGACGGAGATACGTCAAAGACGTAGGGTCGGCACCAGCCTGGAGGCGTGTCAATTGCGCCTGCCCGGTCCGTGTCCCATTATGCGCGGATGAGCATCACCCGCGACGAACTCTACGACGAAGTGTGGGCCGAGCCGATGACCAAGGTGGCGGCGCGCCATGGCGTCTCCGCCAACTACCTGGCTCGTGTCTGCGAGCACCTCAACGTCCCATACCCGCATCGGGGCTATTGGGCCAAGAAGCAGGTTGGTAAGGCACCGGCTCGTCCGCGATTGCCGGCTCCAAGGCCGGGTGAGGTGCCTGCCTGGGCGAGGGGAGATAGCGTTCCCAAGCCCGCCAAGGACCGGGGGAAGCCGGCAGCCAGCGCCACGACAGGCGGAGCGCCCACGCCTGTTGAGCGTGCCGTCCGCCGTCACCAACTGGTCACCGGCGTTCGCGAGTCCTTCGAGAAGGCCAGGTTCTCCGACGTGGGATATCTGCGCCCGTTCAAGCGGAACCTCGTTGACGTGTTCGTGACGAAGGAGACGCTGGGTTACGCCCTGGACACCGCGAACGACCTGTTCCTCCGCTTCGAGGCACGTGGTCATCGCGTGGTCCTCTCGCCGGACGCCTACCTCCATCGTCCGGAACTGCCCGTCTTCGAGGGGCAGAAGTTCAGCTACTACAACAGCGAGCCGTGGCGGCCCGGGCGCGCCACCATCGTGCACCTCGGCTCCGTGGCCTTCGGCCTCACGCTATACGAACTCACCGAGCACGTGGAGGTCACCTACCGTTGGGACAACCCGATCCGATACGTTCGGGTCGACCAGGTGCCGGCCAAGCGGATCCGGGCATGGGAGCGCGACAGTCCTGCTAAGAACCACATGCCGTGCGGCCGTCTTGGACTGCGTGCGTATTCCCCGTATTCGGGTGTGCCTTGGGAGAAGCGGTGGACGGAAACCAAGCCGGGGACTTTGGTGCGGAGCTTCCCCGCAGTCATCAAGGAGTTGGAAGGGGAGGCGCCGGCGCTGGCGACGCGTTGCGAAGAAGCTCGACGGCAGGCCGAGGTCGAGCGTCAGCGTCGGGAGGTCGCGCGCCGGGAACGAGAGCGCCGGGAACGAGAAGAACGGCGGGCGGCAGCGGTGAAGGCGAGCCGAGACCAGCTGCTGGTGATCATCAACGATTGGGCATTGGCCTGTAGAGTCGAGTCGTTCTTCACCGATGCCGACGGTTCGGTGTCACGGCTGCCTCCCCAGGATGCGGTCGCTGTGCGTGCGAGACTCGATCGCGCGCGACAACTGTTCGGCGGTGTCGATACCCTCCGGCACTTCGAGGCCTGGTTGTCTCCAAGGGATCGGCTCGCTGGAGAGGCTGCCGGCGACGAAGTATGCTCTTGAATCCATGAGCGTTCTTCTCGTCGGCTTCGACTCCGCGTGGACGGCTTCGAACAGGGGCGCGATCGTGGCGTGCGTGCGGACCCGGGAGGGGAACTACAGAGAGCTCTCCGAACCGCGAGAGGCGAACTTCCCGGAGGCTACCGACGCCATCGTGGCATGGCAGCGAGAGGTCCGAGCCGCCCGGACTCTCGTCTTGTTGGACCAGCCGACCATCGTGAACAACCTGAAGGGGCAGCGGCCGGTCGAGCACCTGTTGAGTTCGGTCGTTGGCCGCCGGCGGGGAGGAGTGCAGCCAGCCAACAGGGGCAGGGCCGACATGTTCGGGGATGGAGCCCCGCTGTGGCCGTTCCTGGCGAGGTTCGGCGGTGCCGCGGACATCTCTCGGCGAGTGCGCGCCACGACCGTGGTCGAGACATTCCCCGTCGTGGCCATCATCGCTTGGGGGTGGGTTCTCGAGGATGAGCGGCCGTGCGGGCGACTCCCGAAGTACAACCCTGCGCGTCGGAAGACGTTCTCCGTGTCCGACTGGGCTCACGTTTGCCGGAAGGTCGCCGCGGAGTTTCGCGAGCGCCACCTTCTTGGCCTCGCCGCGTGGGCGGACGCCGCGGTTAGCCTCGACAGGCCGAAGAAACGTGACCAGGACAAGCTGGACGCGTGTCTTTGCCTCCTTGTCGCGCTCTTCCTCGCTGAAGGGCGTCAGTGCTTGGCAGTCGGAGACCCGGGTACCGGGCAGGTTGTGGTTCCCCACTCGGAGGCGCTGTTTTCGGAGCTGCGGGATGGCGTCGAGACCGACAGGAGAGGGGAAGAGCGCCACTTACGAGTGCTCCGATTGACCTTGCGGGATCACGCTCGGGAGTGATTGGCTACTGGAAGGACCACCTACCTACTCGCCGATGAAGTTGGTAGGATCCCTCGTCACTCAATCGTTTGCCGGTCCTCACTCGCGCACGTGACGTAGAGCTGGAAAGCCCTGAACGCGAAGTCCGGCTCTGGTAGCCAGTCCGTCAGCAGCGAGTACAGACCGTCGGCTTGAGAACCAAGGACTGATGTGGAGCGTCCCGCGGAAATGCACAGCCTTGCCGGTTCTGCTTGGGCCATCTGTGCGAGGACGAGCGCTTCAAGAAGAAACACTGGGAAGCGGACCTCGCCTAGTGATCGGGATTGCCTGCACAAGTCCAACGCTAGCGGCAGGAGCCGTTCTTCTCTCAGCGAACAAGCGCGGAAGAGCGTGGCGGCTGCCTTGTAGTAGAAGTACATGGCCTTGCCACCGGTGGTAGAGAATTGGTCGGCGACGAAGAATGTCACATCTTGTGGCCCGATACTCGAAAGCAGAATCGAAGCATTCCGAATCAGCTGTTCCGAGTCGATCTCGCCATTCCCTGCCTCGACAAGGAACGGGTCCGCAGGTATCAGAGATGCAGGGCACTGGAACGTAGACTGCCGTGACGCGATGAGCGCAACTATGAGCAGAAGCAGCGGATCTCCCGCGTTGGGCCACAAGTCACACGCACGGATGTGTGGAGTCGGATCCTGTGCGCTGTGCCTGAAGTAGTACGCGCGAAGCCCTGGTCGGGTCGCAACGTCCTCAATCGACTTCTGGCACAGAACTACTCGATTGAGGTCCGAATGAACGAGGCCGGTTACAGGATGGTTGTAGTAGGGGCTGGCCATTGAGACGCGAACTTCGTCGGGGACCAGCATCACGGCCGCCTGCTTTGCCAGGCGCGTCTGAGCGGCAAATCCTCGCGGAAAGGTCAGTAGGTCATACCTTCGTGCTCCCGGAGGACTCGTCCTGAGCTCATGACAGGCCAGAACAGATCGGAGAGACTGTTCAGGCGACACCTGTGACTCCAACGACTGCAACAGGGGAAGCGGCGAAAACGCGGGGGGCGCGCCCAAGAAGTCGAAGTCATGTCGCTCTTCGGCTTCGGGTGAGTGGGGTTCAGCGACGTATACCACTCCCGGAATCCCGGTTGCCGCAAGCCCCGCCGAGAAGGAGTAGTCCGGGGGAGGGTGAGTCGCGAAGAAGGTCGCGATGTGGGGATCGCTGCTGAAGTCGAGAAACTCTGAGCTCAGACCATAGTGCTGGCTAATGGCTGACCCGAGAGGAAACCCGAGCGCGTTGATCAGCAGGTCGGCGCAGATGTGGGTCCGAAGTGCGTCATGAATCTCCCTCCGGACCATCTCAAGAGCCGTCGCAGAAATGCCCGGCAGGAAACGATGGATGTAGTCCTTCACCGCGATATCAGGGCCACGCTGGGTGAAGGTCGGCAAGAAGGCCACTGACGCGATCGCTTCGGCCAACGGGGTTTCGCACCTGTGGCGCTGGTGCACCGGCCGTTGGGACGAGAGCCCCTTGAACGCGGCGTAGGCTACTGCGTCGCGGGCGGAACGTGTAGCTTCCGGCGAGGGAGGCGTGGGGCGCGGACCACCGGTCACAGCGTCATAGAGGTCTTTCAAGCGGTCTTCCATATCCCACGGAAGATTCCCGATGAACCGTCTACCGACCCCTCGCAACGAGGCGGGAGCGGTCGGGTCAGACGCGTCGACGACCGGAAACGATGAAAGTAGTCCCCTGTACCCAGACGGCAGCAATGGCCCCGGGAAAGCCCGAGTCTGGCCACGGTAGATCGTCCCCGGAAGTTGAGTGGCGGAAAGGTACTCAAGCAAGTCGTCAGCGGAAGGAGCGGCCGACGCAGCGGAGGCAAATGGATAGTCGCTCGAGATTCGTTTTGTGGGCAATGTGCTGCTCCTCCGGCTGTTCTTGAACCGAAGATAGCAGAGGACGAGGCTCTGGTGGCCTCTTGGGCGGCGGCCCACAGAGGATGTGGCGGCGCGGGCCTGTGCCGATCCGGATGATCACCGGCCTTTCCTGCAGGTGATCGCGATCACCTGCTCGGCGACCGGAAGGCGCCGACTGCCAACCCGCCGTGCTGGCCGGTCTTGGACGACCTCCTGCTTGTCACGTCGCCGGGCGAAAGCGGGCCTTCGTCATCGACTGCCACGAGGGACGCTGGGCTTCACGGTGAGGGCCTCAGAGGAGGGCAAGAGGCGGCTCGGGTATGAGTTTGCTTCCTACAGCGAGACGAGTCCCTACGCCGCCCTCGGTCGGGTCCGCGACAAGATGGCGCGCGGGCTTGCCACGATGCACCTGTCGAGCGCCAAGGGGCCCGGGAAGATGCTCCACGATCCACTTCAAGGCCGAATCACGTCGCGTGCGGGCGAGATGGTCGTCGTGGTTGACGGTAGCGCACTCGGCATCGAAGACCTCGAGCGGCTCCTGGTGGCGAGAGAGGGCTGGGGCTTCGAGATGCGGATTCTGG
>CAZJRM010000015.1:27207-40409 GCA_964547975.1 uncultured Vicinamibacterales bacterium | reverse complement strand
CGAAGCGTGCACGACGTCTACTTCGGCCAGGCGCCAGACTCGACCGGCAGCGTCAGGCTGGTGCCGTGATACACACGCTGCGTGGCCTTGCGGAAGTCCTCGCGTTTCGCCTTCGGGATCTCCAGGAACTGCTGCGGGTTGCGATCCACGAGCGGGAACCACGAACTCTGGATCTGCACCATGACGCGGTGGCCGCGCCGGAATACGTGATGCACGTCCGGCAGATCGAAGTCGATGGCCGTGCGTTCACCGGGCGACATCGCCTCGGGCTTCTCGAAACTCCTGCGGAACTTCGCGCGGAACGGCTCGCCACGCACGAGTTGCTGGTAGCCGCCCATCCGTACGTAGTTCGATGGGCGAGGCACCGGCGGCTGGCCGGGTGCGGCCGACGGCCACTCGGGCTGCGGATAGTCGTTCGGATAGACGTCAATCACCTTGACGACAAAGTCGCTGTCGGTGCCCGTGGTCGACACGGACAGCTTCACGCCGATGGGCCCGGCCACCGCCAGGTCCTCGTCGAGGACCGGCGACGCATAGACCAGCACGTCGGGACGACGCGCGGCGAACCGCTGGTCTTCCGTCATGTAGTCACCCGTCATCCCCCCGGCGATGTAGCCCACGTACGGCACCGGCCTGTTCGGGTCGCTGACGTATTCGTCGAAGGTGTTCACGCCCGCCGCGGCGCCGGCCAGCAGCCGCCCGCCGGGCGCCACGCTCACCACGAGCGGCGTGACGCCCTTCGGCGGCCACTCCTCGTGACGCCTGAACTCGTTGACACCCGTCGCGAACGTCTGCGCTTTCCTGAACGTCGGCGGCAGCGGCGTGCCCTTCAGGTAGTGCATGAAGAAGGCGAACTGCATCTCCTGCCGGAACACGTCTCCAGTCCGGACGGCCACGTTGACGTTGCCCAGCCGGTCCCCGGGTCCACGCCCCCACCCGCCGTGCGACCACGGCCCCATCACGAGGAAATTTGCCGTCTTCGGACTCAGCCGTTCGATCGAACGGAACATGTGGAGCGGTCCCATCGGGTCTTCGGCGTCGAACCACCCGCCGACGTTGAGGATGGCCGGCGTGATGTTCTTCGTGTGTTTCCACACCGACCGGATCTGCCAGAACTCGTCATAGTTCGGGTGGTCGACGATTTCCTGCCAGTACGTCGCCTTGCCGCCGAACAGCTTCGCGTTCACGTCGGCCAGCGGTGGCAGGCCCAGCATGAAGTCGTACGCATCCGGCGTGCCCATATCGAAACGCTGGCCGCCGGGCGCCGGCGCCGCCGGGCCGCCTTCGCGCGGCCTGAACCCGCTGTAGAACCCGAAGTTGGCGCCCAGCATGAACGCGCCGTTGTGGTACACATCGTCACCCATGTAGTAGTCGGCCGTCGGCGCCTGCGGCGACGCCGCTTTCAACGCGGGATGCGCGTCGATGATACTGGCGGCCACATGGAACCCCGGCTGCGACACGCCCACCATGCCGACACGGCCGTTGTGGTTCGGGATGTTGGCGAGCAGCCACTCGACGGTGTCGTACATGTCGCTGCTCTCGTCCACGTCCTTCGGCCCGCGTTTGTCGGGCACGTGCGGTCGCACCTGCTTAAATTCACCTTCCGACATGTAGCGGCCGCGCGCGTCCTGATTCACGAAGATGAACCCTTCGCGCTCGAAGTGCTCCGACGGCCCGAGTGACGCGCGGTAGTGGTCGATGCCGTAGGGGCCCACGCTGTACGGCGTCCGCGTCACCAGGAACGGATACGTTCGCGACGTGTCTTTCGGCACGTAGACCGACGTGAACAGGCGTACGCCGTCGCGCATCGGGACGCGGAACTCGTACTTCGTGTATCGCTCACGGACACGATCGGCGCCGGACGAGGACGGCTGCTGCGCCGCCAGGGGCAGCGCGACGGCAACGAGGGCGGCAAGGGCGAACACACGCGGCTTGGGCAACATCGGAATCTCCGGTGGGGAGATTGTAGCTGAAGCCCTGCGCCAACCCAGATCAGAACGTCACACGCAGCGACGTGCCGTCGAACCGGACCGTGCGCGGCACGCCCTCCGGCTCGAGGCGGACGATGAACGTGCGCGGCACCGCGGTGCCGATCGTCCCGGCGGGCGCCGCGGACTCGACCGTCAGTCGACGGCTCGCGTCGCTCCACGCGAACCGCGTCCAGGCGCCCTTCCCCGTCAGGTACTCCTGGCTGATCCCGTCATCGTCGTACAGCGTGAACGTGCCGTCCGCGCCCGTATAGACACGGATCGTGGTCGGCTCGGCAACCGGCTCGTCCGCGTACTGCCGCACGGGATCCACGGGCACGATCGCGCCCGCCCGTACGTAGATTGGCATCGTCGCGAGGTCGACGGCGCGCTCGACCGAGCGTCCGCCCTCTTCGCGCGCGCCGGTCCACCAGTCGTACCAGGTGCCCCGCGGCAGGTAGACCGAACGCGACACGGCCGCCTTCGTGAACACGGGCGCGATCAGCAGGTCGCGCCCCCAGAGGTACTGCGTGCCCATCCCCCGTGCCGTCGCATCGTGCGGATAGTGCAGCCACATCGCGCGCATGAGCGGCAGCCCGGTGTCTCGCGCCTCGCGCGCGAGGGTGTAGGTGTACGGCAGCAACTGGTACCGCAGCTCGGCGTACCTCCGCGCGATGGGCTCGATGGCCGGGTTCTTCAGTTCCGACGGCAGGATGTTGCGCGGATCGTCGGCCGGAATCGGCGCGTTCCGGTTTCCGTATTCCCGCGGCCCGACATCATCCAGCCCCCAGCCCCAGGGCAGGCGTGTCCACCACACGCGCCCGTGCGACCGGAACGAACCGCAGAACGCCGCGAACTGGAACCACCGCGCGTAGAGTTCGCCCGTCAGTTCGCTGTTCGGATAGAAGCCGCCGATATCGGAGCCCCAGAACGGACCGATGCTCAACGAGTAGTTGAGCCCGACCGCCACCTGCGCTTCGAGCGTCTTCCACGACGAGTCCGTGTCGCCCGACCAGACCCACCCGCCCCACTGCGCGATCCCGGGGTAGCCGTTGCGCTGCAGGTGCCACGGCCTCACGTTCGGCCGCGTGGAAAGCGGCCCCCGGTAATAGAGCTGGTGGCGCTTCACGCGTTCGTGGAGATTGAACCAGTCCCCTTCGTCGGGCCAGAACGCGTCGACCCCCGCGTCGACGAGGCCGACGTGCTGCTGCCAGTAATCCGTCATGGTCGAGGCATCGAGCGTGGGCAGCGTGTCGCGGTCCCATGGCACCACGTGCACCACGACCTTCGCGTGCCGGGCGTGGATGTCGGCGATCACCGTGCGCGCGTCACGCGTGAACACGTCGGGGTTGAACGTGAACGACGGCTGCGTGGTATTCCACCCGCGCGGCGCGAACCCGGTACCGAGATAGATGACCGCGTCGAGCGGCAACCGTTTCTGCCGGAACGTGTCCACGATCGCGAGCATCTGCCGGTCGTCTTCGAGCGTGCGGTGCGACTGCATGTAGCCGAGGGCCCAGCGTGGCGGCATCGCGGCCGGGCCGGTGACCGCGGCGAAGTCTCTCAGCGCAGCGGCCGGGTCGGACGCGTCGAACACGAACACGTCGAACAACCCGGGCACGAACGACGACGCCGGAGGCAGGCCCTTGCCGAGCGCCTGCTGCTGATTGCCCTCGGTCTGCGGCGCCGCAGAGGCGTCGGGTGCCACCGGCTGGAAGACCCCTCGGGCCGCGTGGCGCAGGTCCACCGTCACCCACGGGGCGGCGACGAACAGTCCCCATCCGGCGGTGCCGAACAGGACCGGCGCCGGATTGCGCGAGCCGTACATGTCAGCCTGCCACCGGGGCTCCATCGTGTCGAACGCCCCTCGACGGTCGAACTGCACGGGGGTGCGACGCCAGTCGTCCCCGCGCGCGGGGCGCGGTCCGCCTTCACCAAGCCCGAGGACCGGCGCATGCCCCGTCTCGAACGTGACGCGGCCGTCCGGTTCGAACGACAGTTCCTGGATCGTCCCGCCCGCCCGGTTCTTGATGATGACGGTCAGCGGATTGGGCAGGACGTCGACACGAAGGGTGCCGACGGACACTGCGCGGTGACCGGCCAGCACCGTCAGTCGAAGCGCGGGGGGCGCCGGCGGACGCGTGGCGAGCGCCGGATTCTCCGCGTCATCGACGGTGACCCCGAGCGGCTTCAGTGTGATCCGCACGCTGTGCGGGCCGGCAGGACGGACGATGAGTTCGGCGGGGCGGCCGGCCGCCGTGATCGCGGCGGGCGCCGACGCGCCCGGTGAGATCGTGGCCAGGACGAGGGCAATGGCGCCACAGGCGAACGCGCGCACGGGGACCTCCGGGAGGCTGTCACGCTGCATCAATACCGGCAGGGCTGAAGCCCTGCCCCACACCAGCCTCACCGGCCAGCACCAAGCCCTGCCTCACGATCTGCCTTCAGACGCGCGAGGGCGGCGTCACGCGCCTTGTGGAAGTCGGCCATCAACGCCGCGGGAATCGGATCGCCTGGCGGCATCTTGCGATGCTCCGCGATGGGATTGACGTAGGTGCCGTTCTTCTTCAACCGGTAGTCGAGGTGCGGCCCCGTCGAGAGCCCCGACGACCCAACTTTGCCGACGACGTCTCCCTGGCTGACACGCTGGCCCACCTTCACGGCGATCGAGGACAAGTGCAAGTACAGGCTCTCGTACCCGCTCGCGTGGCGGATCGCCACGAGCCGACCCGCGTCGCCCGAGAATCCCGCGCGAGACACGACACCGTTCGACACCGCGATCACCGGCGCCCCGACCGGCGCGGCGTAGTCCACGCCGAGGTGCGCCCGGCGAACGTTGAGGACCGGGTGTTTCCGGCTGTACGAGAATCGCGAGGTAATCCTCGGCTCGAACTTCAGCGGCGACTTCAGGAAGAACCGCTTGAGCGACCGGCCATTCCCGTCGAAGTACCCCGGCTTGCCGTCCGGCAGCACGAACCGGATCGCCGTCAGCGTCCGGCCGTCGTTGAAAAACTCCGCCGCGTGAATGGCGCCGTAGGCCACCGTACCGTTTTCGCGCGTGATCTTGTCGAAGGCGAGCCGGTAGTGGTCGCCGGGCTGCAGCTCGCTGTTGAAGTCGATCTCGCCGGCGAAGATCGCGGCCAGCTCGATCGACAGGTCGACCTTCTCGCCGGCCTTCTCCATCGACTCGAACAACGACGGCGTGTCCGTGTCGATCGTGCCGGACACGGACGCCGGCGCGTCCGTGCGCGCGTAGGCCAGCACCTCGGCCTTCATCACGCCCGGGGTCGACGGCGACGCCGACCCGACGTGCAGGTAGCGGTCGTCGTCGATTTCGTAGCGGAACGCGCGCAACTCGCCCGAGAACGCCCGCGTCAGCACGAACGGCTGGTGTGCCCGCAGTTTCCTCGGGTCGAACGCCGCGGCGATGGCCGTCACCGCCGCGTGGGCGGTTTCAGGGGACACGTGCGCCCGCAGCAACTCGGCCAGCGACGTCCCGTTGGGCACGGTGCCCTTCACGTCTTCGCTGTCCCTCGGAAGGCGGCGGTCGGCCGTCGCGCGCGGCCCGGCGGGAGGAGGCTCGTCCTTCGCGCACGACGAGGCGAACAGCGACACCACGCAGGCAGCGGCGGCGGTGGCCAGGATGGCCGGACGGCGGAGCTTGTACACACTCGAAGCCATATCGCGTTCGACGTGCCCGCGCCCGTGTCGGACGGGCGGGACGCCGCATGTCCGGGATGGCCTCCCGATGGTACCACAGGGGTGGCCCGCCTTGACCCCGCCGGCCGCCGCCCGGTATCGTGATCGTTCATCCGACCACTCTTCCGGAGGACATCCGCATGAAGGCTCCCCGACGTGCGCGCGTGCTGGCCCTGGCCGGCGCGCTCGTGCTGACCGCCGCGTTCCCCCTCGCCCAGTCGGCCGACAAGGTCGACTACGACGCCGTCTTCAAGATCAAGGAGGAAGGCCTCCAGCGATCGAAGGTCATGGACATCACCGCCACGCTGACCGACGTGTACGGCGGCCGGCTCACGAACTCGCCGAGCCACCGCGCCGCCGCCGAGTACGTCAAGACGCTCATGACCGAGTGGGGCCTGGCGAACGTGAAATCCGAGCCGTTCTCCTTCGGCCAGGGCTGGAGTAACGAACGCACGGTCGTGCACGCCATCGCGCCGACGAAGTGGCCGATCATCGCGTACCCGAAGGCCTGGACGCCGGGCACGAACGGCCCGGTGACCGCCGAGGCGGTCTTCGCCACGATCGAGACCGCAGCGGACTTCGACAAGTACAAGGGCAAGCTCGGCGGCAAGATCGTCTTCACGGCGCCGCCCCGCGAGGTGCAGGCCCAGTGGCAGCCGCTCGCGACGCGCTTCACCGACAAGGAACTCGACGAGATGGAGTCGCAGCCGGTCGGTCCGGTGGCCCGCCGTGCGTTCAACATGGGCGATCCCGAGGTCGCGCGCCGGCGCACGGAGTTCCTCAAGGCCGAAGGCGTCGTGATGCTCGTCGAACCGAGCCGGCTGGGACAGGGCGGCACCGTCTTCGTCAGCAGCGGCGGCCCGCGCGACCCCAAGCAGCCGGCCGCACTGCCGCAATTGGTCATGGCCGTCGAGCACTACAACCGCATCGTGCGCCTCCTGGCGAAGAACGTCCCGGTGAGCCTCGAACTCGACGTTCGCAACCACTTCTACCTCGACGATCTCAACGCCTTCAACATCGTCGGCGAGATCCCGGGCAGCGATCCGAAGCTGGCGCCCGAAGTGGTGATGATCGGCGGGCACTTCGATGGCTGGCACGCGGGCACGGGCGCCACGGACAACGCAGCGGGTTCAGCGGTGATGCTCGAAGCGCTGCGCATCCTCAAGGCGTCCGGCCTGAAGATGCGACGCACGGTCCGCATCGGCCTCTGGGGCGGTGAAGAACAGGGCCTGCTCGGGTCGCGGGCGTACGCGACGGAACACTTCGCCGATCGTTCGACGATGGCGCTCAAACCCGAACACGAGAAGCTGTCCGGGTACTTCAACGTCGACAACGGCACGGGGGCGATTCGGGGCGTCTACCTGCAGGGTAACGAAGCCGTCGCACCGATCTTCGCGGCGTGGATGGAACCCTTCCACAACATCGGCATGTCGACGCTGACGATCCGCAACACGGGGGGCACCGACCACCTGGCGTTCGATGCGGTCGGCATCCCGGGCTTCCAGTTCATCCAGGACGAGATCGAGTACGACACGGTCACGCACCACTCGAACATGGACGTGCTCGAACGGGTTCAGCCGGGCGACATGATGAAGAACGCGGTCATCGTGGCGTCGTTCGTCTACCACACGGCGAACCGCGATCAGCGGCTCCCGCGCAAGCCGCTGCCGAAGCCGCAGGCGCCGGGCCAGGGCCGCCCGTTCTAGCGGCCGTATTCGCCGGACCAGCGCGCGAGCGTCGCCTGGCGCTCGCGCGCGTCCGCATCGTCCGCAAGCGCATCCACCCGCACGGGCAGCTTCCACGTCCAGTTCTTGTCGTCGACGAGTCCCGGGACGTTGATCCGCTCCCGCCAGCCGAACACGTCCTGCACGGGAATCAGCAGCAGGGCCGAGCCCGACGCGTAGAGCAGCTGCAGCACCAAGTCGCGGATGCCGGGCGAGTACGGCGACTCCGGGGTCAGGCCACCCGCCGCCACGAGCGCGACGGCCGACGGGATGGCCAGCAACGCGCGCCGTTCGCCCTCACCGGCCATCTCCCACCATTCCGCCATCGTCTCGGTGTCGTGGGTGCCCGACGTCGCCAGTGACACGGGCGGATAGGCCAGCGGGTCGATGAACGGCAAGTCGGCTTCACGCCAGTGCCGTTCCCACCGCAGCACCTTGCTGCCCGGGATGTTCATCGATGCCAGGGTCTCGCGGACGAAGGTCGGAATGGTCCCGAGATCCTCGGCGACGACGCGCGCGCCGGAATCCCGGATTGCCGACAGCACCGCGCGGCCCTGGAGGATCTGTGACGGTTCGTCGGCCGGCATGAAGAACGACGGGCTGCCGTCGAGGGGAAACACCCACGTGCGGAAGAGACCCACCACGTGGTCGACGCGGAACCCATCGAAGAGCTCGGCCATGCGGCGGCCGCGGTCCGTGAACCAGTCCCAGCCGCGGTCGCACAGGGCATCCCAGCGGTAGGCGGGGAGCTTCCAGTTCTGGCCGTCAGCGCTGAAGGCGTCCGGCGGCGCTCCCACGGTCCGGTCGAAGAGGAACAGGTCCTGCTTGGCCCAGGCGTCGGCGCTGTCGGCCGCCACCATGAAGGGGAAATCGCCGTACATCCGCACGCCGTGGGCCCGTTCGCGGGCGTCGTGCCACTGGGTATGCGCCAGCCACTGCTGGTACTGGCGGTAGAGCACGTCCAGGTGGTGTTCGCGCCTCGCGCGGGCGATGGCGCCGGCGTCGTGCGTCCGGATGCCGTCGGGCCACTCCCGCCAGTCGCGGCCCTCCGACGCGTGCAGCAGCGCCCTGAACAGCGCGTAGTCGTCGAGCCACCACGCCTCGGCCTCGATGAACGCGCGCAGCGACCCGGCGCGCGCGGTGCCCGGCGTCCATTCGGTCTCGACGAACCGCTTGAACGACTGGCGCAGCGCCCGTTCCTTCAGCACCCGAACGGCCCAGTAGTCCACCGCGGGCAACGCGCGCACGTGGGCCAGCATGCCGCGCATGGCGGTATCCAGGCCGGCTTCGCCGCCGAGCGCGTCGAACTCGGGCACGGCGGGCACGCTGATGAAGATCGGATCGAGGGCCATCGAGCTGATGGCCGAATACGGCGAGGTCTGCCCGGCGGCCATCTCGTTGAACGGCAGCAGCTGCAAGGCGCGCAGGTTCGCGCCACGCATCCAGTCCGCCAGCAACGGGACGTCGCGGAACTCGCCGATGCCCCAACTGGCGGCGGACTGGCACGAGAACAGGGGGACGAGCAGGCCGGCGTCCCGCGACCACGCGGCGGACGGCCAGGTCACCGCGCCACCTCGACGCGCGCCAGCATCCTGGCTGCCGCGCGATCGAACACGTCCGGCGCCGGCAGCAACGACACGACGAGGAATGCTTCGCGAGGGAAGTCGAAGAAGTAGCCGGGATGGACCAGCACCCGATCCTGCTCGAGCAGTGTCAACACGAGCGACTCCTCCGACTGCATGGCCGCGACCTGCATCACGGCGTACCAGCCACCTTCAGACGGCAGCAGCGTCACCGACGGGAACCGCGCGGCCATCGCCCGCAGCGTCTCGTGGTTCCTCGTGGTGCGCTCCCGAATGAGCGTGCGCACCACCGCGCCGTAGGTCAGCAGCGACGGCAACGCCTCCTGCACGGGCGTGCCGACCGACAGGTACGTGTCGCAGATCAGCTCCAGCCGTTCGAGCGCCTGGCGGACCAGGTCGTCCGGCCCGCCCACCGCCATCCAGCCGAGCTTGAGCTGCGGGAGCCCCAGGGCTTTCGACAGGCCGCCCAGCGAAAACGTGAGCGCCCGGCGCTGCGCCAGCACCGAGCACGTCCGCCGCAGGTCGGCATCGAGTACATATTCGGCAAAGACCTCGTCGCCAATGAGGCCGAGTCCGTGCGTCGCGCAGTGCCCGGCGATCGCGTCGAGTTCCTGGCGTTTGAGGTAGGAGCCCGTCGGGTTGTTCGGATTCACCACCACCACGGCCTTCGTGCGGGCCGTCGTGGCGCGCCTGAGGCCGTCGATGTCCGACGTCCACTCGCCGTGATACTCGAGGCGGAACGGCTTCACGACGACCGAATCGAGTGACGCGAGGAAATCGAACAGCGGGTAACTCGGCACCGGCACCAGTACTTCGTCGCCGGGATTGCAGAGCAGCTTGAAGAGCAGCGAGTACGCGTCGCTCGTGCTCGCGGTCAACACGATCCGCTCGGGCGGCGTGTGGAAGCCCCGGCGCCGGAGATCGGCCGACACGGCCTGCCGGGCCGCCCGCGTGCCCAGCGGCTGCGGGTCGTACCGCAACGAAGACGGTGACGACAACGAATCGAGGAGCCGCGGAGGATACGGGAGGCCGACCTTCGTGGGATTCGACTCCGTCAGATCGTCAAAGGCGGTGCCCGCTGCACGCATCGCCTCGAGCGCGGTGGACAGTCGGTTGGGTGGGGCGTCGAAGGTCAGGCGCGAGGAGAACACAGGCGCCTCTCAGGATACAATGTGGCACCTTCGTTGGCGAGTCCCGTTTCGAGGCATCCGAACGATTCCTTCTCCCTCGTGGAGGCTCTTCATGGCACTCAGGTCCGACCGTTCCGTACGACGCCACGGACGGCTGGCACGCGCGTTCGCGCTTGCGGCCGCCCTGCTGCTTCCTGCCCTCTCGTCCGCGCAGCAGCCGCTCGAGACCGGCTACCAGCTGCCGCCGAAGACGATTGTCGACATCCTCGACGCGCCGCCGCCGCCGACGGCCGTCATGAGCCCGACCCGTACGGTGATGGCGTTGCTCGAACGCACGAGCATGCCGAAGATCGCCGACATGGCCGCCCCGATGCTCCGCCTGGCCGGCACGCGCGTGAATCCCAAGGTCAACGGTCCGTACGGTGCCCAGACGACGTTCGGTATCACGCTGAAGACCATCCCGGGCGGCAAGGACACCAGGGTGGCCCTCCCGGCGGGCGCACGTGTGTCGTCCACGAGCTTCTCGCCGGATGGCAAGTGGTTGAGCGTCTTCATGACCCGCGAGTCGGGCATCGAACTGTGGATGGTCAACACGGCCACCGCGGCAGCGAAAGCCGTCACCGGACCGACCGTCAACGGTCTCCACGGATGCGACTGGCTCGATGACAGCTCGGCACTGCTCTGCGGCTTCGTGCCTGCCGGCCGTGGCCCGGCGCCGGCTCCGCCGACCGTGCCGGCCAGCCCGCGCATCCAGGAGAACATCGGCAAAGCCGCGCCGGCCGCGACGTACCAGGATCTCCTCACCAGCGCGTACGACGAATCGCTCTTCGAGTACTACTTCACCGCTCAGCTCGCCTTCGTGACGCCGGCAGGCACCCGGGCCGACATCGGCAAGCCCGTGCTGCTGGGCGGGTCGTCCGTGTCTCCCGACGGCAAGTACATCCTCGTGACGCGGACGAAGCGCCCGTTTTCGCGCCTGGTGACCGCGGGCGGATTCCCGCGGGACGTCGAGGTCTGGTCGCGCGCCGGCGCGGTGGTGCGCACGGTGGCCGACCTGCCGTCGTCCGAAGGCACGCCGATTGGCGGCGTGGCCCCGGGCCCGCGCGGCGTCCGCTGGATTCCGACCGAAGGCGCGACGCTCGTGTGGACCGAAGCCCTCGACGGCGGCAACCCGCGTACGAAGGTGCCGTTCCGCGATCGCATCGTGACGCTGAAGGCGCCATTCGCGGGCGAGGCGTCCGAACTCCTGAAGACCGAGTGGCGCGCCGGCGGCGCCTCCTGGACCGAGAAGGGCATCGTGTTCCTGAGCGAGTCCGATCGCGCCACGCGCATGATGCGCACGTGGATCATCGACGCGCCTGGCGCCGCGCCGCGCAAGTGGCAGGAACGCCGGTCGGCCGACCGGTACGCCGACCCCGGCTCCCCCGTCAGCCGCACGGGCGGCGGCGGCGGCCGCGGCGGCTTCGGCGGCGGCACCATCATGCAGGTCGGCGACACGGTCTTCCTGAGCGGCAACGGCGCGTCCAGGGACGGCGACCGCCCGTTCCTCGATCGCCTCGACCTCAAGACGCTCAAGACCGAGCGCCTCTTCCAGTGCGACGACAAGAGCTTCGAAACCGTCAGCGCCGTGCTCAGCGACGACGGGAAGACGCTGATCACGCGATGGGAGACGAAGACCGACTATCCCAACTATTTCGTGCGCGACCTCTCGGCCGGCACGAAGAAGCCGTTGACGGCGTTCAAGGACCCGGCACCGCAGCTCACGGGCATCCAGAAGCAGTTCGTGACCTACGACCGCAAGGACGGCGTCAAGCTCTCGGCGACCGTCTACCTGCCGCCGGACTACACACCGGGCACGAAGCTGCCGTTCGTGCTGTGGGCCTACCCTGCCGAGTTCACCGACGCCGACACGGCCAGCCAGGTCAGTGGGTCACCGAACCGATTCACCACGATCGGCGGCGCCTCGCACCTGCTGTTCCTCACGCAGGGGTACGGCGTCATGGACAACCCCACGATGCCAATCATCGGCGCAGGCGAGACGGCGAACGACACGTACGTCGAGCAGCTCGTGGCCAGCGCCGAAGCCGCCATCAACAAGATCGTCGACATGGGCGTGGCCGATCGCGACCGCATCGGCGTCTCGGGGCACAGCTACGGCGCGTTCATGACCGCCAACCTGCTGGCGCAGTCCGACCTGTTCCGCGCCGGCGTGGCACGCAGCGGCGCCTACAATCGCACGCTGACTCCGTTCGGCTTCCAGAACGAAGAGCGGACCTTCTGGCAGGTCCCGCAGGTCTACGGCCGCATGTCGCCGTTCTTCTACGCGGACAAGGTCAACGAGCCGATCCTGCTCATTCACGGCGAGAACGACAACAACTCGGGGACGTTCCCGATTCAGTCCGAGCGGTTCTACATGGCGCTCAAGGGCCACGGGGCGACCGTCCGTTACGTCACGCTGCCGCTCGAGTCCCACGGCTACGCCGCTCGCGAGTCGAACCTGCACGTGATGCACGAGTGGATTGCCTGGTTCGACAAGTACGTCAAGAACGCCAAGCCCAGGTAGGCTTCGGGGATGGGGGATGGGGGACCGACCCCTATCCCCTCCTCCCAACGAATCTACGGCATCACGAACTCGTGCTGGGCGCTGCGAACGGTCAGCACCGGGCACGGCGACTTCCGCACGACCTTCTCCGCCACGCTCCCAAGCAGCATGTGCGCGATCGGTCCGCGGCCGTGCGTCCCGATGACAATCAAGTCGATGTCGTTGGTCTTCGCGTACCGCACGATCTCCAGGAACGGATTGCCTGCGATCACCGCGGTCGACACCTTGAAGCGCGCGCGCTCGTCGTCGGTCACCATGGCCGCCAGGCGGTCCCGTGCTTCCTTGTCGATCTCTTCCCGGAGATTGGGCATCGACGCCACGTAGACCTCCGCCGACCAGGCGTGGGCGAGCAGGTCTTCGGTCACATGAACCACGTGGATGGCGGCGCCAAAGGCCTGGGCGAGGCCCTTGGCGTACTCCAGTGCCGCTTCGGACGCTTCGCTGAAATCGGTCGGAACGAGGATGGTCTTCAGGGTCAACATACGGACCTCCCTCTC
>CAZJRM010000015.1:0-27197 GCA_964547975.1 uncultured Vicinamibacterales bacterium | reverse complement strand
GCTGCCCGAGGGCGGTGGATACCGCCCTCGGGTCGATTATCGCGCTGTTTGAGGAGGCCGAACCGACTTTCTGGGGACCCGGGCATTCGGCCTCCGACCTCCGCGGCGGCCGCGAGCCGAAGGCCGCGGGCCTAGAAATTCAGCCAGTACGAGAACTTCACCAGGAACACGTTGGAACCGGGCATGCCGAAGACGTCGGAGAAGCTCTCGCGGAAGCGGAAGGCACCGATGCTTGTCGAATCTTCGCGCCCCTGTTGCCAGACCACGTAGAGGGCCGACCCGGGTTTGTACTCCCAGCGCAGGACGTTCGTCATGCGCAGCGACTTGTAGGTGAAGTCCGGATTCTCGCCGTACGCCGTGGGGGCGAACTGCGCATTGAACGGCTCGGCCCGCGGCCGGGCCAGTTGCTTGAAGTCCGAGTAGGCGCCCGAGGACACGAATGGTTGTGCGTACAGCTGCACGGTCAACGTCGGCGTAATCGTGTAGTTCACGCGCGTCGTCAGTCCGACCGTCGTCTGGCGAATCCGTCCGAAGATGTACCGCGTCGTGTCGCCGTCTTCGAGGTTCGTGACCCACTGCGTGCCGTCGTTCGTGCGGGACCAATGTACGCCCCCGCTGATGCTGAGCGACGAGGTCGGCCGGAACGTGATTTCGGGGTCGCCGCCGACCTCCGTCGATCCGTTCTCGTCACGGAAGTAGTAGCCCTGGTACATCCCGTTGATCGTCTTCCGCTCGTCGGACTGGACGTAGTACCAGACGTTGCCGCCCCTGGCCGACGTGATGCCCGGGCCGCCGCGCGTCGCACGGTCGTCGAGGCCATTGCCTTCGGCGTTGATGCCGAAGCCGCCCGCCCAGTTGGACGGCAGCACGATGTGCGCATTGACGTTCCCGCCGGTGAACCGCTTGTCACCGCTGAAGGTCCACCCGGCCCACTGGTTGAAGTTGATGCGCAGCGTGCGGTACCACTTCGACGGTTCGTCCCAGCGAACCTGCATCCAGGCGGACTGCTGAATCGCGTCGGCGCGTCGCACGTACCCGACGTCGTTGATGTCGAAGCCTGGCGTCTTGAAGTTGGCGTTGACGTTGAACCGGACCCGCTTGCCGCCAATCTTCGAGAAGCCAAGCATCCCGGCCTGGCCGCTCAGCGACGTCCGCGTCGGATCGTAGTCCACGTGATCCGCGTCGGGACGCTGGTAGTTGTGCACGGCGCTCTGCTGCAGCGCGTCGATGGCCTCGTCGCTCCCGCGCACGTGGCTCGCCGCCCAGTAGCCGGTCAGCGAGTACCTGGACTGCCTGAAACGCCAGTCCCAGTTCACGCCTCCGGTGGTCGCCCCGCTCGGCAGGAACCCGACATCGTCGGTCAACCGGCGGGCGGTGTTCGTGAGCATGAAGCCGAGCGAAGACTTGTTGCTCCACTCGCGTTTGCCCTGGGCCAGCGTGAAGTTGGTCAGGGGCTCGACGAGCTGGCGGCTGCGCTCGGCACCGAACGCGGATTCCGACCATTCGTCGGACGTGAGCGCCGTCAGGCCGCCCACCGAAAACGCGCCGACGCGCCCGGTGACCTTGGCGGCGCCGAGGATGGTCGTCTGCAGCGGCACGGACGCGAATCCGCCGTCCGGCACGGCGGGATACCCGCGAGGCTGGCGGCCGATCCGGCGGGAGTAGAACAGACCGGTGCAGGATCCGTCGTTGCAGTCGAGGTCGAACCGGAGATTGGCGGACCCCTCGACGAAGAAGGGCCGGCGCTCCTGGTAGAACGTCTCGAAGGCGGTCAGGTTCACGACGGCGGGGTCCGCTTCGACTTGTCCGAAATCGGGATTGATCGTGGACGTGAGCGTCATTCCCGGCGTGAGCGCGTACTTCATATCCACGCCGAAGTTGCTGCCGGGATCCTTGGCCTTCGTGAAAGGGTCACCGTCGACCGAAGGCTGCGCCTTCAGCTGGCCAACGCCGTACGGGACCAGTTCGAGGCGTTTGCCAGCGCCGGCCAGACGCAGCCCGCCCAGGTCGCCGAACTGCGAGACGAACCCCGACGCGCTTTTCGCGATCAGCGGCCAGGTCGCCACTTCGTTGGCGCGCGGCACTTCTCGCCAGGCCGCGAAGCCAAAGGCGTCGTGTTTGCCCGGCTCGAATCGCAACTGCGAGAACGGGATCCGGAATTCGGCTGTCCAGCCCTGTGCGTTTTTCGAGACCTCGACGTCCCACACCGCGTCCCAGCTGTCGTCCGAGTTGCCGTCATTGAAGAAGTAGGAGTCCTTCTTGACGCCGGCGGCATTCACGCCAAACAGGTACGCCGTGCGGCGGTCCCGGTAGCTATCGATGAGCACGCCAACCCAGTCGGAGGGGGAACTGCCGTCGCGGCGCGTCTTGATCCCGACAATCTTCGAGGGGTCCGGGTCGAACGCGCGAACAGCCACGTACAGGTAGTGGCGATCGTAGAGGGCCCGGACCTCGGTACGGAATCCCGGCTCGGCCCCTTCTCGTGGTTCACGCTGGCGGAAAGCGCTGATCGGCGTCGCCCGTTCCCAGGCCCCTTCGGTAAACTCCCCGTCGAGCTTGAGCGCCGACGCCTCGGGGAGTTCGGCGGCTTCGAGCCGGGCACCGGCCGAGTCGGCCGTCGCCGACGGCGCGCCAGGCTTGATCGGGTTCTTTCCAGAGGCGGCCGCCGACGACACCACCATCATCAGCCACGCCACCGCCGCCAGGCTCCCGTGCTTCACAGTGCTCCCCTCCATGGCACCGTAGACGGATTCGCCGTCGGATTGGTTTGCTTTTCAAGGCAGGCGACGTGAGATCGATCGCTGGAGGGCGCTATGATGGAACTGCGCTCGCGCGGTCAACGTATAAGGAACTTCCTTGGCGTCTCCCGGCTTTCCGCGATCGTCGTGGCACACCCTCCCCGCCGCCGATCTCCTGGCGGGACTGAACAGCCGCTGGCCCGACGGCCTGACGTCGGACGAGGCAGCAGCGCGTCTCTCGAAGCACGGGCCCAACGCCCTCGTCGATCGCGGCCAGAAGAGCGTCTGGCGCATGCTCCGCGAGCAGGTCTCCAACACGCTGGTCGTCATGCTCATCATCGCCGCCGCCGTGTCGGCGGCTATCGGCGACGGCACGGACGCCGCGGCGATTCTCGCGATCGTCGTTCTCAACACCGTCCTCGGGCTGTTCCACGAGCGGCGCGCCGAGCGGGCGATGGCGATGCTGAAACGCCTCGCGGTCCCCACCGTCCGGGTGCGCCGGGATGGCCGCGCCCTGGACGTTCCGTCGCGCCACCTGGTGCCGGGTGACATCGTGGCCCTCGAAGCCGGCAATGTCGTGCCGGCCGACGGACGGCTGCTCGAGTGCGTCAACCTCAGGGCCCAGGAAGCCTCGCTGACCGGTGAATCCGAACCCGTGGACAAGTCGGCTGTACCGGTCGCCGAAGCCGATGCCCCGCTTGGTGACCAGCACGACCTGGTGTTCATGGGCACGACGGTGACCTACGGCCGCGGCGCCATGCTGGTGCTGGCCACCGGCATGGAGACCGAACTGGGCCGCATCGCCGACCTGATCCAGACGGTCGAACGAGACCCGACACCGCTGCAGCGGCGCCTCGATCGGCTCGGGCGCCTGCTGGCCGTCGTCGCGCTCGTCCTCGTGGGCATCATCTTCGTTTCTGGAGTGCTGCGCGGCGAGACCTTCACCCTCATGTTCCTGACCGCCGTCAGCATGGCTGTCGCCGCCGTGCCCGAAGGACTGCCGGCCGTCGTCACGATTGCGCTCGCGCTCGGCGCGCAGCGGATGCTCAAGCGGAACGTGCTCATCCGGAAGCTGCCGGCGGTCGAGACGCTGGGGTCGGTGACGGTCATCTGCTCCGACAAGACCGGCACGCTCACGCAGAACCGGATGACGGTCGTGATGCTCGACGTCGCGGGCCGCCGGCTCGACATCACGGAACCGATCCACCGGACCAGCCCGGCGGTGGACGTCGAACCCGGCCTCGTCAGCGTGCCGGATGACGACCCGGCGTTGACGATGCTGCTGGCGGGCAGCGCCTTGTGCAACGACGCCATCCTGGCGCCGCAGCCCGATCAGCCTCGGCACTTCCACGCGCTGGGCGATCCGACCGAAGGCGCGCTCATCGTGGCGGCCGCGTGTTTCGGCCTGCGCAAGCCCGATCTCGACCTGCTGTTCCCGCGCGTGGCCGAGGCGCCGTTCGACTCGAATCGCAAACGGATGACCACCGTGCACGAGATGCCCCCGCAGCCTCTCAGGGTCGCGCGGGGACTCGAGCCCCTCTGGACGACGGGCCCGGTGCTGGCCGCCAGGCGGTACGTCGCCTTCATCAAGGGCGCGGTCGAGCCGCTCGTGTCGGTGTCGCCCTGCGTCTGGGTCGAGGGCGGTCCGCAACCCATGACGGCGTCGTGGCGTGAACGGATTCTGAAGGCGCACGACGCGCTGGCGCAAGACGGCATGCGGGTCCTCGGCGTGTCGTACCGACTGCTGGACGGCCGGCCCGAAGCCGAGGCCGAGGCCGGCGACCTCGAACACGATGCCGTCTTCGTGGGCCTGGTGGGCATGAGCGATCCGCCCCGGCCGGAAGTCCGGGATTCGGTAGCCACCTGCCGCCGGGCGGGAATCCGGCCCGTCATGATCACGGGCGATCACCCCCTCACGGCGCGGCACGTCGCGACGCAGATCGGCATCGGCACGCACGACGGCGGAACCGTGACGGGAACGGAACTGGCCGGCCTGGACGACGCGGGGCTCGCCGCGGCCGCAGCCGGCGCCTCCGTGTTCGCCCGCGTCTCGCCGGAGCACAAGCTACAGATCGTCCGGACGCTGCAGGCTGGAGGTGACGTCGTCGCGATGACCGGCGACGGCGTGAACGACGCCCCGGCCCTCCGACGCGCCGACATCGGCGTCGCCATGGGCATCACGGGCACGGATGTGTCGAAGGAAGCGGCCGACATGGTCCTGCGCGACGACAACTTCGCGACCATCGTCGCCGCGGTCGAAGAAGGGCGTGTCATCTACGACAACATCCGGAAGTTCATCAAGTACCTGCTGGCGAGCAACTCCGGGGAACTGTGGCTCGTGCTCCTGGCCCCGTTCATCGGACTGCCGCTGCCATTGCTGCCGCTCCAGATCCTGTGGATCAATCTCGTCACCGACGGCCTGCCGGCCCTCGCGCTGAGCGTCGAACCCGCCGAGCGGGACGTGATGGATCGGCCGCCGGTACCGTCGAACGAAGGCATCCTGGGGCGTGGCCTCTTCCGGCAGATCATCTGGGGCGGGCTCGTGCTCGGCCTGACCCCGCTCGGCCTGGGCTACTACTACTACACGGCGGGCGACCCGGCGTGGCAGACGGTCGTCTTCACCACGCTGACGTTGTCGCAGCTGATCCTGGTACTCTCCATCCGGTCGGAACGCGATTCGTTCTTCGCGATTGGCCCGCTCGGCAATCCCGCGTTGCTGCTCGTGGTCTTCGTGACGTTCCTGCTGCAGGCGATGGTGATCTACTCGCCGCTCTGGCAGCGCCTGCTGCAGACCGTTCCCCTCGACGGCCCGCACCTGTCCGTGAGCGTGATCGCCTCGGTGACGCCGTTCGTGACAGACGAAGTGCGCAAAGCGATCACACGCCGCCGGGCGGCCTGACTACATCCAGGCGCCCTTACCGAGGCCCCTGGGCTCCGTCCCCCGGGGATGGGCCGGCCGCGGTTCGTGCGCGTGGTCGAACTCGCGGAGGTGCTCGTCGATCCGCTCGGCCACGAGGGACGCCGGCGTCTGATCGGTGTAGAGGCAGGTGTGACAACACCCGATGGCCGTCGTCAAGACGGTGTCGTGGGGAAAGAGGACCGAGAAGTCGGCGATCGCGGCCGTCAGTTCATCATTGCGCACGATCCGGACGCGGCCCGCGTGGACGTCCTGGTGGACGACCGAGTGGTCGAGCGCCTGGTGCGAGAGCACAGCACACCTCCGGTGAGCGGACGCGGAGACACCGCCCCCGCTCACAAGATCGGGAGATGACCTGGCACTGTCAAGGTGTCGAAACCTTACCCGTCGCCACCGGGTACCCGGCAGCCACCCAGGCGCCCATCCCATCCTTGAGCGCCCTGACCCCGGGAAGTCCTGCCGCTGCGAGATCCAGCGCCGCACGGGCGCTCGTGTGTTCGGCCGGTCAACTGCAGTAGGTGACGATGACCTTCTTCGACGCCTTGAGTTCGGCGGACCTGGACACGACCTGTTCGAGCGGGATCAGCACCGCCCCCGGAATGTGGCCGGCCGCGAACGAATGCACGTCGCGCACGTCGACGACCAGGATCCGGCCGGCATCGAGACCCTTCTTGAGGTCTGCCACCGTCATGCGGGGCACCGCCTCCAGCGGATCCTGACGGGCGGCAATCGGCGCCGACAGGGCAGCCGACAACGCGAGCAGACAGAGCGCCGTGCGTCTCTTCATGGGCGTAGGCTCGTGGTAACGTTACGGGATGCAGACAGAATATCACCACTGGTACTCGCACCGCATCGAACGCGAGATGGGTGTCGTGGTCTACGGCCACTGGGGTCCGCCCCTGCTCGTCTTCCCGACGAGTGGCGGCGACGAGTGGGAGATGGACCGCCAGGGGTTGATTGGGGCCATCGCGGGCATCATCGACGCCGGCCGGGTGAAGGTGTTCACGATCAACGCGAACAGCCGCGACTCGTTCTACGACAAGAGCGCGCATCCGTTCCACCGCAGTTACATGCAGGCGCAGTACGACGCGTACCTCGTGCAGGAAGTCGTCCCCTTCATCCGGCAGAGTTGCCAGTCCGGTGACATCACCATCTCGACGATGGGCGCGTCGCTCGGGGCGTATCACGCGGCCAACAGCCTCTTCAAACACCCCGACATTTTCAAGCGCTGCTACGCGCTGTCGGGCGTGTACGACCTGAAGCGGTTCATGGACGGCCAGTACGACGACAACTTCTACTTCAACAATCCCGTCGACTACATGGCCAACCTGAGAGACGCGTGGACGTACGAGCAGTTGCGTTCGTGCGAGATTCATCTCGCGACCGGCCACGGGCCGTGGGAAGACAAGGGCCCGACCTATCGCATGGCCGAAGTGCTGCGCTCGAAAGGCATCGCGCACTTCCTCGATGACTGGGGCGGCATGGGCGGCCACGACTGGCCGTACTGGAAGCACCAGATGCGGGAGTATCTGGGGTACTGGTAGGGGTTGGGGGTTGGGGATTGGGGATTGGGGGTTGGGGGTTGGGGGTTGGTCAGTGGAACGAGCCGTTATTGAGCGCGATCACCTGCCCCCGTGCATCAAACCACACCTCCCCGCCGCCGAGCATCACTCCCTGGTCTCGCGAGAACATGTGATGGGGAATCGCTGCGAGTACGCGCGCGGTGAAGCTCGGCGTCATCACACGGGCGTACACCCGCTGGAATTGCGCTCGTGACGTGACACGTGTCCGTTTGCCATCGACGGAGACGGCAATTGGGAAACGGATCATCCGTGCCACCGCGTTCGCGTCGTGCTTCCGGAGGGCCTTCTGGAAAGCCTGGGCCTGCACGTCGACCATCCGATCGTTCGTGACACCCGCCGCAACGTAGAGGTTCTCGATCGTGCCGAACCCGGCGTGGGACATCGTCAACACCAGGCTTCTCCGGCGGCCGGTCGTTCGGTCGTCGACGACTCCGGTCATCACCTCTCGCTCGAGTGCACCACTGAACCGGCCACGCGGATCGACGCGGACGAACTCACCGACGAACACCCGCCTTGGGCTTCCATTCTCGTCGGCGACAGAGAAGGTGACCGCGCGTCCATCGCCCAGGCACAGCGCAACCTTGTGGTCGATGAGATCGGCGGCACCGAAGTAGATTCCTCGAATCGGCCCTGCTGCGGAACCTGCCAGCGTTAGCATCACCTTCTGCGAGTTGTCGAGCAGTCCCACATAGGTCACGTAATTGTGGTCCGCACCCCACAGGCTGCGGTGAGTCTCGTGGCTGGCGCTCGGGTCACACGCCAGTGGTGTCTGGGCCAATACGGGCCTGGCGAGTGCGAGAAGGCAAGCCAATAGAGGAACAACGACGGTGGTCTTCATCGGCCCCCCAATCCCCAACCCCCATTCCCCAACCCCCATTCCCCAATCCCAGCATCCTCTTTCCTGTCCCTTTCCCCTGTCGCCTCTTCCCTATTCCCTGTCCTAGTCCACCCTGAAATGGCATCCCCGGCTCTCGCGAGCTTCGATGGCCGCCAGCAGCACCGCCAGTGACGTCTGGATACCGTTGCGCAGGCTGATCAGGCTGTCGCTGAGCGCCGTTCGCGCGTAGAACCGTCCGACTTCGAGGTGCAGTTCGCGGAGGATCTGGTGCGCGCGATCGAGGCGCCGCCGGCTGCGCACCAACCCGACGTAGTTCCACATCGTCTGGCGGATGGTGAGCCAGTCCTGCGCGGCAAGCGCCGGGTCGAGCGCCTCGGTTTCGTATTGCCACGGCGCGATGGCCGGCGCGTAACGGTCGGCACGAGCGTCGGTGGCGGCCTGCGCGCCCGCGCGCGTGCCCCACACGAGGCACTCGAGCAGCGACGTGCTCGCCAGGCGGTTCGCGCCGTGGAGACCCGTGCACGACACCTCGCCCGCCGCCCACAGGTGTCGCAGGCTGGAGCGTCCCCACAGATCGACGGCAATGCCGCCGCACGAATAGTGCGCCGCAGGCACGACCGGGATCGGCTGCGTCGCCAGGTCGAGGCCCGCCTCGCGGCAACGCGCATCGATGCCCGGAAACCGCCGCCGCACCCAGTCCGAGGGCTTGTGGCTGATGTCGAGATAGGCGCAGTGCGCGCCGGTCTCGTGCATCATCTGGTGGATGCCGCGCGCGACGATGTCGCGGGGCGCCAGGGAGCCGTCGGGATGGTAGGCGGTCATGAACTCGCGGCCCGAGGCGTCCACGAGGCGCGCGCCTTCGCCGCGCAGCGACTCCGACAGCAGGAATCGCTCGCTGCCCAGGAACAACGTCGTCGGGTGGAACTGCACGAACTGCATGTTGAGGCAGCGCGCGCCGGCGCGGTACGCCATCGCGACGCCGTCACCGCACGAGCCGGGAGGGTTCGTGGTGTGCAGGAAGATCCGTCCGAGGCCGCCCGTGGCGAGCACGGTCTCTTTCGCGAGGTGCGTCTCGACGGTGCCCGTCGCGTGATCCAGCGCGTAGGCGCCGACGCACGTCGGCTCGGCGTACACGTCGCGCGGATCGCTCGAGTGGTGAGAGAGTGTGAGCAGGTCGATGGCCGTGCGCCCGGTCAGCAGCGTCACGCCGGGCTGGCGCCGCAGCGCCTCGAGCATCGACAGTTCGATCGAACGCCCCGTCGTGTCGGCGCTGTGAATGATGCGCGGCACGGAGTGCGCGGCTTCAGCCGTCAGGTCGAGTTCCTCCGACCCGTCGGTCGCGCGGTCGAACGGGACGCCCACGTCATCGATGAGGATCTGCTGAACGAGCCTGGGCCCTTCGGTCGCGAGCAGCGTGACGGCCGCGGGCTCGCAGAGGCCGGCTCCGGCTTCGTGGATGTCGGCGGCGAGGCGTTCTGGGGAATCGCCGTGTCCCTTGAAGATGATGCCGCCCTGGGCCCAGACGGTGTTGCTGTCTTCCGAGGTCGCGCCCTTCGTCATCACGGTGACGCGCGCGCCTGCCCGCGCCGCCGACAACGCGGCGGAACATCCCGCCAACCCGCTGCCGATGACGAGTACATCGGTGGTGAAACCGGCCATGGTCAATCCTGTCGGGGGACGGGCTCGAAATCGAGGGCGAGATCGACGGAGGGCGCCGAATGCGTCAGCGCGCCGACCGAGATGGTGTCCACGCCAGCCTCGGCGTAGGCGCGGATGTTGGCGAGCGTGATCCCGCCCGACGCTTCGATCCAGCACGACGCGCCGCCGGGCGACTGTCGCACGAGTCGTACGGCCTCGGCCACGATCGGTGGCGTCATGTTGTCGAGGAGCACGGCGCGTACGCCGCGGCTGAGCGCCAGCGTGAGCTGCTCGAGCGAATCGACCTCGAGCTGGACCGAGACGTTCGCGGCGCCCGGCGCCAGCGCGGCATCGAGCGCCGGGCCGACGCCGCCCGCCGCCACGAGATGATTGTCCTTGATGAGCGCGGCGTCGAACAGGCCGATGCGGTGGTTGCGGCCCCCTCCGGCACACACCGCGTACTTCTCGAACAGCCGCAGTCCAGGCGTCGTCTTTCGCGTATCCGACACGGACGCGCCGGTGCCCGCAATCGCTTCCACATATCGGCGCGTGACGGTCGCGACGCCTGATAGCCGCTGCAGGAGATTCAGGGCCGTGCGCTCTCCGGTGAGCATGGGCGCCGCAGGCCCGCGCAGTTCGGCGACGCACGTCCCGCGCTCGAGGGCGTCACCGTCGGCGGCACGTGCCCGGAACTCCACCCCCGCATCGAGCTGGCGGAAGACTTCGCGCGCGATCTCGATGCCGGCCAGCACGCACGCCTGCCGCGCGATGATCCGCCCCAGCGCCATCGCGGACGCCGGGACGACCAGTCGCGTGGTGATGTCGCCGTCGCGCACGTCCTCCGCGAGGAAACGCGTCACGGCATCGCGGACGTCGGCGGGGTCGAGTTCGAGGCGGGACCTGGCACCCAGCGGATCGGCGCTCACGCGCTCATCTCCAGCATGCGGGCCAGCGGGCGCAGCGCCCGCAGCCGCAGCTCTTCGGCCATCGTGATCTCGGGCGTGCGGTCGCGCATGCACAGGTACACGCGCTCGAGCGTGTTGAGGCGCATGTACGGGCACTCGTTGCAGGCGCACCCGTTTTCCGGCGGCGCGGGAATGAACGTCTTGTCGGGGCAGGCTTTCTTCATCTGGTGGATGATGCCCGACTCGGTCGCGACGATGAACGCCCGTGCGGGGCTGGCCACCGCGTACTTCAGGATCGAGGTCGTCGAACCGATGTGGTCGGCGAGGCGCAGGATGCCGTCCTGGCATTCGGGATGCGCGAGCACGAGGGCGTCGGGATGCTGCGCCTTGAGGCGCACGAGCATCCGCTCGGAGAACGTGACGTGCACCGAACACGCGCCGGGCCACAACACCATCGATCGGCCCGTCTGCGACTCGATGTAACGGCCGAGCTGCATGTCGGGCGCGAAGACGATCGGCTGGTCGGCGGGCAGCTGCCGGATGATGCGCTCGGCGTTGCTCGACGTGCAGATGACGTCGCTCAGCGCCTTTACCGCCGCGGAGCAGTTGATGTAACTGACGACCGTGTGACCTGGGTGCCGATCGAGGAACGCCTTGAACTCGGGTGCCGGGCAGCTGTCGGCCAGCGAACACCCGGCATTCAGGTCCGGCAGCAGTACCTGCTTCCCGGGATTCAGGATCTTCGCGGTCTCCGCCATGAAGTGCACGCCGCAGAAGACGATGACATCGGCGGTCGTCTTCGCGGCCTGCTGGGCGAGTTGCAGGCTGTCGCCGATCACGTCGGCGATGTCCTGGATATCCGGCTCCTGGTAGTAGTGCGCCAGGATGACGGCGTTGAGCTCGGCCTTGAGCCGCGCGATCCAGGCAAACAGGTCGAACGACGGATCGACGGCGGTCGCGGATACGGGCGCGTCAGACATCTCCGCCATTCTACCGCCCGGCCTACCGCTTCCTGACAAAGAACCCCGCGACCGCCGAGCCTGCGAGGGCGGTGACCATCGTCCCGATCACGCCGGAGAGCGCATTCATGAACGGGGTCTGGAACGGTGCCGCGGCCTTCATCTGGGCGGCGATCTCGGCCTCGGACACGCCCTGCGCCTTCAGCGACTGCTCCTGCATCGCGCAGAGGTCGGTGAAGTACGTCGGATAGGCGACCGTGGTGAACACGTAGGACCCGGCGAAGATGAGCACGCTGGCCACGAGCGCGAAGACGAGGCCGTTGACGATCTGCCGCCCGTAGGTGGCCCCTTGGGCCGCCGTCTGCCGCAGCATCCAGACGAGCCATCCCACCTCGAGCAGGATGACGAGGAAGAACAGGTTCCCCATGGCCGGGTCTTTGTACCAGCCGGTGAGGCCCATCACGAACGTCCAGACGACAACGAGCACGCCAAGCCACAAGCCGGCTCGAACCGGGATCGACATACGCGCCTCCAGGCCATCACGGGGTTGTGTACGCACTCTAGCACGAACGGCCTCGGCCGGCCGTTCGCAGGGCGCGCGCGAGAGGCGCGGCCGTCGGCTGCGCGAGCAGGCGCTCGAGTTCGGCGAGGCGTTCCCGGAACGTCCGCAGCACGCGTCGCTGGTACGAGGCGTTGGCGTAGAGCAGGCCGGCGACGAAGTCGGGATCGGAGACCGAGACTCGCGTCAGGCCGGCCCACGACGTGCCGCGCAGCGGATGCCGGGCGGTGGCCGGGGGGCGGAGTCCTGACGCGGCAAAGGCCAGGAGGTGCGGCAGGCCGATCGTCTCCGCCGCCATCCGGTCGTGATCGACCGGGTCCATGGCCACGGCTTTCCCGCCCAGGGCCGCGATGAGCCCGCGAGCCAGGGCGTCGGGCCGCCGACCGGCAGGGCAATACACGAAGGTGCGCCCTTCGAAGAGACCCGGCTGCGAGGCCCGCCAGCCATTGACCTCGCCGCCGGCAATCGGGTGCAGTCCGACGTAGTCGAAGGATGTCCGGTACCTGGCGGCTGCGCGAGCGACGGGCGCCTTGATCGATCCGACGTCCGAGACGACGAGCCGCCGGCGCCGTGTGCGGACGCGAGCCGCGCGCGCCACGGCGGGAAGCAGCGCCACGATCGCCGGCACCGGCACCGCCAGCACGACGATGTCGCTCGCCTGGACGAGGGCGTCGAGCGACGGGCACCAGCGCACGACGCCGCGGACGCGGCGCCGCAGGGCGACGTTGGTGTCCCAGGCGACGACCTCGGCCGCCTGCTGGCCGGCCAGGCGCCTCGCGATCGAGCCGCCAATCAACCCGAGACCGACGATACCGACGGTCAGTCCCTTCATGACTCGCGCCCCAGGTCCGGCCGCAGCCGCGCCGTCTGCCCGAGGTAGACGTGCCTGATCCCGGCGCGGGCTGTCTCGGTCTCCACGTGCAGCAGCACGCGCACGACGCGCGGCATGCCGCCGGCGATATCGAGCTCCTGCGCGTCGAGCAGCGGCACGTCCATCCAGCCCAGCGACCTCGCCGCGGCCGCGGGGTACGCGGCGTCGAGATCGATGGTCTGCGTGAAGAACGCGGAGATGATCGACTCGGGGCCGATGCCGTTCGCCTGGCACAATTCGACGAGCAGGCGCCGCGTGGCGTCGACGATCGCGTTCTCCGTGTTGGCGGCGACGTCGATCGCGCCGCGAATGGCACGCACCGGCACTCTGGACCTTCCTTTACCGCGCCGCGGTTCGCTGGAAACTGTACGCGAGCGGCAACATCGCCTCATCGACCGCCGGGGCAAGCCCCAGCGCCTCGCCGCGCTGCCGCGCCAGCCGGTACAAGTGATACCGCAACGGACCCATCAACGTATAGCTCGACGTGAGGTGCAGCAGGCGGTCGCCCCATTCATCGGCAATCGGTTCGGTCAATGTGGCTCTGCGCTCGTCGTACCACTCGCGGGTGACGTCGCCGCGCGCGTACTTCTCTTCCAGCAGCACCAGCAGCCGCGGCCGGTTCACGACCTCGGGATGGTGGTTGACGCCGAGGATGCGGGGCATGACGCCGTCGCCCATCCTCGCGACTTCGATCATCGTGATCCCCTCACCGGCTTCGCCGTCCGGCGCCGCTTCGTACGCCATGGCCGCCACGCCGCTCGAGGCCAGCGACGGTCCCGGAATCAGGTCGTACAGACGATTGTCGAGCACCCGGAACCGCCGACGGCCCGGCAGCGCGTCGGCGAAACGGGCGAACCAGGGATGCGACCACGCGTCGTCCGACAGCACGTTGTCGACGATGCCCGAGCTCTTGCCGCCCTTCTCGGGCCCTCGACGCACGGCGTCCGCGACACCCAGCCAGCGGCACATCACGCCGAACGTGTGGCAGACGGCCAGCAACGCCGCCCCTTCGTCGGCCCGGATCCGGTCGAACAGCCGGAACAGCGCCGGCTCCCAGGCCGGGTCTTCGCGGATGCCTTGCGCGCCATCCGACACGCCGTCGTTCCTGCGAGGGTCGAGGTGGCCCGGCCCGCCCGTGCCGACGTACAGCGCGTGGCGGGCGCCCGGGGCCTCGGGCACGGCGTGGCCGCGACGGACATCGTAGGACAGGACACGCACACGCAGGCCGGCCTGCTCCAGTTCAGCCGCGATATCGCAGACCGCGTTCTGCATCGCGGCGACGATCGCGTCGTGGCCGAGATTCGGCCACCCGTGATGCATGTCGAGTACCGCGACGTCGATCGTTCGAGGATCGGCCGGTGGGACCTCACCCGGGCGAGTGACGACCGCCACGGTGAAGACGGACTTCGCCGGGCACGTCGTCAAGCAGGCCGCCGGGCCCCGGCGCTGTCGGTGTCGGCAGTCGAAGGGCATCTACAGGGCTTTCACGCGGAAGGCCGGCACCTGCCCGCCGCCGGACGTCACGTTGGCAAGGCCGCTGGCGCTGAGTCTCGTGAGGAAACCGGCGAGCTTTCCGCGGAAGAGGTACGGGGCCATGTCGACGAGCATGTCCTTGAACTCCGCGGGCGCGCCGGCCTGAAAGTACGGGAACACCTCCCGACGCACGGCGATCTTCTCCTGCACGATCCACGACCCCGCAGGCGCCGACAGGGCCTCGGCGAGCCGGGTGTCCCAGGCCGACTCGGTGGTCTCCCAGCCGAGGGTGACACCGGCGCCGCCGTATTCGTCGTTGGGCTTGAGCACCAGATCGTCGCGCCGCGCGCGGATGTGCGGCACGAGGTCGATCGCCCGCCCCTCCCGCGACGTCCGGCACTCGCGCACGACGCGCGTCCACGGTATGCCGCCCCGAATCACGTCGCGTTCGTCCGGCCGAATGAGGGACGCGAACCGGTCATCGGTCAGCAGGGCGAAGAACGCCTTCTTGTGCGGGATCTTGCACCGAAACGTGTTGGCCACGCACACGGCGCCCGCCGCGCAGGCCCGGACGAGCGCGGCGGTCTCGTCACGTTTCGCGAGCATGTCGTTGACGAGGACGCGGCGGTAGACGAGATCGATCGTCGTCCCCGCCGCCGACAACCGGTGGCCGTCGAACTCGAGTTCTTCCGGTGCGCACACGAGTGTCGGCACCCCGAGGGCGGTGAACCGATCCCGCAGGATCTCGAACTCGCTCCAGGTGGGGACGGACCGCCAGTCCACGATCGCAATCCGCGGCGTGGTGGCCCTGCCGCCCCATTCCCGGTACGTCGCGAGGAGCGCGTCGAGCATCCGCGACATCAGGCTGTAGGCCTGCACGTCGTAGTGCGCGCGGAACCGCTCCATCACCGGGAGCCGCGAAAACACGCCGGCCAGGACCTCCGTGTAGCCGAGGCCGGCCGGTGACTCGGCGTTGTATTCCGCCGCCTGAAGCGACTGCGGCAGCAGGAAGGCGTCCAGGCGCGACGCCGTGCTGGCCGTGCCGTACCCGGGATCGATGGCGACGAGGCGGCGTTCGTCGTCGTTCAAGCCGAGTTCGTCGAAGAGCGTCGGAGCATCGAGGGCGGCGGCGGCCACACGCTCCCCAAGGGCCGCCACGGTTTCCGCGAACACCCGCAGCCGCGCCTCGTCGTCCTCCGAAAGGAACAGCGGGCGCAGGAACGGGCAGTGCACCCGATCGCCGAACGTCAGCCGGGACGCGCGCAATTCCCGCGACAACGTCTCGAAGAACGCCGCTGACAGGTCGTCGGGCTGCAGCAGCCCGTGCCAGACGTCGATGGGAGAAGACATATGCGGCCCTCGGCCCTCGGCTCGCGGCTCTCGGCTGGCGGCTGGCGGCCGAGCCAGAACCCAAGCCCCTAGCCTCTAGCCTCTAGCCCCTGGTCAGTTCCGGCCAGCGCGGCCAGGTCGTCGCGGTATCGCCGTTGAGCGCGCGGTCGATGCACAGCGTCGCCATCTTCTCGACCACCATGTCGAAATAGAACTGGGTGATGCGGTCGCGCTCGAAGTCGGGCGCCGGGTTCAGGAAGTCGATCGCGTACGGCACCCCGTCCTTGATCGCGAACTCGACGGTGTTCATCTCGTAGCCGAGGGCCTGGTTGATGAGCTGCGCGTCGCGCACGACCCGGGCGCCGAGTTCGGCCGACAGGTACTCGTGGATGACGAGGTACCGCCGTTCGCGCGGATCGTAGGCCACGGGCACGATGTCGTCCTTGCCGAAGGTGAAACACCGGACGTACTTGTCGAAGTCGATGAACTCCTGCAGGGTCATGCAGTAGGGCGACGTGCCGTCGTAGGCCGCCCACAGCTCTTCCTTGGTGTTGACCTTGTAGACGTGCTTCCAGCCGCCGCCGGAGTACGGCTTCAGGATGGCGGGCAACCCGATATGCGCGACGAGCGCATCCCAGTCGAGGGGGTACTCCATGTTGCGCAGCGACTCGGACGTGATGTCCACGTCCCACGGGTAGCCCTTCTGCGGCAGCAGCACCGTCTTCGGAATGGCCACGCCGAGTTTCGCCATCACCGAGTAGTTGAAGAACTTGTCGTCGGCCGTCCACCAGAACGGATTGTTGATGACGTAGGTGCCCTGCATCATCGCGTGCTTGAGGTATCCGCGGTAGTACTCCACCTCGTGGGAGATCCGGTCGACGATGACCGCGTAGCGGGGCGCCTCGCCCATGAGGGTGCCGCCGAGCTTGACGAACTCGCCCACGATGCCGTGCGGCGCGCCAAGTTCGTTGACCTTCTCGATGAACGCCGGCGGAAACGAGTACTCACGCCCGCACAACAGACCGATTCGTTTCATGATGACTGCCCCTTGCCTGTTGATGGCCGTGGCATCCGGCTTCCTCCGACTCCGCTCGGGACGAGTCAGCCGGACGCGGTTCACGGCGTCTCGCTACCCTTTGGTCTCACGGACGAGATGTGCGACCACGGCCCGGTAGTCTCCCGTGGCTTCGAAGACCTGCAACTGCCGGTCGGCGCTCGTCCCGTCACGCAGGATGTCGAGAATCCTCGACACCTGCGGCCGGCTGCCCAGTTCGTCCACGACATCGTCGACGAACTCGAGCAGTTCGAGGGTCAACTGCCGCATCGGCACCTCTGTCTTCTTGCCGAAATCGATGAGGCTTCCGTCGATGCCGTATCGCGCGGCCCTCCACTTGTTCTCCTGGATGAGGAGCGGCCGGTACAGGCGGAACCCGAGGTTCTGGCTGCGCAGCCGGTAGAGCTTGTAGACCAGGGCCTGGACGAGCGACGCGATGGCAATCGAGTCGCTCGGGCGCGTCGGCACGTCACACACGCGGAACTCGAGCGTGCCGAACTGCGGATGGGGCCGCACGTCCCACCAGATCTTCTTCGCGTTGTCGATACAGTGGAGATCGACGAGCGTCTGGATGTACGCCTCGAATTCGCCCCACGACTCGAAGTGCTCGGGCAGGCCCGTGCGCGGAAACCGGCGGAAGACCGACGTGCGGAACGACTTCAGCCCGGTCTTGCGCCCCATCCAGAACGGCGAACTGCACGACAACGCGAGCAGGTGCGGCAGGAAGTACCGCGCCATGTTCATGATGTCGATCGTCGCCTGCCTGCCCGGCATCCCCACATGGACGTGGAGGCCGAAGATCAGCAGCGACCGCGCCAGCATCTGGAGTTCTTCGACGATGGTGTCGTAGCGCTCGCCGGGGGAAATCACCTGGTCGATCCAGTGCGAGAACGGATGGGTGCCGGCCGCCGCGATCGCGAGGCCCTTGCTCTCGGCCGCCGCCGTGATCTCGCGGCGCATCCGCAGGATCTCGCGCTCCAACTCGGTGGCGTCCGCGCAAATCGGGGTCCCGACCTCGACGATGGACTGGTGGAGTTCCCGCTTGACCTGGTCCCCGAGGGTCGTTGCGCCGGGGCTGATGAACTCCGCCACGTGGGACTTCAGTTCCCACGTCTGCGGGTCGACGATCTGGAATTCCTCTTCGACGCCGAGCGTGAACCGGTGGGGCATGCCGACTCCTCGTGGCCGCGGAACATCACGCGCCGGGAACGTTCCATGATACCCCGGCCGGGCGCCCGCGCACCGGGTTCCCGCGGCACCGCCGGGGCCGCGCGGCTGCGGCATAATGGCAGCGTCCCCCGGGGAGAACCGCCATGCCGCCCGCATTCCTGTCCGGCACTCACATCACGCTGCGAGCCCTGGAACGCGCCGACGCGCCCACGATCCTGCCGTGGGTCAACGACCAGCAGGTCATCCAGCACCTGCTCATGTACAAGCCGATGAACCTGGCAGCCGAAGAAGCGTTCATCGACGCCGTGAACCGCAGCGATCACGACGTGGCGTTCGGCATCGTCAAGGCCGGGTCGGAGGAACTGATCGGCGTGACGGGCCTGCACCGCGTCGACACCAAGAACCGCCACGCCATGTTCGGCATCTTCATCGGGGCTGCCGCCCACCGCGGCAAGGGGTACGGAACGGAGACCACAGCGCTGGTCGTCCGCTACGCCTTCGACACGCTCAATCTCAACCGCGTGTGGCTGCACGTGTACGAAGACAACAAGGGCGCCATCCGCGCGTACGAAAAGGTCGGGTTCAGGCTGGAAGGGGTGCTGCGCCAGGACAGCTTCAGGCGGGGCCGCTACTGGAACACGGTGGCGATGGGACTGCTGCGGGCGGACGTGAAGAAGTCCGCCCGCCGGTGATTCGACGCGCGCGTCAGCGTGAGGCCGCCGGTGTCATGTGCGGCACGTACTGCCGGTCCGTGCCCTGGATGTGTTCCGTCAGCCAGGCGCTGAGAAAACTCATGACGGCAATCGACAGCCCGAGCTGTCCGCTCGCGTACCCCGTCCTGAAGTCGATGAGCTTCTTGACGAACGCGACGTGCTCGCCCTTGTGCCGTTCGCTGCCGGGATAGCCGCAGCGTTCCATCAGTTTCTCTTCCGCGCCGAAGTGGAACTGCGTGTAAGCCACCAGGCCGTCCAGCGTCCGGCCGATGACGGCCTTGCCCTGGCCCTGTTCCATGGCCCGGTCGAGTTCGTTGATGAGTTCGATGAGTTTCCGGTGCTGGTGGTCGATCTCGTCGATGCCCAGGCTCAGCCTCGGGCTCCATTCGATCAGGGACATGTCGATGCTCCGGGAAGGGGATCCCCGACCCTCATGCGGGGATCTGCGTCAGCAATCGGCAATCCCGCCAGGATTCTTGAATCGCGACGCACTTACTCCAGCGCGCCCACCGCAGCCTCGACTCCCTCCAGAATCTCCGCCGATCTCACGAGGGCGCTCATGGCGTTGTGATCGTTGAACAGCGGCCGGTCGACATCGAGGTGGGCGACGTGGCGCCGCACCACGGCGCGGGCTGCGGCGGTGCCGGTACCGGGGGCGAACGTGCGGAAATCGAGCGCCTGCGCGGCGGCCATGAACTCGATCCCGAGCACGCCGTACGCGTTCTCCAGGATCTGGCCGTTCTTCAGGGCCGTGTTCATCCCCATCGAGACGAAATCTTCCTGGTCCGCGGCGGCGGGAATCGACTGGATCGACGCCGGCGCGGACAGGATGCGCTGTTCGACGATGAGATGGTCCGCCGTGTACTGGCTGAGCATCAGCCCGGAGTAGAACCCCGGTTCGTGCGCCAGGAAGTCGGGCAGGCCGGCCGACAACGCCGGGTTCGTGAGGCGGTTCAGCCGCCGTTCCGACAGCACGCATACCATCGTGATGGCCGCGCCAGCCATGTCCATCGGGAGCGCGACGGGCGTCCCCTGGAAGTTGGCGCCCGTCAGGGTCAGTTGCCGCTCGGGGATGAAGATCGGGTTGTCGCCGACGCCGTTCAGTTCGATTTCGACCTGCGACCGCGCGTACGCCAGCGCGTCGCGCGCGGCGCCAATCACCTGGGGCGTCGATCGCATCGAGTAGGCATCCTGGACCTTCGTCTTCATGCGGCCGGTCGCGAGATCTGAACCGGCGAGCACCCGCATGATGTTGCGGGCCGACGTGATGGCGCCGGAGAAGCCTCGCAACTGGTGCAGCGTCTCGTGATAGGGCTTCAGATTCCCCAGCAGCGCTTCGATCGACATGGCCGCCGCGATGTCCGCCTGCTTGAGCCAGCGTTCCATGTCGTACAGGTGCAACGCCGACATGGCCGTCAGGAGGTTGGAGCCGTTGATGGCCGCCAGCCCGTCCCTCGCCTGCAGGCCCGGTACGGGAATCCCGGCTCGAGTCATGGCGTCCGCGCCGGGAAGCCGCTCTCCCTGGTAGAAGGCCTCGCCTTCACCCAGGAGGAGCAGCGCGGCCTGGGCCATCGGGGCGAGGTCCCCGCTCGCGCCGACCGATCCCTTCCGGCAGACGACCGGCGTCACCCCGCGGTTCAGCATTTCAACGAAGGTCTGCGTGATCTCCGGCCGGCAGCCCGAGTTCCCGTGTGCGTGCACGTTGATGCGGCCCGCCAGCGCGGCACGCACGTGTTCGATGGGCGCCGGTTCTCCGATGCCCGCCGCGTGGTTGTACACCAGGTACCGCTGGAACTCCCGCACCTGCTCGTCACTCAGGATGTGCTCGGAGAACTCCCCGATTCCCGTGTTGGTGCCGTACATGATCTCTTTCGCCGCCAGTTTCGCCTCGAGCATGGCGCGGCAGGCCCTGATACGGTCCAGAGCCTCCGGCGCCAGCGCCACGGGTGCGCCGTGCCGGGCGATGCGGACCAGCGTATCGATGGTGAGATGCGAACCGTCGAGCAAGATGGGCATGACGACTCCGGGCCCGGGCGGGGCAGGTGACCGGCTCGCGGCATGGTATGCCGGTCGCGCACGCCGGGTAAAGGCGATACTCTTTCAGGCTTCTTCAGCGGCGGCTCACGACTCCGGCGTCGCCCGTTCCGTATCTTCGGGGCAGAGGTCAAGCCGATGACAACGTTCCAATCCGCCAGTCTCCGAACCGTCCTCATCTCGGTCGCCCTGGTGATCGCTGCCGGGGCGGTTGCGTCCGCGTGGGCGTCTTCTCCGGCGAGGGCGCAGCGGTTTTCGCTGAAGACCCCTGAAGAAATCGAGGGCGTGCCGTGCGCCGCCGGCTATCTGTGGCGGTTCCCGGACGGACGCCTCCACCGCTGCACCATCGACCGCGACGCCGTCGTCAGGGGCGCGGCCCTGCCCAAGGGGGCCGCCGTCGCCTTCAACGAGGACGGCAACCACGCGTACGTCTTCCTGCCGAGGACCACGACGATCGAGGGCTACACGTGCAAGGGTTCGGGACACAACTTCATGACGACCTTCCATCCGGACGGGCGACTGAAGCTGTGCTGGATGGAGGAAGACCGGGACGTGCAGGGAGTCCCATGCGCGGGGTTCAGCATCTGGTCGGATGTGTTCGGCGGGAACCCGAGCGGCGTCTACCTTCACCCGGACGGGACCCTCGCCGAATGCCGCGTGACGCGCGACATTGATGTCGGAGGGCGCCGCTACAGGAAGAACGACCGCATCTTCCTGGACGAGGCGGGGCACCCCGTCGACAGCCCGCATGGGAAACGTCTGCCGTAACGGCGACGGTCGGGTCAGTCCAGCGGATACACGGCGGCAATCGCCTTCAGATAACGCCGGGTTTCACCGAAGAGTGTCCGCTGGCCGCGAATGACCTGGTTCGCGTGGGTGGGACCGGCGTTGTAGGCGATAAGGGCGTCACGGACGTTGCCGTACGTGCGGAGCAACTCGGCCAGGTAGGCGATGCCGCCGCGAAGGTTTTCGACCGGATCGTGGGGATTCACGTCGAGGGCGGAGGCCGTGGCGGGCATGAGTTGCATCAGGCCCAGCGCACCCTTGGGCGAGACACTCGCCTGAGCGCCGTTGGATTCCTGCCGCATCACCGCCGTGACCAGCCTCGGATCGACGCCGTATTCGGCGGCGTAGTACCTGATCCAGGCCGCGAGCGCCATCGAGTCGAGTTCGGCGGCCACGGGGATGGCGTGGTCGGACAGCGGCTCGGCCGGCGTTCGCTCCGGCCGCGCGCGGACCGGAGGCCGGCCCGGAACGGCGGCTGGCGGCGTTCCCGTCGCGGCTATCGCGGTGACCGGCAGCGGCTCGTCGGGCAGGCCGGCCATCTTCCGGGCGTAGGCGGCGTCAATCGACGCGCGGCTGGCGTCGCGAAGCAGGATCCGCGCGATGTCGGCACCGGAGTACCCGACGAGCGCCAGCCGATAGGCCAGGCGATCCTGCGCGATCATCCGGGCATCGCACGGCACTCGCGCCCCGGTGCCGGAGGTCACGGCCGCCACGAATGCCGACCGTTCAGCCGTGTCGGGGGTGACTCCATCGGCGCCGAGCACTGCGAGCACGACACGGTCGAACGCCTGCCAGCGTTCGGACCTCGCGGCATCGTCGCGCGACCGCTCGCCGGCCGGGACTCGGAGGTAGAGTGTCCGCGTTCCGTCGAAGGCCGATGCCGCACAGGTCGAGCCGGGTTGCGCCCAGGCGGCGGGCACGGTCGTCACGCAAACGACGCTGACGATCCAGGCTCGACACAGGCACCCGGGCCTGCCCGCCGCTGCGCGGCGGGGACCAGCGTTCTCGAGTCGGACCGGGGCAGACCACTCCACGGAGAGGGTGGTTTCACGATCCGTGCCCGGCATTCCGCCGTAGAAACTGACCGGATTCTACCCGCAGGGCCGGGATGCACCGCGGGCGCGTCGGCATGGATGGTCACCGGTCGCGCCCCGGCGTCCGGATTCCCGACACGGTCAAGCGCCTGCCACCCTCGGCGCCCGGCCTGGGTGGTCCCGCCCGGCGCCCGGGTTCAGCCGGACGTGGCCCCGTGATAGAGTTGGGCCGCACCAGCCCGTTCAGCCCTCGAACGGGAGTCCAGTCGGTCGTCGGTCCCGCTCGCGCGCTGCCGGCGCGCTCATTCTGCCGACCCGCGCGTCATTCCCCCGGACGGACGTACGTCCACGAGGCTGCCATGAGCGATCGTAAGTACCGTCAGCGCGGATACCAGGACGACGGCGCGAAAGACCGCGATCGGGAACGGGGTCCGGCGGGGCCGAAACCGCCGGCCGGGCCGCGCGAGCGGCCGGAAGGACCGCGGTCACCGAAGATGATGGGGTTCCACGACGTGGTCCGCTGTCACCGGTGCGGCACCCTCGTGAACGTGGCGATCATCGCCTCGACGGCCTGCGCGAAATGCGGGGCGTCCCTGCACGCGTGCGCGCAGTGCGTGTCGTTCAACCCCGGCTCGCGTTTCGAGTGCATGCAGGAGATACCGGCCCGGATCTCCCCAAAGGACGCGCTGAACACGTGCTCGTTGTTCGAGGCGCGCACGACGGTCGAAAAAGAAACGGGGTCGGTGAAGCAGACGTCCGCCCGCAGCGCCTTCGACGATCTGTTCAAGTTCTAGCGGGCCTCCGGCCCAGCCGGGCCTCGGCCCGCAACAATTCACTTGAGAGCCCTGGAACCTGACTCACCAAGTCAGGTTCCAGGTCCTCAAGGGTTCTCGAGCGTACGCGCGAGCCGCGATGAGCCAGCGACGCCGGCTCACCGGCCCGCGATGCGGTCTCGCGACACGACTCGCTACTTGGTGATGGGCGCGTTCTGGTCCTGCGGGCGCACGGTCACCGGATCGAGGAACGGCATCATCGCGCGCAGGCGCGCGCCGACCTGTTCGATCGGGTGATCCTGTTCGCGACGCCGCGTCGCGTCGAAGTTCGGCCGGCCGGCTTCGTTCTCGGCAATCCAGGTGCGAGCGTAGGTCCCGTTCTGAATCTCGGCCAGCATCTCGCGCATCGCCGTGCGCGTGGCGTCGGTCACGATACGCGGGCCGCCGGTGTAGTCGCCGTGTTCGGCCGTATCGCTGACCGAATACCGCATGTAGTTCAGGCCGCCGCGGTACATCAGGTCCACGATCAGCTTCAGCTCGTGGAGGCACTCGAAGTAGGCGATCTCGGGCTGATAGCCGGCCTCGACCAGGGTCTCGAACCCCGCCTTGACGAGGGCGCTGGCGCCACCGCAGAGCACCGCCTGTTCGCCGAACAGGTCCGTCACCGTCTCTTCCGCGAACGTCGTCTGGATGACGCCCGCGCGGGTGACGCCGATGGCCTTCGCGTACGAGAGGGCGAGGGCGAAGGCCTGGCCGGTCGCATCCTGGTGGACGGCCATCAAGGCCGGCGTTCCCGCGCCTTCGACAAAGACCTCGCGCACGCGGTGGCCCGGCGACTTCGGCGCGACCATGGCGACGTCGACGTTCGCCGGGGGCGTGATGGTGCCGAAGTGGATATTGAACCCGTGGGCGAAGAAGAGGGCCTTACCTGCGGTGAGATACGGGGCGATTGACGTGCGATAAAGGGCGCCCTGCTCGGTGTCCGGCGCGAGGACCATGATGACATCGGCCCACGCCGCCGCGTCGGCGATCGAACACACCGTCAACCCGGCAGCCCGGGCCTTCTCGGCCGAGCGGCTGCCGTCACGCAGACCGATCCGTACCTGGACACCGCTGTCGGCCATATTGAGCGCATGGGCGTGCCCCTGCGATCCGAACCCGATGACGGCCACGTTCTTGGACGTGATGAGGGAGAGGTCGGCGTCCTTGTCGTAATACATCTCGGCCACGGAAGTACTCCTGAGTCGGTTGGTCCTTGCATGATGTGGGGCAGGCCTTCCGCCTCCGCACCGGTTCGGCGGACCGCCATAACCTAGGCGACGGCGGTCAGGCTTGCCGCTCCACGACAGTCTACGCGGCGACCTCGTCGGCATCCCGGCCGTTGTCGGCGGCGCCGTGCTCGACGGCGCCGCGACGCATGGCGAGGCGTCCCGTACGGGCCATCTCGAGCACGGTGAAGGGCCGCAGCACGTCCACGAACCCGTCAATCTTGTCCTCGGTCCCGGTAATCTCGATGACCATCGAGGCCGGTGACACATCGATGACGCGGGCGCGGAAGACCTCGACGAGCTGCATGATCTGCGAGCGGGTCTCGGCCGTCGCGGCCACCTTGATCATGGCGAGGTCCCGGAAGACCGAGGGCTGCTCGGTCACCGTGTCGACGTGCAGCACGTTCACGAGCTTGTAGAGATGCGCCTCCATGCGCCGGGCCGCATCCTCGTCGGTGTCGACCACGATGGTCATCCGCGAGACGCCGGGGGTCTCGGTGTGGCCCACGGTCAGCGACTCGATGTTGAACGCCCGGCGGCGGAAGATCTCCGTCACGCGCGTGAGCACACCGGGGCGGTCTTCCGTGCGGACGATGTAGGTCGTGGTCACTGGTCGGCTCCTGTCTCGACAATCGGGCTCGGACGGCGAATCATCTCGTGCAGGTTTCCGCCCGACGGCACCATCGGGTACACCGAATCCTCCTGCTCCACGCGGAAATCGATGACCACGGTCCGGTCCGACGCGCGTGCCTGCTGCACCGCGGGAATCACGTCGGCCCGCCGGCTCACGCCAATCGCCTCGAGGCCATAGGCCTCGGCCAGCTTGCAGAAGTCGGGGCTGACGAGTGGCGTGGCCGCGTACCGCCGCTGGTAGAAGAACTCCTGGAATTGCCGCACCATACCCAGGTAGCCGTTGTTGACGATGGCAATGTTCAGGTTGACCGACTCCTGGATCAGCGTGCCGAGTTCGCACATCGTCATCTGGAAGCCGCCGTCGCCGACGACCACCCAGACCTCGGCGTCGGGACGGGCGATCTTCGCGCCGATGGCCGCCGGCAGGGCGAAGCCCATCGTGCCAAGACCGCCCGAGGTGATGAGCGAACGCGGCGCCTCGTGGCGGTAATACTGGGCTTCCCACATCTGGTGCTGGCCAACGTCGGTGACGACGACGGTCTCGCTGCCAGTCTCTCGCCAGAGATCCTGCATGACGTGCGCGGCGTAGAGGTGGCCGCTGTCGGGCAGATTCGTGATATCCCGCACCGCCGAGTCGCCCTTGATGTCGTGAATGTGACGCAGCCAGGCCGAACGATCCACGGCCTGCACCTGCGGCAGCAGTCCCTCGAGCACGGCGCGCAGATCGCCGACGAGCGACACGTCGACCTTGACGTTCTTGCCGATCTCGCTCGGGTCGATCTCGATGTGGATCTTCTTTGCGTTGGTCGCGAACGTCTTCGGATTGCCGGTGACACGATCGTCGAACCGCATCCCGAAGGCCAGCAGCAGGTCGGCTTCCTGGATGGCGGTGTTCACCCACGCCTCGCCGTGCATGCCGGTCATGCCCAGATTCAGCGGGTGGCTCGCCGGGAAGCCGCCGATGCCGAGCAGGGTCATCGCGACCGGGACCTGCGCGCGTTCGGCCAGCTCGCGGACGACGGCCGCGGCGCCGGAGTGGATGACCCCGTGCCCGGCAATGATAATGGGCCGCTGCGCGGTGTTGATCAGGTCGAGCGCCTGGGCGAGGGCCTCGGGCTTCGGCGTGTGCGCCGGGCGGTAGCCCGGCAGCTTCGGCGCCGGTGGCCAGATGAACTCGCAGGTGGCCTGGAGCGCGTCCTTGGTGATGTCGACGAGCACGGGCCCGGGCCGACCCGACGACGCGATGTAGAAGGCCTCGCGGATGGTCTCGGCAATATCGGCGGGGTTGCTGACCAGGTAGTTGTGCTTCGTCACCGGCAGCGTGATGCCGGTGATGTCGATCTCCTGGAACGCGTCGGAACCGATGAGGCTGCGGCTGACCTGGCCGGTGATGCAGACGACGGGCGACGAGTCCATCATGGCGGTCGCGATGCCGGTCACCATGTTGGTCGCGCCGGGGCCGGACGTCGCGATGGCGACGCCGACGCGGTTGGACGCCCTGGCGTAGCCGTCGGCCATGTGGACGGCGCCCTGCTCGTGGCGCACGAGGACGTGGCGGATCGGGTAATCGATCATCGCGTCGTACGCCGGAAGGATGGCTCCGCCCGGATAGCCGAAGACGACGTCCACGCCTTCGCGGGTGAGGCTTTCCCAGAGGATCTGTGCGCCCGTCAGCAACATGCCCATGCTCCGTCACCGCCGGCCTGGCCGGCAGAAGTCGTGTTCTTCACGATCAACCGTCTGGAGGGCCTGCGTCAAACTAATAGTTATTACGACATCATTAGGCATACTGATAGGCTTTCGCCTCGCGGCTCGCGGCCGTTCCTTTCGCCTCTCGCCTATTCCCCCTTCCCCTTTTCCCTCTTCCCTATCGCCTCCCTGTCCCCTTCTCTTAATCTCTAGCCCCTAGCCCCTGATCTGTA
>CAZJRM010000014.1:0-40896 GCA_964547975.1 uncultured Vicinamibacterales bacterium | reverse complement strand
CCTGGTCCGCCCGCAGGTCCCGTAGCCCGCCCTGGATTCCGGCGGTGTCGGCGTGAAGCACCGCCTGGTCCGCCCGCAGCTCCCGTAGCTCGCCTTGGATTCCGGCGGTGTCGGCGTGAAGTACCGCCATGTCGGCGTGGAGCGCCGCGAGCGCGTTGAGAACTTCCTCGTGCTGCTGTGTCGTCATGGAACCGACGTCTGCGAACGCCGTGCCGGGGCGTCGGCTTCGCACAACTGCCTGTTACCGCGGGACTGGGCTGGCCGTACGCAGAATCTGCGCACGTCCCGAGCACGGCGGTGGTGTGTTTCTGCCACATCACCGCCCGCCGGCTCCCGGGACTGACGACGATGGCATCGTCGTCGAGGAAGGTCAAGCGCGATCAGATCGTCCGCATCACACCACGAACGAAGCCTATGGATTCGCAGAGCCCGGGGAACGGGTCCTTCCCGTCCTTCTCGTGTTCGAAGTGCAGGGTCCCCTTGTAGCCGAGTTTCGCCAGCGTGCGGATCAGCTTGGGGATATCGATGATCCCGGCGCCGCATTCGACGGTCGTGCCGGCCTTGTCAGACCCGCTGACGTCCTTGATGTGCACGTCGAACAGACGGTCGAAGTACTTCTGGCACTCCGTGGCCGGGTCGAGGCCGAGTCGCTGCGTGTGCCCCACGTCGACGCAGAGGCCCATCCGCTTGTCCATGTGCTTGATCAGCGTATAGGCGCTCTCAGGACTCGGGTAGCTGTTGTTGTCCGGCCCGTGATTGTGAATCGCCAGGCGGATATCGAGTTCCTTCACTTTCTGCTCGGCGAGCGCGAGGAACGGCGGGTCGGGAACGCCGACCATCATCGTGATGCCGGTCAGCTTCGCGTATTCGAACCCCTTGATGACCTGCTCCTCATTGCGCATGTAGACGACGCCCACGCTCGAGAGTTCGACGCCCGCCGCCGTCATCTTCGCGCGCACGGCCGCCATCTCATCCGCGGTCACCGTCATCGGCAGGTGCATGTCTTTCAAGGTCATCTTCTTCACGCGCAGGCGCTGCGCCCACGCGAGCGCCTGGTCGAGCGGGAAGGACCGGAAGGTATACGAGGCGATGCCGAGATCGAACGGCAGCGGCGCCGGCCCGGCAACGGCAGATGCGCTCCCGGCCCGCAGGACATTGGATGGCAGCGCGGCGGCGGCAGCGGTCGCCGCCGCGATCTTCACGAACCCTCGACGAGAAGAAGTGGACATCACGGCACCTCGATGAACATGACCGGCAGGTTCTGCCCGGCGCGGCCTATGGGTACCACGCTCATGGCAGGGCTGTCAAAGAACAGGGAGCAGAGAACAGTCAAGAGGGGGAAGCCCGAAGCCCGAAGCCCGAAGCCCGAAGCCCGAAGCCCGAAGCCCGAAGCCCGAGAGGGAGTATGATCCGGCGACTGTTCGCGGAGGAGACGGTCTCCCGTCGGATGAGAGGGATCACATGGTTCGGCGCCACGCGTTCTTCGTGTTCACGGTGGCCGCGTTCGCGGCATGGTGGGGGCCCATTGTCGCCGGGCAGCCACCGGCCGACACGGTCACGATTCGTGTCGACACGACCGTGCCTCTCGGCGAGATGTACCCCTTCTGGGCCTGGTTCGGCCACGACGAGCCGAACTACACGTACACGGAGAACGGGAGGGCGCTGCTGTCGCAACTCCAGGCGCTCAGCCCGGTGCCCGTCTTCATGAGGGTCCACAACCTCCTGACGTCCGGTGACGGCACGCCGGCGCTCAAGTGGGGGTCGACGAACGTCTACACGGAGGACGCCGCCGGGCGGCCGGTCTACGACTGGACGATTCTCGATCGCATCGTCGACGCGTATCGCGAACGAGGGATGAGGCCGTTCGTGCAACTCGGTTTCATGCCGGAGGCGCTGTCGTCGGCGCCGCCGGGCAGACCCTACCGGCACTTCTGGGCGCCCGGAGCCCAGTACAACGACATCTACACCGGCTGGACGTACGCGCCGCGCGACTACCGGAAGTGGGAGGAACTCTGCTTCCAGGTCACGAAGCACTTCGTCGAGAAATACGGCCGCACCGAGGTGGAGCGCTGGTGGTTCGAACTCTGGAACGAACCGGACATCGGGTACTGGAGCGGCTCGGTCGGTCCGAGTGTCGGGCGCGACGACCCGCTCGGCGCGGCAAAGGCTCGCACGCGGCGCGAAGAGTTCGAGAAGCTCTACGACTTCACGGTCGAGGGCGTGCGGCGGGCACTGCCCACGGCAAGGATTGGCGGACCTGAGGTGACGGGCGGTGCGCAGGCCATGCTGCGAGCGTTCCTGCAGCACACGTCGACCGGCACCAACTACGCCACCGGCAAGGTCGGCACCCCGCTGGACCTCATCACATTCCACGCGAAGGGCAGCCCGACCTTCGTCGACGGCCGCGTCCGCATGGGCGTCGCGAGCCAGTTCCGGAACATCGACCACCACCTCACCGTCATCGGCGAGTTCCCGCAATACGCGAAGACGCCCATCGTGATTGGCGAATCGGATCCCGAGGGTTGCGCGGCATGCGGCGTGAGCCACTACCCCCACAACGGGTACCGCAACGGCACGATGTATCCGACCTACACGGCGCTGCAAATCGCGCGCACGTACGAACTGGCGGACAGGCACCGCGCGAACCTGCTCGGCGCGGTCACCTGGGCGTTCCTGTTCGAGGACCAGCCGTACTTCGACGGGTTCCGCGATCTGGCCACCAACGGCATCCCGAAACCCGTGCTGAACACGTTCCGCATGCTCGGGCAGATGCGGGGACGCCGCGTGCAGGCCGTCAGTTCGGCCGGCCTCTCCCTCTCCGACATCCTCGAGAAGGGCGTGCGCGGGGCGCCTGACATCTCGGCGCTCGCGGCGCGCTCGGACCGCACGGCCACCGTCCTCGTGTGGAACTACCACGACGACGACGTGCCGGCGCCGGCGGCACCGGTCCGGCTGACCATCTCCGGCCTGCCAGCCGGGAAGGTCGAGTTCTCCCACTTCCGGATCGACGAGCAGCACAGCAACTCGTACGGGGCGTGGCTTCGGATGGGCTCGCCACAGACGCCGACACCCGCCCAGTTCGCGGCGCTCGAGAAAGCAAGCGCACTCGAAGCGCTCGAGCCGGCGCGGCAGGTCACCGTCGGTCGCGACGGTGTCGTCACCGCGGACTTCGACCTGCCGCGCAAGAGCGTGTCGTTCGTGAAACTGGCGTGGTAGCCCGGGGGCGTCCGGGTCAGTCCTTCAGTTCCCGGATCCAGACGTTGCGGAAACGCACCGGGTTGCTGTGGTCCTGGAACATGAGCGGGCCCGCGTCCCCGTGCGCTACGTAGTCCGTAATCGTGTGCGGCCCGATCCAGCCCGTGCCGCCCTCCAGAGCCACGTGGTCCTGGATCAGCACGCCGTTGTGGAACACGGTGAACACCGCCTTCTTCGTGACCTTGCCGGCCGCGTCGAACGCCGGGCGGTGATAGACAATGTCGTAGGTCTGCCACTGTCCCGGTTTGCAGGACGCGTTCACGAGCGGTACCGCGCGGCCGTAGAGCGCCCCGCACTGACCGTCCGGATAGGTCGCGTTCTCGTAGGAGTCGAGGACCTGGACCTCGTACTGGCCCTGCAGGAACACGCCGCTGTTGCCTCGCCCCTGGCTCTTCCCAACGACCGTCGAGGGAGTCGCGAACTCGACGTGAACCTGGACTGAGCCGAATTCCCGCTTCGTCCGGACGTAACCGGCCCCCTTGACCGATTCCATGTAGCCGTCCCGGACGACCCACTTCGACGGCTGGCCCTTCATGTCGGTCCAGTTCGAGAGGTCCTTCCCGTCGAAGAGCACGATGGCATCCGACGGCGGCGGCGCGGGCGCGGGCTGGGCATCGCACACGCCAGGGGTCACGACCGGAGGCGCGGGCCGGGCTTCGTCGTGAACCATCCAGCGCCCCGTCGGCGTCTCCACGTACTGAATGGGCGGGGCGGGTTTGGGCGCCTGCGCGGGGGCCTGTGTCAGCGCGGACAGGGTGGCTCCGGCCACCAGGGTGGCCAGCCATCCGTACATGACAGCGGCACGCCGTGTCGTCGTAGTCATCGTTCGATCTCCAGAATGGTCGTGGACTTGCGGTTCGTGACCGTCATTCAGCCGTGCCTATTCTACGCAAACTCCGGCCGGGTCCCCACATTCCCGTCGACCCCGCGGACGCCCGTTCCCCGCGGACGGGGATCCTCGAGGTCCTCCGCGCCGTCATAAGGGAACGTACCGTTCCACGCCGAAACGCGAATCCGGGAGGATACCCATGTTCAAGCCACTCGTGTCATCGTTCGCCGCCGCTCTCGTCTGTGCCGCCGCCGCGGCGCCCCTCGCCGCCCAGGGTCAGCCTCCTGCCAGCCCCGCGGCGCAGGTCATGGCCAAGGTCGGCGCCGCCAGCCTGACGATCGACTACAGCCGCCCCTCGATGCGAGGCCGTGCAATCATGGGCGGGCTGGTGCCGTTCGACAAGGTCTGGCGCACCGGCGCCAACCGCGCCACCCACCTGAAAGTCGACGGCCACCTGAAGATCGGCGACCTCGACGTCCCGTCGGGCACGTACACGATCTACACGATCCCCGGCGCCCAGGGCTGGACGTTGATCGTCAACAAACAGACGGGGCAGTGGGGCACCCAGTACGACCAGGCCCAGGACCTCGGACGCGTGAAGATGTCCGTCGACTCGCTCCCGACGCCCGTCGAACAGTTCACGATCGCGGTGTCCGGCTCCGGATCCGCCGGCACGCTGACGATGGAATGGGAGAAGACCCGCGCGTCGGTGGCGCTCTCGAGCAAGTAACAGGCCCGCACGTTCGAGCTTCGGCGCCGCCCGGCGCCGAAGCCCCCCTCCCCCTCCGCTTCATTTTCGCTCCGGTCCCGTGTAATAGTCGGCCTCGTGGTGCGTCTATACGGGTGAGGCGCACGACGTGTCCACAGCCAGCCCGCAAGTCTTCGAGCCCATTGCCATGACGCCCACGTCAGCGCCGGCGGAGTTCGCTGCCCTGTACGAACGGCACTCCGAAACGGTCTTTCGCGCCGCTCTTCGCGTCACCGGAAACCCGGCCGATGCGGAGGACGCCCTGCAGACCGTGTTTCTCCGTGTCCTGTCCCGGAACGAGGGAGGCGAGGCCACCAGACACCCGGTGGCCTACTTCAGGCGGGCGGCCGTCAACGCCGCCGTCGACCTCCTGCGCCGCCGGGCGATTCACGCCGAAACGGCCTACGACGACGAGGCGCGGCACGCGTCGGCGGAACCGCCGGTGTTGCTGAAGGAGCAACTCCGTCGCGCCATCGCCACGCTCGACCGCGAGGACGCCTCGCTGTTCCTGCTGCGCTACGTCGAGGGACTGTCCAACGATGAGCTGGCCGTCATGTTCCAGCTCGAAAAGAACAACGTGGCCGTCCGGCTCCATCGAATCCGGGCACGGCTGCAAGAAGCTCTGGAACGATAGGAGGTCGGCAATGTCTGAAGACCGGCTGGATCACGCACTCGAAGACATGCGGCGCGAAGATGTCGACGCCGGAACGCTCGACGCCGCCCGGGCCCGCGCGTGGGCCGCGCTGTCCGCCGCGGCCGGCACCGGCTGCGCGGAGTTCCGTCCCGACTTCGCCGCCTACCTGGGCGGCGGGATCGGAGACGGCCGGCGCGTCCTGCTCGAAGACCACCTCAGCCGCTGCCCCGCCTGCCGGGCGGTGGTGGCCGGCATGAAAGGCGATCGACGCGTGGTGGCGATGCCGGCGCGGACCTCGTCCCGCTGGGTACGCTGGAGCACGATGGCCGCCGCGGCCGCCGTCGTACTGACGACCTTGTATCTCGGGCGCGATGTCATCGACGCGAAGATGGCGCCTTCCGGCCCCCGGGCGACGGTGGTCTCGGCCGACGGGGGGCTGTATCGGGTCCCTGGCGACAGACTGGCCGCCGGCGCCGCCATCGGCGAGAAGGACGTCGTCCGGACCGGGCCGGGCGCGCACGCCGTGTTGCGCCTTGCCGACGGCTCCCTCGTGGACGTCAATGAAGGCACCGAATTGTTCGTCACCTCCGCCTGGAGCGGCCGGGCCATCCACCTCCAGCGCGGCGACGTCATCGTGCGGGCAGCCAAACAGCGCCGGGGCTCCCTCCGTGTGCTCACGCGCGATTCGATCGCGTCGGTGAAGGGCACCGTGTTCGCGGTGTCGGCCGGCCTTGGCGGATCGGTGGTCTCGGTGGTCGAAGGATCGGTGGCCGTGAACCAGCCGGGCACCGAGGTCCTGCTGAAGCCGGGCGAACAGGCCGCGTCGAACCCCGTGCTCGCGACGTCGGTCGCGGATGCGGTGTCGTGGAGCCCTGACGCCGCCAGCTATCTCGAACTGCTCGCGTCCTTCTCGAAGATCGAACGCCAGCTCGCCGAGATGCCCGGCGAGGTGCGCACGACGTCGTCACTGCTGCCGAGCCTCCCGGCCGGCGCCTTCGTCTACGGCGCGGTGCCCAACCTCGGCGGGAAACTCGGCCACGCGCTGGTCCTCGCCGAACAACAGTCGGCCGAGAACGCGACGTTCGCGGCGTGGTGGAACTCCGAGACGGGCGGCCAGATCAAGCAGATGGTCGATCGGATCCAGTCCGTAAGCGCGATGCTGGGCGACGAAGTCGTGTTCTGCGTCGGGTCGCCTGGACCCGGCCGCGACGTGCCGACCGTCATGGCTCGCGTGCAGGCCGGCCGCGGCGACGAATTGACGAACGCGCTGAACAGCCTGTTCGCTGAGGCGCACGAGGCGGCACTTCCCTTCACGGTGTCCGACGGCCTGCTGGTGGTGTCGAATTCGCCGGACAACCTCGCGTGGGCGCTCTCGCACCTGGGCCAGGGGGCCGCGTCACCGTTTGCCGCCGCCATCGGTGAACGGTATCAGCGGGGTGTCGGCTGGCTCTTCGGTATCGACACGGCTCCGGTCATCACCATGGCCGCGGGTGACGATGCGCCGCCGGTGGAATTGGCGGCCATGACCGGCCTGAAGTACGTGTTCTTCGAGCAGCGCGCGCCGAACGGCGCAGAGGAGAACGAAGTCACGCTGGTGTTCAACGGCCCGCGCGCCGGCATGGCCGCCTGGCTGGCTGACTCCGGCTCGGGCGGGGCGGCAGAGTACCTGTCGACGGACGCGCTCGTCGCGGGATACATGTCGACCCGTGAACCGTGGCAGATGTTCAAGGACTTCGCGGCCCTGATGTCGAGGGAGGGCAAGTCCTTCGAAGCCGAACTGGGTAAGGCCGAGGAGAAGCTGGGCGCCGGATTCATGGACGGTCTGACGCGGGCCCTGGGGACCGAGGCCGCCTTCGCCCTGAACGGGTTCTCCGTCAACGGGCCGACCTGGACGATGGCAACCCTCGCGAACGACCCATCCGCCCTGGACGGCGCGATCCGGAAACTGGTGGACACCTTCAACGCCGAACTCGGAACCGAGCACCAGGACCTGCGAATCGTCCTGACGCAGGAGTCGGCAGGCGGCCGGACCTGGACCACCATGAAGCCGACGCGTCTTCCGTTCGGGGTGACCTGGACCTACGACGGGGGCTACATGATCGCGGCGTCCGACCGCGGGTCCGCCGAACGCGCGATCGCGACCCGCAACGGAGGGTCGCCTCTCGTGTGGTCGCCGGCGTTCCTCGGCCAACTCCCGTCATCGGCCGGGATGCACCCGGCGGCGTTCGGCTGGCTGAACCCGAAGGGCGCCCTCGGGGCCCTGTCGGCGCTGTCCCAGAACCCGGCGCTCGCCAAGATCGCGGCCGAGCGTGACCCGGTGCTGGTGGTGTTCGACGGCACCACGGAACAAATTCACGCGTCCAGCCGTTCTCGTCTTACAGGGCTCATCCTCGACCTGATGGCCCTCAGCGGTCCTGGCGGGACCCCGCAATAAGCCTGAAGGGGCGGGCCCACCGTCGGGCCCGCTCCTCCGGAGATGCCTTGGATACGACACCGGTCGTCGAACTCGAGAACCTGAAGGTCAGGCTGGGGCGGCGGGAGATCCTCCACGGGATCACCTGCCGCCTCGGCGTGTCCGGTCGGGGCAAAGCCATCGGCCTGCTCGGCCCGAACGGGGCGGGAAAGTCCACGCTGATCCTGACGCTGCTCGGGTTCCACAGGCCGAGCGGCGGGCACGCGCGGATCCTCGGGCTCGACAGCCGGCGCACCATGGGCGAGGCGCGGTCGCGCATCGGCTATATGCCCGAGAACGACGCGTTCATCGGCGAGATGACGGCCGTGACCTTTCTGCGCCAGATGGCCGAACTCTCGGGACTGCCCTCCAAGGCCGCGCTCGAGAAAGCCCACGAAGTCCTCTTTCACGTCGGTCTCGGCGAAGCACGCTACCGGGAAATCCGCACGTACTCGCTGGGCATGAAACAGATGGCCAAGCTGGCCCAGGCCATCGTTCACGGGCCGGAGCTGGTCATCCTGGACGAGCCGACCAACGGCCTCGACCCCGCCGCGCGGCGCCGCATGCTGAAGCTCGTGACCGAGATGAAGCAGGAACAAGGCATGAACGTCATCGTCTGTTCGCACCTGCTGCGGGACATCGAGCAGGTCTGCGACGAAGCCGTCATCATGAAGGACGGCGTCATCGTGCACCACTGCGATCTCGAAGAAGAACGGCGTTCGAACAAGTCATTTGTCGAACTCGAGGTGACCGGCGACGATCGTCGCCTGCGCGAAGCCCTGCCGGACATCGGGGCCGAAGGGGTATCGGAAGGGGGAGGGCGCTGGCGTATCGTGCTGCCGGCAGGAGTTGAGGTCGAGGCCATCTGGAGTCTGCTGGCCCGACAGGAACTGCTCGTGCGAAAGCTGACGCACCGCCGCGACACGCTGGAAGAGATCTTCCTGAAGGCCATGGGCCACTTGTCCCGCACCCCCGGGGAAGCGGCGAGACTCGACGTCAGGCAGGGCTAGACATGGCCGTCTACAAACGCGGTTATCGGCGTTACCAGGGCCCCCTGACGGGCCGGTGGACCCGTTTCATGGTCCTGCCGGCCTACGCCTGGCGGCGCCTGTACCAGCAGCGCCTCGTCGTCCTGCTCACCATGGCGGCGATGGTGTGGCCCCTCCTCTGCGTGGGGTTCGTGTACCTCACCAACCACGCGGAGTTGCTGCAGGGCCTGGACCGCGAGTTCAAGCAGTTCATCCAGGTGGACGGCAAGTTCTTCGCGATCTTCATGTACGTCCAGGCGAGCTTCGCGGTGTTCCTCGCCGCGCTGGCCGGCCCGGGGTTGATCGCGCCCGACCTGGCCAACAACGCGCTCCCCCTCTATTTCAGTCGCCCGCTGACGCGGTGGAGTTATGCGCTGGCCCGCCTCGCGGTGCTCGTCGGTATGCTGTCGATCGTGACCTGGATTCCCGGCCTCGTCCTGTTCGGGCTGCAGGTGGGGCTCGCCGGCAGCGGGTGGTTCTGGACGCACTGGACGCTCGGCGCGGGTGTCGTGGCGGGTTTTCTGCTCTGGCTCCTGGTCCTGAGCCTGGTCGCGATGGCCAGCTCCGCCTATGTGAGATGGCGAGTCGTGGCGGGCGCGGTCAGCCTCGCGTTCTTCTTCATTCTGAGCGGCGTTGCCGCCATGGTCGACGAAGTCTTCAGGGTGACCTGGGGACACGTGATCGACCCGGCGTTCGCCGTCAACCAGGTGTGGTGCGGCCTGCTGGGGGTCGAGCCCGCGGACGGGCCGGGACCCCGCGCCTCGGCCGCGGCGCTGGCGGTGGTCGTCGTGCTCCTGGTGCTGGTCATCGAGCGCAAGCTCCGCCCGGTCGAGGTGGTGTCGTGAGCACCACTTCCCCCGCGCTCACCGTCGTCTTCGACGAAGTCTCGAAGTTCTACGGCGAGGTGCTCGGCGTGAATCACGTCACGCTGAACATCCCGCCGGGCATCACGAGCCTCGTCGGGCCCAACGGCTCCGGCAAGACGACGATCATGAACCTCATGACGGGCCTGATCCACCCCGACCAGGGGCGCATCAGCATGCGGGGCGTGTCGCCGCGCGATCCCGAAACGCTCATGCGGATGACCGGCTACGCCACGCAGTACGACACGGCGCCGCGGTGGGCCACGGGCTTCACGTTCATCACGACGAGCCTCCGCCTGTTCGGTTACGACCGGCCGGAGGCGGAGGAGCTCGCCTGGAAGGCGCTGGAGCGGCTGGGGCTGACCGAGGCCGCCAACCGGAAGGTCGCCGCCTACTCCAAGGGCATGCGGCAGCGCGTCCGCCTCGCCCAGGCCATCGCCCACGACCCGGACCTGCTGGTTCTCGACGAACCGCTGAACGGTCTCGACCCGCTTGTCCGGGCGGAGACGATCGAGCTCTTCCGATCGCTCGCCGCCGAAGGCAAACACGTCATCCTGTCGAGCCACGTCCTCCAGGAAGTCGACGTCATCAGCGACCAGGTCGTCCTCATCGCCAACGGCATGGTCGTGGCCGAGGGCCGCGTCCGCGACGTGCGCGACGAACTCGACGAACACCCGAGCCAGTACCTCGTCCGGTGCCAGCGGGCGTCGGAGGTGGCCGCGCGGCTCTTCGCCGAGCCCCACGTCACCGAGATCAAGCTCAACGACGACGGGCTGGGCCTGCTCGTGATGACCCGGGACCGGCTGCAGTTCTCGCGGGCCCTCGGCCAGATCGCCCTGGACGGGCACCGGGTCGACAGCGTTGTCCCGGCCGACGAGAACGTCGACGCGCTCTACGAGTACCTGATTGGAGGCGAGTAACGTGGTCCGCCGTGACCTGACCATCTCCGGGCGCGCCCGCGCCCTCGGCTCTGCTCGGGCCAGGCAGGCGTGGACGATCGCCACGGTCGAGCTGCGCCGTGTGTTCTTCGCGAAGCGGTCCCTGTGGGTGTTCGCCCTGGCGCTGCTGCCAGCCGTCCTCTTCTTCGGCCACGGCATTGCCACGAAGATCCGCGGTGAACAGCTCGCGCGAAAGAGCGTGACGGCTCCGGCGCTGGTTGACAGCATCCGCGAGGGCGAGACCCTGGACGAGGTGAAGAAGCGCGTCGGGAAGCCCGCCGAAGAACGCTGGTCGGTTCGGAGCCGGCGCGTCCGCAAGGACGGCGGCAACGCGGGGGTCACGACGCACGCGATCGAACCCGCCGCCGACGCGCGATTCGTCCGCCTGAACGTCCTCAGACCGGCGTACAGCGGGGATCCGACGGCGCGGATCTACGAGTTCGAGATCTACGGGCCCGAGGCGAAGGAGAACCTGGCACTCGGCCGCTCCGCGACCGGGAGTATCCCGTGCAGCGAAGAACAGGGACCCGAGAAGGCTGTCAACGGCAGCGTGACGGAGGGCGAATCCGACCGGTGGTGCGCGGATGACTGGCCGTTGTTCCTGCAGGTGGATCTCGGGAAGAGCGTCCCGGTCAAGCGGTTCGTCGTGAAACACGCCAGCGCCGGCGGCGAGGAAGACGATCTGGACACGCGGGAGTTCAACATCCAGGTCAGCAGCGACGGCAAGACGTTCACGACCGTCGACACGTCCTCCGGCGCGGGATTCGTCGAGGTGCGGACCGAGCACCGCCAGGTCACCTACTTCGACGGCCGTCGGTCGGCCCATCTCTACTTCGAGGACGGCGTGCTGAAGAACCGCCGCCTCGATCGCCTGATGAACTTCGAAGAAGACCGGATGATCTTCGCGGGGATCTTCCAGTACTTCTACCTGCGCCTCGCGGTGTTCTTCGGCTGCCTCGGCATGTTCATGTACCTGTTCCGCGGGGAAATGACGAACCGGACGCTGCACTACTGGTTCCTCGCGCCGGCGCGCCGGGACGTGCTGCTCCTGGGCAAGTACGGCGCCGGGCTCCTGGCGTCGTCCATCATCTTCGGCGGAGGCGCCCTGCTCGCGTCGATCGCGATGTTGTGGCCGCACGACGCCATCGAACTCCAGGCGTTCTGGAACGCCGGCGGCGCGGGTCACCTGTTCTGGTACACGGCCGCCGCGGTGCTCGGTTGTGTCGGCTACGGCAGCGTGTTCCTGGCGGTCGGCCTCTACGTGCGCAACCCGATCGTTCCCGCCGCGATCCTGCTCGCGTGGGAAGGCGCGAACGGCATCCTCCCGCACGCGATCCAGAAGCTCAGCATCCTGTACTACCTGCAGTCGCTCTGCCCGGTGCCCGCGCCGATGGACAAGGAGGCACCCACGCTCATTCAGTTGCTCGCGGCGCCGGCCGCGCCGGCGTCACGCCCGGGCGCGATCCTCGGCCTGCTCCTGTTGACGGCGTTCGTGCTCTGGATCGCCAGCCGGGCGGTCCGACGGATGCAGATCTCCTACGGCGCCGACGCGTAGCGGCCGGCGCCACCTCGCGCTGGTGGTTCCGCGTCCCAGCCTGAGGCACTCTCCGGGATTGGGACCGACACTCAACGTTGTGCCGTGATTGCCGCGCTGACCGAACCGCGATAAGGTGTGTGGCTGTGCGGCTCCTCCTGTTGTCAGGATTCGTGCTCATGACCGCGATCGCCAGCTCCGAAGCCGGGGCTCCTCCGCAGAAGGTCTTCGTCGTCGGAGACAGCATCTCGATCGCGTACGGCCCCGCCCTGAAGTCATTTGTCGCCGCCAGTTTCGATTACGACCGCAAACGGGATCACGGCGAAGCGCTGCAGGACCTCGACAGGCCGGTCGGCGCCAACGGGGGCGACTCGCGGATGGTGCTCGCGTACCTCAAGGAACTGGCGGCGGATCGAACGTTCAGGACGGACGTGCTGCTGGTCAACTGCGGCCTGCATGACATCAAGACCGACCGCGCGACGGGCACACGCCAGGTTGACGCCGACGAGTACGTCTCGAACCTGAACGCCATCGTCGCGATCGCCCGCAAGGCAGGCTGGAGGCTCGTCTGGGTGACATCCACGCCCGTGAACGATGCGATCCACAACGCGCGCAACGTTGGCTTCTACCGCTACAACCGCGACGTCGAGTCTTACAACGAACTGGCGCGGGGCGTCTTCGATACTGCGCGTGTGCCGCTCATCGATCTCTACGCGTTCAGCCGGACATTCCCCGCCGACGCCTATGCAGACCACGTTCACTACACGCCGGAGTACGTACGGCTGCAGGCCGCCTTCATCGCGGGTGCGCTGGTGAACGGATCCCTGCGGAAGTAGGACGCCCGCTCAGTGGAGCGCGCCGGCCCCGAAGAGCGCGTGCGGCCTCACGCTGAACGCGTCGTTGAACAGCACCGCGACCAGCACGACGTAGGCCACGAACCCGAGGGCAACGAACCACTGCGCACCTGAGGTCTTCTGGATCTCCTGGCGCGCATTCACTTCGCACACCTCGCCCGGACAGTACTGCGCCTTCTCGCGATAGACCAGCGCGTAGACCTTGCACCCCAGGCAGATGCCGAACGCCGTCTCGAAGAACAGGAAGACGAGACACGCCAGGCAGATCAGCCCGGAGATCGGGCTGTAGGTGTTCATCACGTTGACGAGCACCAGCATCACGGCCGCCAGGAGAACGCCGATGATCCACGCCCAGCGCTTCTGCGGCGCGCCGACGTACTCGGGCACCTGGTTCCGGACGATGAAGCGGCCGACGATCAGCGAGGGCGCGAACCTCGGGTTGATGAAGACCCGGATGAGCATGTCCGGCAGGAAGATCGCGATGGCGTACTTCAGCAGCAGGAAGTTGCCCTTCAGGATGGCCGTCTGAATGGCGACGAGCATCATTACGAAGAAGATCCCGGCGGCGGCCCTGATCTCACGTTCGTTCAGGACGGGGATGGTGTAGCCGGGAACGTCTTCGCCAAACTGCACGATACGGTTCATAGGGGCCCTTTCCGCGAAAGCGATACTGTCGGGGGAGATGTCCAGAATAGCAGGCTGTTCTTGACAAGCGTGCGCCGGATCTTCGAGTATCAAACACATGTTTGATACGGTCGTATGAACCAGCCACACCACGCTCCCGCCCCGCCCCCGCCCGACACTCGCGAACGAATCATCGACGCCGCCGAGCGGCTGTTCTCGGCACGTGGGTTCGCGGGGACGTCGGTCCGGCAGATCACTGACGCTGCAGAAGCGAATCTCGGCGCCGTCAACTACTACTTCCGGTCCAAGGAGGGCCTCTATCGGGAGGTCTTCGAACGCCGCGCGGAGCGTCTCCGGGACCCGGTGGTGGCGGCGGCGAAGGATGCCGCCGGCATCGCCGGCCGCGACCCGGCTGCAGCGCTGAGGATGGTGGCTCGCGCGATGGTGTCGCCACACAAGGACCGGGACGCTGCCGAACGAATGCTGAGACTCTTCGCGAGGGAAGCCAGTGAGCAAGTCCTCCCACGCGGCCTCTTTGCCCGCGAGTTCATGCAGCCGACCGTTGCCGTCATCGCGGACGTCATCGCGCGGGTGCGGCCGGACCTGTCACAGGACGACGCGACGCTGTGTGCCCAGGCGTTTTTCGCCCAGCTGACGCACGGCGTGAAAGGCGCGCACAGCCTCATCATTCCCATCGACGCCATGCTCGAGAACGCGGTGCGTTTCACCGTGGCCGGCGTCCTGCACCTGTCGGCAGCCGCCCAGTCGGCCGCGCCGGGCGCACGGCCCGCGAACGCCATCGACGAATGGAGATCGTGATGTTTCGAAGAGTCCTTCCCGCTGCTCTGGTCATGATGGTGGTTGTCCTCGTCGGATGTGGAAAGCCGACGGCCCCGGCCCAGGGCGCCGCCGGCGGTCGGCCCACGGGGCCCGTCGAAGTGGGCGTGGTCACCGTCCAGCCGGAACGCGTGGTTCTTTCGACCGAGTTGCCGGGACGAACCGCCGCCTTCCTCGTGGCGGACGTCCGTCCCCAGGTCAACGGCATCATCCAGCAACGCGCGTTCGTCGAAGGCTCGATGGTCAAGGCCGGCTCGTTGCTGTATCAGATCGATCCGGCGCCGTACGAAGCCGCGTTCGAACAGGCGAACGCCGCGCTGGCGCTCGCGGAGGCGGCGGTGCCGCCGGCCCGAACGAAAGTGGATCGCCTGAAGGAACTCGTGACCATCAAGGCCGTGGGCCAGCAGGACTTCGATGAAGCCACCGCCACCCTGGCCAAGGCGGAAGCCAGCGTGCTGTCCGCCAGGGCCGCGGTCCAGAGCGCCCGCATCAACCTGTCCTACACGCCGCTGAAGGCGCCCATCTCGGGCCGCACGGGCAAGTCGTCGGTCACACCGGGCGCGCTTGTCACCGCGTACCAGCAGACCGCGCTTGTCACGATCCAGCAACTCGACCCGATCTACGTCGATGTCGTGCAGTCGAGCGCCGATCTGCTGCGGCTGCGGCGGGCTATCGAGAGCGGCCAACTCAAGCGCGACGGCGACCTCGCCAGCACCGTCAGGCTCCTGCTCGAAGACGGCACGCGGTACGACCGCCCCGGGCGACTCCAGTTCCGTGACGTGACCGTCGACCCGGCCACGGGTTCGATGATCCTCCGCATGGTCTTCCCGAACGCCGACGGCGTCCTGCTGCCGGGCATGTTCGTGCGGGCGGTCGTCGATGAAGGCGTCCTGGACGACGCGATCCTGGCGCCGCAGCAAGGGGTCACGCGCGATGTGAAGGGCAACGCGACGGCGCTCGTCGTCGACGGTTCCGGCAAGGTCGCCGCGCGTCCGATCACCGTTGGCCGCGCGATCGGCGACCGCTGGCTGGTGACCGCAGGGCTGTCGGGCGGCGACCAGGTCATCGTGGACGGCCTCCAGCGGATCCAGCCCGGCATGGCGGTGAAGGCGATTCCGTACGCGCCCGCGGCGCCGGCGAAGTAGGGGGACGCCATGTTGTCCAGATTCTTCCTCGACCGTCCCGTCTTCGCGTGGGTCATCGCCATCGCGATGATGCTGGGCGGCGGCCTGGCCATCTACAACCTGCCGATTTCGCAGTACCCGCCCATCGCGCCGCCGTCGATCAGCATCAGGGCCGCGTACGTCGGCGGGTCTGCCAAGACCGTTGAAGACAGCGTCACCCAGATCATCGAGCAGTCCCTCACGGGCCTCGATCGCATGCTCTACATGAGTTCCACCTCCGACTCGTCCGGGGCGGCGCAGATCACCCTGACGTTCGCGCCGGGCACGGACCCGGACATGGCCTGGTCGAAGGTGCAGAACAAGCTGCAGTCCGCCCTCCCGTCGCTGCCCGAGTCGGTACAGAGCCGCGGCGTCACGGTGGCCAAGTCCACGCGCAACTACCTCATGCTCGTGGGCCTCACGTCCGATGTGCCAGGCACACGGGTTGAGGACCTCGGCGACTACGCGGTCTCGACGGTGCAGTCGGTGCTGGCTCGAGTCCCCGGCGTCGGTGAAGTCGACGTGATGGGTTCCGGCTACGCGATGCGGATCTGGCTCGATCCGGACAAACTCGCGAAGTACAACATGACGCCGTCGGACGTCGTGACGGCCGTGCGCGGCTACAACGTCGAGGTGTCGGCGGGCCAGCTGGGCGGCGCGCCGGCGGTCCCCGGCCAGCGTCTGAACGCATCCATCCTCGTGCAGTCGTTCCTGGTCACGCCCGAGCAGTTCGCGAGCGTCCCCCTGCGCACGAACGCCGACGGGTCCATCGTCCGCGTCAGTGACGTCGGGCGCGCGGAACTGGGCACGGAAGCGGCTGACATCAAGGGCCAGTTCAACGGCCTGCCCTCGACGATGATGGCCATCCGGCAGGAAGCCGGCGCCAACGCCCTCGACACGGCCAACGCGGTGAAGGCCGCCATGTCGGACTTGTCGAGGTTCTTCCCGAAAGGCATGCGGGCCATCTACCCGATGGATACGACGCCGTTCGTGCGCGTCGCCATCGGCGAGGTGGTCAAGACGCTCTTCGAAGCCGTCCTGCTCGTGTTCCTGGTGATGTACCTGTTCCTCGGCAATCTGCGGGCGACGTTGATCCCGACGATTGCCGTGCCCGTCGTCATCCTGGGCACCTTCGGCGTCCTGGGGCTCCTCGGCTACTCGATCAACATGTTGACCATGTTCGCGATGGTGCTCGCCATCGGCCTGCTGGTCGACGATGCGATTGTCGTCGTGGAAAACGTCGAGCGCGTCATGAGCGAGGAGGGACTGTCTCCGCGCGAAGCTACGCGCAAGTCGATGGACGAAATTACGAGCGCGCTCGTGGGTATCGGGCTGGTGCTGGCCGCCGTGTTCGGGCCGATGGCGTTCTTCCCGGGATCGACCGGCGTCATCTACCGGCAGTTCTCGGTGACGGTGATCGCATCAATGCTGCTCTCGGTGGTCGTCGCGCTGGTGTTGTCGCCGGTGTTGTGCGCGTCGCTGCTGAAGCCGGTCGAGAAGGGCCACGAGGCCGCGGAAACCGGCTTCCGGCTGCTGCGGCCGTTCTTCCTCTGGTTCGACCGCGGCTTCAACGCGGCACGGTCGGGTTACACCCGGGCGGTCGGGCACGTCCTGGCGCGGCGGATCAGATACGCGGTGGTGTTCGTGCTGATCGTGGCGTGCCTCGGGGTGCTGTTCTCGCGCATGCCGACCGGCTACCTGCCGGACGAGGATCAGGGCACGCTGATGGGCATCATCCAGCTGCCCGTCGGTTCGACCACCGAGCAGACCGAGTCGGTGATCGGCGAGATCCGCGACTACTTCCTGTCGAAGGAGCAGGCCGCCGTCGAGTCCGTGATGGCCGTGGCGGGCACGGGGATGGCGGGCCGCGGCCAGAACCAGGCGATGAGCTACGTGAAGCTGCGGGACTGGGACCTGCGGCGCGACCCGCGGCAAAGCGCGAAGGCCGTGGCGGGACGGGCCATGGGCGCATTGTCGCGGGTGAAGGGCGCGAGCATCTTCTTCGTGCCGCCGCCGCCGGTCACCGAGCTCGGCACGGCCACCGGCTTCGACTTCATGCTGCTCGATCGCGGCGGCCTCGGGCACGACGCGCTGTCACGCGCGCGCGACCAACTGATCGGCATGGCCGCCGGGGATCGGCGCCTGACACGTGTCCGCCCGAACGGGATGGTGGACGTGCCTCAGTACAAGGTGGACATCGACTGGGCCAAGGCCGGCGCGCTTGGCGTCTCGGTGAGTGCCGTGCAGAGCTACCTGGCCACGGCATTCGGCAGCACGTACATCAACGACTTCGTCCAGAACGCCCGCGTCAAGCGCGTCTACGCGCAGCTGGACGCTCCGTTCCGCATGCTGCCCGGTGACGTCGACCACCTGATGGTGCGGAATACCGCTGGACGGCTGGTGCCGCTGACGGCCGTGGCCTCCGGCCGCTGGGTCTACGGTCCCCCGCGCCTCGAACGCTACAACGCGGTGCCGTCCATGAACATCCAGGGCGAACCCGCGCCTGGCCGCAGCACGGGCGAAGCCATGCAGGCCATGGAGGAACTCTGTCGCAAGCTCCCGCCGGGTATCGACTTCGCCTGGACGGGCATCTCGTACCAGCAGCGGATGTCCGAGTCACAGACCGGGCTGCTCTACACGTTCTCGGTGCTGGTCATCTTCCTCGTGCTCGCGGCGCTCTACGAGAGCTGGACGGTGCCAATCGCGATCGTGCTCGCATTGCCGCTCGGCGTCATCGGCGGCGTGCTGGCTTCGACGGCGCGCGGGCTTCCGAGCGACGTGTACTTCCAGATCGGCCTGTTGACGGTGCTCGGCCTGACCACGAAGAACGCGATCCTGATCGTGCAGTTCGCGCAGCAGCATCTCGAAGAAGGCATGGGGCTCATCGAAGCGACCATCCAGGGCGCGAAGCTCCGCCTCCGCCCCATCGTCATGACGTCGCTCGCGTTCGGCATGGGCGTGCTGCCGCTGGCGATTTCCACCGGCGCCGGGGCTGGCGCCCAGGTGGCCATCGGGACGAGCGTGATGGGCGGCATGCTGACCGGTACGTTCCTGGCCATCTTCTTCATTCCGCTGTTCTACGTCCTCGTCGTGCAGTTGTTCCGCCGCGGCCATCGTCCGTCCGCCAGGACGGCGGCAAAGTCCGCGACGACGGTGTCGGTGTTCCTGCTGGCGGTGACGGCCCTGTCACTCGGCGGGTGCTCGCTGGCGCCCCAATACGCACGGCCGGCCACACCCGTGCCGGCTCAGCTGCCGCCGGCCGCCGTCTCCGCCGACGCGCCTCAGGCCATGTCCGTTCCGTGGCGGGACTTCATCAGGGATCCGAAGCTGCGGACGCTCGTCGAGCAGGCGCTGATCAACAACCGCGATCTCCGGGCGGCGATGCTCAACGTCGAACGCGCGCAGGCGACGTTCAACATCCAGCGGGCGGAACGTATGCCGGCCGTGAGCGCCGTCGCGCAGGTGTCGAACCAGCACGTGCCCGAGAAGTCGGCGAGTTCGGGGACGGCGTCGACAAACACGTCGTACTCGATCGCGCTCGGGGTGTCGGGTTGGGAAGTCGATCTGTTCGGCCGCGTGAAGAACCTGACGACCGCGGCGCTCGAATCGTACCTGGCGCAGGAACAGACCGGGCGGGCCGCGCAACTCGCGCTCGTCGCTGCGGTGGCGCAGGCCTACCTCAATCGAGCGGCGGATGCCGAGTACGTGAACCTGGCCCGCTCGACGCTCGAGGCACAGCAGCAGTCGCTGACGCTCATCCGAAGGAGCCTCGACGTGGGTGTGGCGACCGAGCTGGATCTGAACCAGGTCCAGAGCCAGGTGGAGGCGGCGCGGGCCGACATCGCGCGGTTCACCGGCCTGCTTGCCGTGGATCTGAACGCGCTGCAGGTGCTCGTGGGCGGCCCGGTGGCTCCGGACCTGCTCCCCGATGGCCTCGCGGCCGTGACGCCGCCCATGCCGGTGTCGGCAGGGCTCACGTCCGAGGTACTGCTGACGCGGCCCGACATCATGGCGTTCGAACACCAGCTTCGCGCGGCCTACGCGAACATCGGCGTGGCGCGGGCGGCGTACTTCCCCCGGATCACGCTGACGGCAGGCGTGGGCATCTCGAGCAAGGAGCTCTCCGACCTGCTGGGCGCGGGCACCGGCGCGTGGAGTTTCATCCCGAACATCGCGCAGCCGATCTTCAACGCCGGGGCGACGAAGAATCGCATCAGAGTGTCGCAGATCGACCGGGACCTGGCCGTCGCGCGCTACGAGAAAGGCATACAGCAGGCGTTCGCGGAGGTGTCGAACGCACTGACGCTGCGCGAGACGTACATCAACCAGCGTGAGGCGCAGGGCGCGCTCGTGCAGTCGCTCGAGAAGACATACCGGCTGTCGTCGGCACGCCACGACGCCGGCATCGACGGCTACCTGCCCGTGCTGGTGGCGCAACGTGCGCTGATTGCCGCGCAGCAGGGCCTCGTGGCCGTGAGGCTGGCGGAGCAGAACAACCTGATCACGCTGTACAAGGTGCTCGGCGGATTCTGAGGTCGCGGTTATCGGTAGAACTGGTCCACGACGGTCTGGAGGACCGCGAGGGCTTCGGGCGGTGCGGGGGGCCGGCCCGCTGCGCTCCTGCCGGGTCGCCATACGCCGCGCGCGTCGGGCCGGATCCATCCGAAGCCGTCGTCGAGGCCGAAACACACCAGCGGAAGCGTGGCGGGATTGAGGGGGTCTCGGCTCCAGCGGTAACCGGCGTGTGGAAGCCCAAGCTGCCGGAGCAGCAGGGCCGGCACGTCGTATTGCGCCACCAGTCCCTGGTGGCGAGCGCCGCGTTGATGCGAGTTCAGGGCGCCTCCGGTCAGCAAGAGCGGAATACGGCGGGATTCCCACGGCGAGTTCGCGCGGCCAGACGGCGCCGGGTGCGGGTGGTCAGCGACGAGAACGAACAACGTCCGAGCGAACCAGGATTCCCGGCGCGCCGTCCGCATGAAGTCACCCAGGCAGGCGTCCGAGTAGTGCACCGCATTCAACACCCGGTCCGACTTCCCGAACCCCCGAATCGGCCTGGCTCCCGGATGGTCGTACGGGGAGTGTGAACTGCCGGTGAGCCCGACGACGAAGAATGGCTCGTCGAGCTCCTGCGCTTCGGCGAGGACTCTCGGCAGGACGTGCTCGTCGTGCACGCCCAGGCGGCCGCTCGGGATGTCGGGCGGGAAGTCTCTGCGCTCGATGAAACGCTCGAAGCCGCTACGGCTCAAGTACGCCTTGATGTTGCCGTAGGACAGCTCGCCGCCGAAGACGAAGACTGAGTGGTACCCCGCCCCGGCCAGGTCACGCGCCAGCGACGGCAGCCGCTCGTAACTGTCAGCGTGTGACACGAGGCTCGGCAACGGTGTCGTCGGCAAGCCGCTGAGAATCGCGCCGAGACCATGGGGCGTCAACGTGCCGGCCGAGTAGAAGTGGTCGAACAACAGCCCCTGTTCGGCCAGCGTCGAGAACGAAGGTGTGATGCCTGGCTCGCCGCCCAGAGATTCGACAAACGCCGCGGACCAGCTCTCGAGTACCAACAGAACGACGTTCGGCCGTGTCACTGCGAGGATGGGCGTGCCGGGATCCGCCGAAGGCCCATGCCACGCGGCCAGCCGCCGCTCCGCTTCGGCGGTCTCGAAGGGCCGGTAGGCGGCGGCGCGGCGGCCCCGTGCGTGGTGCCAGACGCTGTGGCCGGTGTTCCACACGGGGTTGACCGCCGCCAGATTCGCGAAGTCGGAGCGCGAGAAGTAGGCGTCGCTCTGGTGTATCGGGATCTCTCCCACTCCTCCTCGAGCCACGGTCGGAAGGAGGGCAACCATGACGGCGGCGTGCGCGGCCGCGAGCCTCCACTGGGGCTTCGCCTGCACCGCGGGGCGACCGGTGGCACGAGGCCACATGAACAGGACGAGCGTGACCATCACGACGATGTGCAGCACGCCAACGACGAGGACCGACCACGGCGCGCTCGCGGTGACCTCGTCGGGGCGCCGCAGGAACATGAGGGCCCGGTACCCGAGCTTCACACCCCACTCTCCGTAGATGGCGGCGTCCGCGGCGGAGACGAGCGTCACCGCCACCAGCAGGCCGCGCTCGACCCGATCAAGCCACTGCGGAGCGCGCGCCAGCGCAAGTGCGCCGGCGAGCGCAGCCAGACTGGCGGGGAACATCAGGTAGGCCGCCATCGACGAGTCGAGGCGAACGGCATGAATGAACGTCCGCGCCAGGTCCGGCAGGGGCGTATCGGGCGCGGTGCCGGCGTGCAACCCGAGGAAGATGGCCCTGTGACAGGCGAACACGACCATCCAAGCCAGGTAGCGGCTGAGGTAGAAGGAGAACGACACGGCCGCGCCCCGCACACCAATCCTCTGAAACGTCAGCGCCAGGATGCCCTGAGAATCGCCTCGCTGTCGGCATCCGTCAGCGGCGCCGGGTCGAACTTGAACAGCCCACCCATCGTGCTGCGGGCGCTGGCCGCGTACTTCGTCAGGTCGGCTTCCTGGATGCCGTAGTCGCTCATCTTCAGCTCGGCGACGCCACACGCCCTCTGAAGCGCGACCAGCGCGTCGACGAAGTCCATCGCGGTCGTCGCCTCCGTCCGGCCGAGGGCCTTCGCCATCGCGATCATCCGTTCGTCGCACGCGTGGCGCTCGGCAAAATGCGTGTAGTACGCCTTGCTCAGGATGATGAGCCCCGCGCCGTGCGCCAGCGACGGGTGGAAACCGCTCAGCGCGTGTTCGAGGCTGTGTTCCGACGTGCAGGTGGACGTCGACTCCACCATTCCCGCCAGCGTGTTGGCCAGGGCGACGTCCGCCCGCGCCTGCTCGTTGGTGCCGTCGGCCACCGCTGTCGGGAGGGCCTTGCCGATCAACTCGATGGCCTTGAGGGCATACAGGTCGCTCACCGGGTTCGCCTGGGTGCTGATGTAGCCCTCGGTGCTGTGGAACAGCGCGTCAAACCCCTGGTAGGCCGTCAGGTGTGGAGGTACGGTCATCATCAGGTCGGGATCGACAATGGACAGGACCGGGAACGTCCGGTCGTACCCGAATCCAATCTTCTCGTGCGTCTCTTCCTTGGTGATGACGGTCCACGGATCGGCTTCGGTCCCGGTTCCTGCGGTCGTCGTGATCGCCACGATCGGCAGCGGCGCGTTCGGAATCGGCTGGCCCTTGCCCGACCCGCCCCAGATGTAGTCCCAGTAGTCTCCCGGGTTCGTCGCCATCATCGCGATGGACTTGGCGGCGTCGATCGGGCTCCCGCCGCCCAGACCCACGACGAAATCGCACCCGTGTTCCCGGGCCATGGCGGCGCCTTCCATCACGTGACTCTTCACGGGGTTGGGCAGGATCTTGTCGAAGACGACGTGCTCGACCTTCGCCAGGTCGAGTTGTCTCTCGAGTTGCGCGAGGTAGCCGTACTTCTTCGTCGAAGGCCCCGCCGAAATGACGATGAGCGCCTTGCGACCGGGTAACGCCTGGCGGTGGAGCTTTGTGAGCTGCCCTTTGCCAAAGAGAATTCGTGTCGGAATGAAGTGCGCGAAGGCCATGTGGAATCTCCCCGATTGATTTCGGAGATTCTACCCCGGGTGGTCGGCGGCGATCAGGTGAGTAGTCGGAATTTACAATATTGGCACTTACTGTCTATCACGACACAACTCATTGTATGATAAGGGTTAACTGGTCGAATGGCCGTCAACGGAGATTCCCGAGGAACGACTCGTCGGACTTCCATCCTGGAGGCGGCGGCCGGAGTGTTCCTTCGATACGGCTACAGGAAGACGTCGATGGACGACCTGGCCAGGGCGGCGGGTCTGTCGCGCCAGGGGCTCTACCTGCATTTCAAGGCGAAGGACGAACTGTTCCGGGCGGCCGTCCTGCACCGGGTCGAGGCCTCGGCGGCCGCATGCCGGGCAGCCCTGTCCAACCCGGATCGGAACACGCACGAGCGAGTGCTTGGCGCGTTCGAGGTCTTTCACGGCCCGCAGGTCGGTCCGTCGGGCGAACCGCGTGTGGGGACATTGCTCGCGATAGAGCCGAGCCTGCTGGCTGGCGTGGCTGAGGAGCACGAACGACGGTTCGTCGATGCGGTCGCGCACGCACTGGCCAGTTCCGGAGAATCTCGTGACCCGATCCGCGGCGAGCCTGGCCCGCGTCAGCGCGCCGAAACGCTGGTGGCGACGTCGCTCGGCCTGACGCATCAGGTCACGACCGCCGCAGACTACCGGCGGCGGATGGACGTCGCCCTGCGAATCATCCTCGCGGAGATGGCATCGCCAGAACCGGCCGGCCGACGCGCGGTCTCGAACTTCCCCTCCTGACTCGCCCACTCGGCGTGTCGCCGGCGGCCCGGCGGGTTAGTCGACGAACTTGTAGCCAAGGCCGTGCACGGTCAGGATGTGGCGCGGCTTGCGCGGGTGAGCTTCGAGCTTCTGCCGCAGCAGGCCGACGTGGACATCCACCGTTCTCGTGAACACCGACGTCTCGTAGCCCCACACGGCGTTGAGGAGTTCGTCGCGCGACAGCACGGCCCCGCGGTGGTCGATGAGGTAGGTCAACAGCTTGAACTCGCGGGCGGTCAGTTCCACCGGAACTCCGGCCCGCGCCACTTCGGCGGACCGTACGTTCACGACGACGTCACCGAAGCTGTAGAGGTTCACGCCGGCGGGTTTCGCGCGCCGCAGCAACGCGTCGATGCGGGCGAGCAATTCCGTCACGTCGAACGGTTTGGTCAGGTAATCATCCGCGCCCAACTGCAGTCCCACGACCCGGTCCACCACCTGCCCGCGCGCGCTCAGCATCAGGATCGGCGTCTGGACACCGCGCTGGCGGAGCGTGCGGCACACGTCGTAGCCGTCGCGGCCCGGCAGCATGCCGTCGAGGACGATGAGATCGAACGTGCCGCGGGAGGCGTCGGCCAGAGCGACGTCCCCGTCGGTGACGGCGGTCACACGATACCCTTCCGCCTCGAGGCGGTCCGTCAGCGCGAGCACGAGGCTCGGCTCATCCTCGACCAGCAGCAGGTGTCGTCGGTGGTCCATCGACATGTTCCAGGTGAGGCGCCAGCGGTACGTGCAGCGTGATGGCCGTGCCAGACTCGCGGCTGGTGTGCACGCTCACGCGCCCGCCGAGTGTCTCAACGCTACGTTTCACGATGTGGAGGCCGAGGCCGCTGCCCGGGATACGGCGGTCGGTCGCCAGCGTTCCGCGGTAGAACGGCTCGAACACGTGCGGCAGGTCCCTCGGGTCGATTCCGGGCCCGCGGTCCTCGACCGTCACTCGAACCTCGGCCCCGGGCCCGGCTGCTCGTTCCACGCGGACCTTCGCCCACGCCGGCGCGCCCCCGTACTTCAGCGCATTTGCGACAACGTTCTGCACGGCCGAACGCAGCGCCGCCGGGTCGCCCAGCACTGGCGGCGTCACGGGATCCATCTCAACGTCGACGGTCGCCTGCGGATGTTCCGCGCGCGCGCGGTGGACCACCTCGCCAACGATCGTGCTCACGTCCACGCGGACGGCCGGGCCGATCCCCCGGCCAGCTTCGAGCGCGGCAAACTGCAGGACGTGCTCAACGGTATCGCCAAGCCGCCTCGCCTCCGCGCGGATGACGGCGCCGTAGCGCTGCACGCGAGCCGGATCCGTCACGAGGCCGTCCTCGAGGTTGCGCGCGGCGGTCTCGATCCCCGTCACGGGCGTGCGCATCTCGTGTGAGACGGCGGCGACGAATTCCACCTGCTGCGTCGCGAGGCGCTCGGCCCGGCGTGCGCTCACCGCGAGGAGCACCACGGCCGCGCCCAGCAGCGAGAGAACTCCGAGACTCAGCGCGAGATTGCGCGCGCGCAGCCTCGACACCGCGGTCTCGAGCGACCCGGTGCGATGCCGCGCCACGATCGTCCAGTGGTCGCCGATCTCTCCACGCGGGCCTCTGCCGAAGGTGCGGCCGCGACCCTCGACCGCAGGCGGCGGCAGGCCGTCCCGTCCGTTGCGGCCCCGTCCGCCGCGGCGTGAACGATCTGGTTCGACGAGCACCAGGGGCATGGACACGTCCGGTGTGGCAGCAACGGCCGCCGCATCCGCACCGGCCGACGCGTAAATCACGTCTTGCGCCGGGCCGCCGGAGACGATGGCCACGTGGAAGTCGTCACTCTCGAGGGCGGCGAAGTGCCGACGTGCGACTTCCGGAAGGAGCGAACCTCGCAGCACCGCCGCATCCAGTCGGGCGATCACCATCCCGTTGCCCGACACCTCGCACGGCGGCCGGACACCCGGCGACCGTCCGCGATCCTCTGCGAGTCCGACGGCCACGATGGCCAGCGCGGTGCTTCGCCGCTGGAGCCCGTCGAGTACTCGGTGGCTGTCTGGCAGAAGTTCACCGAACACCGCGGGCCATTCCGCGGGCTCGCAGCGCCTCGCGTCGAAGTCCCATCGCCTCACGCGCGCGCTCGCCCCGCCGCTCCAGTCCACGACGAGCGCATCGCGCACGAGGGGCGCCACGTCGCCGTGTTCCGCCGCATCGTCACGCGGCTCGGCTCGTTCCCGCCACGCGCGTCCGATCTCGAACGAGAGGTCCGTCGACATCGCCTCCGCGGCGTTCAGCGCCACGACCCGCATGCGATCCCCGGTTTCTTCGCCGATCCGCGACAGCCAGTGGTACTGCAACACCGCCAGCAGCGGCAGCAGCACGACGACCGCAGCGGTCAGCACGACGGTGAGCGACACGCGTCGACGGGAACGCACGGGCCGATCCTACCACCGCGAACCGGGGCATTCCGGCCACCTCACCAGCAACCTTACAAACTTTACGAACTCCTTGCGCGGGCCTGACAACATCGCCCCCGCGCCTGACGTCGAATGGCAATGACGACGAATTGGACGGTCCCCTTGCACACCCGGAGTCGCCGCATGCGCGCCACAACGAATCTCGTGCTCGACCTCGTCATTGCCGCGGCTTTTCTGATCGCCGCCAATCCCCCGCTCTTCGGCCTGCCCGTCCACGAGTGGTTCGGCCTCGCATTCGCCGTGGTCCTCGTCGCGCACCTCGTCCTGCACTGGGAATGGATGGCCGCCGCCGCGAAACGCGTCTTCACCGGGCGGGGTCGGGGAGTGCGCGCAAACGCCGCCGTCGATGCCGTGCTGTTCGTGGCGTTGACGGCCGCGGTGCTGAGCGGGCTCATGATCTCGAGACACGTGATGGCAAGCTTCGGCCCGCCGCCGCCGGCTCCGCGCGCCTGGCGGGGGATCCACTCGTTCGCGTCGGACACCGCCATCGTCGCGATGGGGCTCCACCTGGGATTGCACTGGAACTGGCTCGCGCTCCAACTGCCTCGGCTCTTCGCCGCGAAGACGCGGGGCGCCGACGCCGACGGGTCGTTTCCTTCGGTGGCGCAGTAGTCAGGAGGGCCACGTGATTCGCGCACTCGCACGCACCGTCGCCATCCTCGCGTTCGCCGCCGCTGTCGCTGGCGTCATCTACGCCGCCGTGCCGTCGGGAGGCGCCGGTTCGGATGCCGCGCGGTTCGATCGGCGAAGCGCCGCGTCTGTCGATCACGAGAGGTTCGAGCACGGCCCCGAACAGTGGCAAGGCCGACGATCTGGACGCGGAGTACGTCACAGCCGGGAAGACGCCTCGCCCGGCCGCGGCATTGCGGGGACCGTCGGCACCGGCCTCCAAGTCAGTCTCATCGGCGCCGTCGTCGTCTTCGCGCAGAAACGGCTGCGCCGGCGTACGGCAACGCGCTGAGGACGCATCGAGCGCGAGGCGTTCGTCCGGCCCCAGCGTGGTGGTATCGTTCGATTGAATGGCTTCACCGAGGCGCCGCTCCTGGCGGCGCCGTCTTCTCGTCACGGTCCTGTTGATCGTCACTGCCGGCATCGCCTGGGCGCTGCCGTTCGGGCCGCTTGTCCCCTGGTCGCCCTGGAAGCCGGGTTATCAGCACCTGCGACTCGCGCGCGCAGACGTGTACTGGGCCGCGGGCACGACACTGCCAGCCGGCCTAGCCGAGGTCGATCGCGACATCGCCGAGTCGGAGGCGTTCCATCGCATGCCTGTCACGTCCAGGCTGACGGTCATCCTCTGCCGCAACTGGAGTGATTTCGATCGTTTCCTGCCGAACTATCGCGGCGTCCGCATCGGCGCCGCCGCGCTGGCGACAGGAACGGTCATCTACCTGACGCCCCGCCTCGCTGAGCGCGGCTTCGACCATCGCGAATTCCTGCGCCACGAACTGGCTCACGCCACGTTGAACCAGCACCAGTCGCTCTGGCATGCCTACCGCATGTGGAAAGCGGAACCGTTTTCCGAAGGGCTGGCGGTGTCGTTCGGCCGCCAGCGCGCCTTCGCGACGCCCGACTCGGTGATCGCCTACGCGGACACGCACGACCTCGCACCGCTTCTCAGGCCCTCGGCTCCCGCGGCCCGCGTCTCCCGCGACATGCGCCTCAACTACCAGGTCTGGCGTTACTTTCTCGAATACTGGATCCAGGCTCGCGGACGCGACGCGTTCCAACAGCTGCTGCTGGCAACGATGGACGCGCCGGACCAATACGAGGGGCTCTTCAGACAGGTGTACGGGGTCTCGCTCGACGCGGCCGCGGCGGAGTTCACCACGGCTCTTCGGACTCGCCGCTGGACCCCGCAACCGTAACGCGATTGATACCCATGATTCTGACGTGCAGCGCGGTGCTCTTCGACATGGACGGCACGCTCGTCGATTCGACGCAGGTCGTCGTGCGTGCCTGGAACCTCTGGGCACGCCGCAACGGGATTCCTCTCGAGTCGGTGCTCGAGTTCTCGCACGGACGCCCGACCATCGCGACCATGCAGCACTTTCGGCCGGACCACGATCACTCCGAGGCGCTCGCTGCGATGGCGCGATACGAAGAGACCGAGTTCGACGGCATCGTCGCGGTGCCCGGCGCTGCGGATGTCGTGCGCGCGCTGGACACCCGCCCCTGGACCATCGTGACGTCGGCCTGGCGGACGCTGGCCGAGGCGCGCGTCCTGGCCGCCGGTCTCCCTCTGCCGCCAGTCATGGTGCCGGTTGACGAGATCCGGAACGGCAAGCCGCATCCGGAAGGATTCCTGCGCGCTGCCGAACTGCTGGGTGTGGCGCCGCAGGAGTGCCTGGTCTTCGAAGACACCCGCCCCGGGATCGACGCCGGCCTCGCGGCCGGGATGCAGGTCGTTGGGCTACTGACGACCGTGCCAGCAAGCCAACTGAACCATCGCCCGCTCGTACGCGATTTCCGCGACGTGACGGTTCGAACGGGTGGCGAACGGCTGACAGTCGAACTCCGGGATCACGCGTCAGGCTGACACCGCCCGCCGGCGGTGCGAGTTTTGCAGGATATTCCTGCATGTTGTGGATCCTGATCGCGTATTTCGGATGCGGTTTGGCTGCGACGCTTCTCTATGTGCGCCTGGCGCACCGGCTTGAAGTCCCGCCGGAACTGGACCCTGAAGCCGAGTGGTGGAGCGCATTTGAGCAAGCCCGCCTGCGGTTTGGGCACGAGCCGACCCACGCGGAAGTCCTGTCCATGCTGCAGATAGCCGCTGCCCGCCGCCGCGCGGCTTGACGAAACCGGGGGCTCCGCCGGCACCCGCGAGTCGTCGGCCGCGTTTGGCCCGATCGGCCAACTTCTTGGCCGATCGGCGATCTCGAGACATTCCAGGAGAGGCGAGACACCACGTCATTCTCCTGACGCTGGACGGCAGTCCCGGTCGTACTTCTTACACCCGTGTCGACCGGCCGACGCTGCGACCGGGCCCCGGTTTCCCCTTCACGCCACTGCGGGCGGCGTCACATCCCGGATGCCCATGCCGTGCCCTGGACGATCAGCGTCTTCACCTCCGGCGTGGAGAGCGCCTTCACGTCGTGGCCGAAGGTGTGATGGAACACGCGGCCCTTCCCGTAGTCCACGGTAAACGCCAGCGGCTCCGTCTTCCTGCTCCAATCGGACTCGGCCTGCACGAGAACACGGACGGGCGCGTCCCCCTGCAGCTTCGCGTACAGTTCGTCGTCCTGCGTGAAATCCGCCACACCGGCGGTGATGGGACTCGCCTTGTCCACGATCGTGGCCTTGAAGACCCCTCTCGGCCCGTGGCCTGACGTGCCCATCACCCAGACGCGGCCGCACATGGCCTTGAATTCTGGCCACTCGGCAAACGACGCGGACGACAGGTGCGTGACGACCAGTCCCTTGCCGGATTTCACGAAGGCCGACAGGTTCTGCTTTGCCGCGTCCGAGAGCGTGGGCGTCCGGGCGTTGTACAGCATCAGGTAGATCGCATCGACGTCCTTCAGGTTCGCCGCTTTCGCGAGCACCTCGGCGCCGCCGACGACATCGACGTCGAAGCGGCCGGAGTCCTTCAGGATCTCGCGCGTGGCCACCGCACACGTCAGCCAGTCGTGAGCCGGCGACACGTCGTCGCCCGTGATGATGAGGATCTTCGCGCGGGCAGCGGGAGCCGCGTCGAGGATGACACCAGCGAGGAGCAGGAGGCCAACGAGAACTCGGAATGTTGGGCGCATGGCTGTTTCCCGTTCGTTGAATGACGCCTGAACGCACGTTGACGGGCAGACGATAGGACGGCGGCGAGGGCCGCGTCAATCTGGCCGGTGTCACCGCTCCCCCACTCCGCGGGCGGAAGGGCTACAATCACGCCGCGGCAGCCGGAATCCGTCCAGGGGCTGCGGCTCGAAAGGACGTCGAGATGAGACTTGCGGTCGTGTCGCTCACCACCTGGTTCATCGTGTTGGCGGCTGCGCCTGTCGCGGTCAGCGCGCCTGCTCCGCCAGCCCAGCCGCCCCGGCTCGTTCAGCCGCTGAACGACGCATGGACGTTCGAAGGGCGCGGGGTCGACGGCCGCGTGATGAGGCAGCCCGTAACCATCCCCCACACATGGAACGGTGACGATGCACTCAGGGGCCTGGACTACGTGCGCGGCAAGGGCACGTACACGCGGACGATCGTGCCGTCCGCAGACTGGCGGGGGCACCGCGTGTTCCTCCGGTTCGAAGGCGCCAACACCGTGGCGGACGTCTCGGTGAACGGCACGCGCGTCGGGCAGCACCGCGGGGGCTACACGGCCTTCGCGTTCGAGATCACGCCGTTCCTGGCGTTCGACCGCGAGAATACCGTGACCGTGGTGGTGGACAACGCCCTCCACGCGGACGTGCCGCCGCTCGGCGGCGACTTCAACATCTACGGCGGGCTCCATCGCCCGGCGCAACTGATCGTCACCGGGCCGTTGTGCATCGACCCGCTCGATTTCGCGTCGCCCGGCGTCTACCTCAGGCAGAAGGACGTGACGGCCGTTCGCGCGTCGATCGAGGCGGTCACACTGATTTCGAACGCGGGCGCGCCGAGTCCTGCGAGCGTGCAGGTGTCCATTCTGGACGCCACGGGTGCGGTCGTCGCCGAGTCGATGACGGACGCCCTGGCGGCCACCGGCCGGACGCCCGTGTCGACGCTGGTGAACCTCCCGACGCCGCGACTCTGGAACGGCCGCGCCGACCCGTATCTCTATCGCGCGCGGGTCCGCGTGCAGGTGGGGAAGGCCATCGTCGACGAACTCGAGCAGCCGCTGGGCCTCCGCACGTTCCGCGTCGATCCGGAACGCGGCCTCTTCCTGAACGGCACGCACGTGAAGGCGAACGGCGTCAGCCTGCACCAGGACTGGAGCGGGAAGGGATCGGCGCTGTCCCGTGAGGACCACGATCGCGATCTCGCGCTGATGCTCGAGATTGGCGCGAACGCGGTCAGGCTCGCCCATTACCCGCACGGTGACTACGTCTACGAACAGTGCGATCGCAGCGGCCTGCTGGTGTGGACGGAAATCCCCCTGGTCGGAAGCCTCGTCGCGGGCATCACGCACTCGCCGGAGTTCACGGCCAACGCGCGCCAGCAACTGACCGAACTCATCCGCCAGCACTTCAACAACCCGTCCGTGCTGTTCTGGGGCATCTCCAACGAACTCAGCGCCGGCGAGGGCGCAGCGGGCCCGGACCCGCTGCTGAAGGAACTCAACGCGCTGGCGCACGCCGAGGATCCGACGCGCCTGACGGCGCAGGCGTCCCTGGGCTTCAACGGCGTCACCGAGTCGCTCAACCAGATCCCGGACGTCATCGCCTTCAACGAGTACTTCGGCTGGTACGCCGGGCAGCCCGAGGACCTCGGCCCGTGGGCCGACCGGCAGCACGAGGCCGACCCGCGGCGGGCCATCGGCGTGAGCGAGTACGGCGCCGGCGCGAGCATCGACCAGCACGAGGTGCGGCCCCGGCGGCCGTTCCCGATGTTCCACCCGTGGCATCCGGAGGAGTATCAGGGCATCGTGCACGAACAGAACTGGCGCTCGATCGCGGAGCGGCCCTTCGTCTGGGGCAGCTTCGTGTGGAACATGTTCGACTTCGGCTCGAACTTCCGCCGCGAGGGCTCGATCGACGCCATCAACGACAAGGGGCTCGTTACCTACGACCGCGCGGTGCGCAAGGACGCCTTCTACTTCTACAAGGCGAACTGGAATCCCGAGCCGATGGTGCACCTCGCGTCCAAACGCTACGTCATCCGCGCCGAGGGCACGACGCCGGTCAAGGTGTACTCGAACCTGCCGTCGGTCACACTGACGGTCAACGGCACGTCGCTTGGGGCGAAGGCGCCTGATACCTACCGGACGGTGGTGTGGGACAACGTGAGGCTGACGAAGGGGAACAACGTCATCGCCGTGACGGGCACGGACGCGGCGGGCCGCAGCCTGAGCGACACGGCGGTCTGCGTCTACAACGGGATGCCGTGGATGCCGCTGGTCCCGGCGTTCTTCCGCTGGCTCATCAAGCCGCTGTACCTCCTGAGCTTCGTGAAGCTCTTCGCGCTCTACTACCTCGGGTACAGAAGAGGCATCCAGCGCCGTGGCTGGCGCCTCTTCTGGCGGACCTGTTTCGTGCTCTGCCTGGTGTGGTGCGTCGCGATCGTCGCGCTCTACGCCTACGCGGCGCACCTCGGGCTCGGGCTGTTCGACTACTCGCAGATCTGAGCGTCGGTCAGGCCAGCAGGATCTTCCTGGCCTCCGCGTCCGGGTCATCGACCATCCGGCACACCGAGTCGAACACCATGGTCGGACACGTGTCCGGCGTGAACGGCGCCCAGGGCAAGCCGGGCTGGCTGGGATTGCCCGTGCGCGCGAAGTTCGCCCAGGCCGTCGCCATCTTCTTCGCGATGGCCTGCGCCTCGGGCGTGTGACCCGTGCCCTGCGCGCAGCGCAGCGTGTTGTCGAAGCAGAACGCGAGTTCCGCCGTGTGCCACGCCCCGGCGTCCTCGAGCATCGGCGACTGCCACCTGAAGTACCACGTGAAGACCGGCGCGGCCTTCTGCTGGTATTTCTGCGTGGCCATGCGCGTGACGTTGTTGCGAATCGCCAGGCCGTTCAATCCGCCGCCGCTGCACATGTAGGACAGCGTCCGGATACTCTTCTGCGGGTACGCCTTCTTCAGCGCCGCGGCGATCGCGGCGGCCTTCGTCTCTCCGTAGCTTCTCGTCAGGGTCGCCATCCACTCAGCCTCGGTGGGCCGGGACGACATGCGGTTCCCCTCTTCGCTGACCGAGCCGATCAACATCGGCACCTGCTTGGCGATCTCGGGGGCACCCTCGAAGAAGGAGCGCATCGTGATCAGCCGCCCGTCCACGGTGGGCCCCCAGCCCACGCGCGGAGCGGCCCCGGCAGGCGGCATCGGCGTGGCCGCTGCGCCGAGGGGCGGGTTCATCTTGGCGATGACGGCATTACCGATTTCGTTGAGCTTCGCCCACTCCAGCTTCTGCAACCCGGCCATGTCCTTGACGCCCAGTTCGGCGATCACGCGGCGAGCCAGTTCCTTCGACTGTTCGCCGCTGGGTGGATTGCCGCCGCCGCCGGACTGCGCGGACGCGCGGTGGATCAGCCCCTGCGCCGAGGGCATGCCGAGCAGCGTCGTCACCTTCGACCCGCCACCCGACTGGCCGTAGATCATGACGCAGTCCGGGTCGCCGCCGAAGTTCGCGATGTTGTCGCGCACCCACCGCAGCGCGGCCACCAGGTCGGTCATGCCGACGTTGACCGAGTCGGCATACGCCGGCCCGCCGAATTCGGAGAGGTCCAGGAACCCGAGGATGTTGAGGCGATGGTTGACCGTCACGGACACGACATCGTGGTGCCTGGCCATCTGCGCGCCGTCCTGCGACGCGAGTTCGTAGGCCGAGCCGAACGTGAACCCGCCGCCGTGGATGTAGAACATGACCGGACGCTTGCCGGTCAGGCTCGGCGTCCAGATGTTCACCTTGAGCATGTCTTCGCTCTGCCATCCGTCGGTCCACTGCTGAAGGAACGTCTGTTCGCTGGGCCAGTCGTGGAGGCGCTGCGGGCAGTTGGCGCCGTAGCTGAACGCGGGCAGTTCGCCGTCCCATGCCTTCGGCGGCTTCGCCGGCAGCCAGCGATTCTCGCCAGCGGTGGAGGCGCCATAGGGCACGCCCTTGAAGGTGAAGACACCGTCTTCGACGTATCCGCGCACCTTGCCGTACTGCGTGCCGGCAACGGCGGACCTGGGCGTGCTGCAGCTGCCGGCGGCCGCGGCCCGGCGCGCGGCGGGCTGGCTGGCGCCGTCGAACGCGTGCACGGGAGCAGGCATCGCGGCGGCCACACCCGCGGCGGTGGACAGGCACAGCATCTGGCGGCGGTTGAGTGTCGAGCGGTGGTCGCGGGATGAGTCGGACATGAGGTTCCCCTTCGTGAATGGCGCTCAGAACTGGCCTGACACGTGCGAGACGTTCGGCAGCGGCTGCCCGCCGCCGACGCTGACGTCCACCTTCGTGCCCGGCAGGTCGCCCGGGGCGACCGTGAATGTCACCTGCCGGCTCTCGCCGGCGCGAAGACGCACTCGCTGGAACCCGCGCAGGTTGCGGATCGGAGCGTCCGCGCCGGGTCCACCACCGAGATACAGCTGCACCACCTCGTCGCCATCCACCTTCGACGTGTTCGTGACCGTCGCGCGGATGACGGCTCCCTTGGCCGTCCGTGCCGTGGTCAGGCCTGAGTACTTGAAAGTCGAGTAACTCAGCCCGAAGCCGAACGGATACAGAGGTTCGCCGGTGAAGTACCGATACGTGCGATTCTTCATGGCGTAGTCCGTGAACTCGGGAAGCTGCGACGTACTCTTGTAGAAGGTCACCGGGAGACGGCCGGCCGGGTTGTTCGTCCCGGCCAGCGTGTCCGCGATGGCCGTGCCGGCTTCTTCGCCGCCGTACCAGGCGGAGAGGACCGCCGCCGCGTGTTCGGCCGCGTGGTTGACGGCGAGGGCGCTGCCGCTGGTCAGGATCACGACCACCGGTTTGCCGGTGGCAATCATCGTCTTGACCAGGTTCTCTTCGGTTTCGGGCAGTTCGATGGCCGTGCGGTCGCGGCCTTCCCCTTCCTGCGATCCGTTGAGGCCGACGCACACAATCACCACGTCGGAGTCTTTCGCGACCTTCTCGGCCTCGGCGAGCAGCACCGGCGCGGGCGGAACCCAGTTGAGTTCGGCCGACCCCTCGGGCCCCGTCTGCTGGAACTCGACCCGGACGACGTACTTGCGCCCGCCTTCGAGCGGAATCGGCGCGGGCAGTCCCCGACGCCCAGGCCCCGGTCCAGGGCCCTGCCCCTGCCCCTGTCCCGGACCGAGGCCCGCCGGCCTCGCGACGGCGGGACCGCTGGGGTTGGCTTCCTTGTCGTCGATGAACAGTTTGATCCTGCCGTTGCGGTTCCACATCCCTGTACGTGCGGCGATGACGTATTCGCCTGTGGCCGGCGGCGTCAACGTCCCGGTCCAGCGGATGGAGTACTTCTCTCCCTTGATGGCGGCCGCCAACGCGGGCTCTTCCATGAAGGAGTCGAAGTACACGCGCGGCTCGGTCCGGCGAACGACCGGTTCACCCTGGAAGTCTGGGTTGTCCCAGTACTCCACGCGCAGGCCCCGCTCGCGGCCATCCGGCGTGGTGAGGACGTTCGACGCCACGAGCGCCGGCGTCGTGGCCGTGTAGTTCGCGCCCAGCGCGTACTGCACCTTCGCGCCCGCAAACTGCCGCGTGATGCCCTCGAGCGGCGTGACCTGTTTCGACGAGATGCCGTTGTAGTTGCCGAGCAGCCCGATCGGATCGTCCGCGGACGGTCCGACGACGGCAATCTTGCCGACGGTCGACGCCAACGGCAGGATGCCGCCCTGGTTCTTCAGGAGCACGATGGCCTTGCGCTCGGCTTCGCGCGCGAGCTGGCGGTGCGGCGCGGAATCGTTGACGGAGTACGGGATGCTGGCGTACGGCACGCGTTCGGGGGGATCGAACATACCCAGCCGGATACGCGCCTCGAACAGCCGCTCTGCGGAACGCGTGATCTCGGCTTCCGTGATGGTCCCGGCTTTGACTTCGTCGATCAGGCTCTTGTACTCGGCGCCGCAGGTCAGGTCCGTGCCTGCCTTGACGGCCGCCACGGACGCGGCCCCCTGGGTGGCCGTGTACTTGTGGTTCCGGAAAATATCGCCGATCGCGCCGCAGTCGCTGACGACGTACCCCTTGAAACCCCACTGGTCGCGCAGGCGCGTCTGAAGGAGGTCGGTGCTGGCGCAGCCGGGCACGCCGGCGACGGCGTTGTAGACGCACATGATGGACCCGGCTTTCGCTTCCGTCACCGTCGCCTTGAACGCGTAGAGGTAGGTGTTGACCAGGTCGTACTCGCTGACGGTGGCGTTGAACGAATGGCGCAACGGTTCAGGGCCGCTGTGCACGGCGAAGTGTTTTGGCGTGGCGATGGTCTTCAGATACCGCGGGTCGTTGCCCTGCATCCCGGTGACGAAGGCCACGCCCATCCGGCTGGTCAGGTACGGATCTTCGCCGTAGGTTTCCTGGCCGCGCCCCCACCGGGGGTCCCGGAAGATGTTGATGTTCGGTGACCAGTAGTCGAGATAGGCGATACGTCCTGGCGACGCACCGGGCGCAACTTCGGTGACGGGCGGCTGGCGCATGGCCTCGTGGTACTTGGCGCGGGCTTCGGTGGAGATGACGTCGGCCATCCGGCGCACGAGGTCGGGATCGAAGGTGGCGCCGAGTCCGATGGCCTGGGGGAAGACGGTGGCCCGGCGTTGCGCGACGCCGTGGAGCGCCTCGTTCCACCAGTTGTAGACGGTCACGCCGAGGCGCGGAATTGCCGGGGCGCTGTTCTGCATCTGCAGCACTTTCTCTTCCAGCGTCATCCGGGACACGAGGTCCGCCGCCCGCTTCTCGGGAGACAAGGCTGGGTCGAGGTACGGCGCGGCCGCCGGCTGGGCGAACGACGATGATGCCACCGCCGCGAGGATGATTGCGAAATGGACCGTTCTCATCTGTCGGTCTCCTGGTGGGGCGCACGAGGTCTCATGGAGTGTAAGCGCATACGGCAGGAGAAGAAAAGAAAAACGCTCCAGAGACATGCTGACGCGATTATGCTGGTAACCGCTTACACGGAGCGGGATCGATTCAATGACGAACACTCGAACAACGCTTGGCCACAGCACCCTCGAGGTCGGCCGCATCGGCCTCGGCTGCATGGGCATGTCCGACTTCTACGGCGGCGTCCGAGACGAGGCGGGCCATCTCAAGGTCCTGCACGCCGCCATCGAGCGCGGCATCAACTTCTTCGACACCGCCGACATGTACGGCGTCGGCCATAACGAAGAACTGGTGTCGAAAGCGTTCTCGGATCGCTGGGACAAGGTCATCGTCGCCACGAAGTTCGCCATCCGTCGCGGCCCCAACGGTGAGTGGCTGGGCGTCTGCGGCCGCCCGGAGTACGTGAAGGAGGCCTGCGAGAAGAGCCTGAAGCGCCTCGGCGTCGACACCATCGACCTCTACTACCAGCATCGACCCGACCCGAACGTCCCGGTGGAAGAGAGCGTCGGGGCGATGAAGGCCCTCGTGCAGGAAGGCAAGGTGCGCTTCATCGGCGTGAGCGAATTCTCCGCCGAACAGATCCGCGCGGCACACGCCGTGCATCCGATCACCGCGCTGCAGACCGAGTACTCGCTCTGGACGCGTCACGTCGAAGAAGGCATCCTCCAGACGTGCGGTGACCTGGGCATCGCGTTCGTCGCGTATTCGCCGCTCGGCCGCGGATTCCTCACGGGTGCGATCCCCAGCAGGGACGCGCTCGATGCCCACGACTGGCGCCGCGCCAATCCACGATTCACGGACGACGCGCTCGCGAAGAACGCCCGATTCGTGCAGGTGATTCGGGAGATCGCCGCCGCCAAGGGGGCCACTGAAGCACAGGTCGCGCTGGCGTGGGTCCTGGCGCAGGGCGAGCAGATCTTCACGATCCCCGGCACGCGCCGCATCGAGCGCCTCGAGGAGAACCTGGGCGCGTTGGAACTACACTTCACGGCGAGTGAACTGGCGGACATCCGAAGCCGCCTGCCGCAGGACACCGCTGGAGCTCGTTACTGACACTCACAAGGGGCCGATCATGAACGCGTGTCGCATGTTCCTGAGATTCCTCGTCTGCGTGCTGTGCTGTGGCGCGCTGGCCTCCCCAGCGGCGGCAGGTCCTGCGCCCCAGAGCGCCACGCCTGCCGCGGCCGCCCCGGCCGGCCCCGCGCCCAGAAAGCCTGTGGTGGACAACGCCCCCCGCACCCTCGCGCCGTATTTCACGCCGGCCACGCGGGTGGCGAAAGCTCCCGACGCCGAGGGGTTCCTGCAGCGCTGGCTGCTGCTCGAGCCGATTCCCAAACCGAACCGCACGAACACCGTGTTCGTCGACAGCTACCTGCGGACGACGTTCGCCACGGAGTACTTCCCCGGACAGTCCACCGTGGTTCCGCGAAGCGGAGACAAGGTCACGGTCGGCGATCAGGAACTGGCGTGGCACGCGCTGGATTCGTCGGGGTTCAACGTCAAACTCTTCCGCTTCGCGTACGGCACGAACAAGCCGACGTACGGCGTCATCTTCTGGGCGGTGACCGTGGTCAACAGTCCTCGCGAGCTGACGAACGTCCGGATGGCTGTCGGCTCCAACTCGGCGTCCATGTGGTGGCTCAACGGCAAGGAAGCCGTGCTGCTCTCCGGTGACCGCCGGATGGTGATGGATGACGTGGTCTCGCCGCGGCTCACCCTCGCGAAGGGCCGCAACGTCATTCGCGGCGCCGTGATCAACGGACCGGGTCTCAGTGATTTCTGCGTCCGGTTCATCGATGAACACGGCAAGCCGATCAAGGACATCACGTTGAGTCTCGAGGCTCCCGGCACCCGGTAGCCGGTTCGCGCGGACTTCTTCGTCACGATCTCGGAGCGCCTATGAAACCCCGTTTTCTCGTCGCTGCGTTGTTCATCATCGCCGTTGCCCCGGCGTCGCTGTGTCTCGGTCAGTCCAAGCCTGCTCCGGCTCTCAACGGCGAGCCGTACATTCACGATCCCTCGACCATCGTGATGAGCGATGGCAAGTACTTCACCTTTGGCACCGGCGGCGGAGGCTTGATCTCTGACGACGGGTGGACGTGGCGGGGCGGAGCGGTGCGCCCCGGCGGCGGAGTGGCGCCGGACGTCATCCGCATCGGAGACCGCTACTACGTCACCTACGCCAGGGGTGGGGGCGGGCTGGCGGGGGGGCACGCGAGCGACGTGCACGTGATGTGGACGAAATCGCTCGACCCGAACTCGCCCGACTTCGGATTCAAGGACGACACGGTCGTCGCCTCGTCCGACGGTGTCGAAGATTGCGACGCCATCGATTCGGCGTTCCTGCTCGACCCCACGACCGGTCGCCTGTGGCTCAGCTACGGGACGTACTTCGGCTTCATCCGGCTCGTCGAACTCGATCCGAAGACCGGCAAGCGCGTGGCCGGCAACCTGCCGGTCAACATCGCCATCGACATGGAAGCCACGGCGATGATGTACCGCGACGGCTGGTACTACCTCCTGGGCACACACGGCACGTGCTGCGACGGCGCCAACTCGACCTACAACATCCGCGTGGCCCGCTCCCGGAAGATCACCGGTCCGTACCTGGACAACCAGGGCATCGATGCGCTCAAGGGCGGCGGCAAGCTTGTGGTCGCCGCGAGCGGCCGGTTCGTCGGGCCCGGCCACTTCGGGTTGCTGGACCTCGGTGACGGCGTGCAGAAGTTCTCGTGCCATTACGAGGCTGATCTCGATCGAAGCGGCCGCAGCGTGCTGGATATCCGTCCCCTCCTCTGGAAGGACGGCTGGCCGTACGCCGGTGACAATTTCGCGGAAGGCACCTACCAGATCCAGTCCGAGCGGAGCGGCTACGCGCTTGAACTGGCCGTGGACTTCGTACGGATGGCCAACGTCCGGCGCGGGCCTGGTGGCCCTCCCGGAGCGCCGGGTGCTGGAGCGCCGGGTGCCCCGGCCACCGGTGCCCCGGGTGCGGGTGCCGCTGGAGCCGGAGCCCCCGGTGCAGGCCCCGGCTTCAGCCGTGCGCCCGTAGGTCCCGTCACCCCGATTCCCGCGCAGGACCTCGCCGAGGCCTCGAAGGACTGGCCGAGCGGAACGGTGAACGTCCGCCTGGGCGATCACATGGCCCGTCCGCACCAGCGATGGACGATTACGCCGGTGGCCAACGTCGGAGGCTACCCCGGCGCGCCCTATTTCCGGATTTCGATTGCCGGCACCGACCGTTCGCTGGCCGCGACTGCCGACGCCGAAGTCGTGGCGGTTCCGCAGTTCACCGGCAGTCCGGAGCAGCTCTGGCGCATCGACCAGCTGACCGACGGCACGTACCGCATCATGCCCAAGTCCGTGCCCGGGTCGAGCGTGCCCATGGTCCTCACGGCGATTGGCCACAGCACGCCGACGCTGGCGGCGTTCGACCCCAAGAGCGACAAGGGGCGCTGGAACTTCAGGAGGCCGTAGGGAGCGGCAGCCCGCACCGGCGGACGAATTCGGCGAAACGCGGATCCGCACGGAGCGGATCGATGCCGGGGAACCCCGTGGTGAGCCACACGAGGTCCCTGACACGAGCGGCGGTCTCCAACCAGTGAAATGCCGCGTCGAGATCGCCGAGGCCCGCGTAGACGATGGTCAGTGTCATGGGCGACGCGTGTCCGTCGGCGAGTGATCGCTCGATCTCGCCGAGCAG
>CAZJRM010000013.1:8106-42296 GCA_964547975.1 uncultured Vicinamibacterales bacterium | reverse complement strand
AAGGCAGCTTCGAAGAGTTCGACACGTTCGTGACCCACCGGTGCACGGACTTCGGAATGGAGCGCGACCAGCCGCTGACCGACGGCGTCATCACGGGACACGGGACGATCAACGGCCGCCTCGTGTTCGTCTTCAGCCAGGACTTCACGATCTTCGGCGGCAGCCTGTCGAAGGCGTTTGCCGAGAAGATCTGCAAGATCATGGATCTGGCGGTGAAAGTCGGCGCGCCGGTGATCGGCCTGAACGATTCGGGCGGCGCCCGTATCCAGGAAGGCGTGGATGCCCTGGCCGGTTACTCCGACATCTTCCTGCGCAACGTGCTGGCGTCCGGGGTCGTGCCGCAGATCAGCCTGATCCTGGGGCCGTGCGCGGGCGGCGCCGTCTACAGCCCGGCGATCACCGACTTCGTCACGATGACCCGCGGCACCAGTTACATGTTCCTCACCGGGCCGAAGGTGGTGAAGCAGGTGACGCGCGAAGAGGTCACCACCGAACAGCTCGGCGGCGCCGACGTACACGCCTCGAAGAGCGGCGTGACTCACTTCGTGGCGTCCGACGAAGACGAGGCCCTCGGCCTCGTGCGGCGCCTGATGGGGTTCCTGCCGCAGAACTTCCAGGAAAAGACGCCCATCGTGGCGTGCGCCGATCCGGTTGACCGGCCGACGCCCGAGCTGAACGCCGTTCTGCCGGACAATCCGAATCAGCCGTACGACGTCAAGGACGTGATCGCGTCGGTGGTCGACGGCGGCGAGTTTCTCGAGGTGCATGCCGCGTACGCGCCGAACCTGGTCGTCGGGTTCGCGCGATTCAACGGGCGCTCGGTCGGGATCGTCGCAAACCAGCCGAAGGTGCTGGCGGGCGTGCTGGACAACGCGGCGTCGATCAAAGGCGCGCGCTTCGTGCGGTTCTGCGACGCGTTCAACATTCCCCTGGTGACGCTGGAAGACGTGCCCGGGTTCATGCCCGGGACGACGCAGGAGTACGGCGGCATCATCCGCAACGGCGCCAAGCTGCTCTTCGCGTTCGCCGAGGCGACCGTGCCGAAGGTGACGGTGATCCTGCGCAAGGCGTACGGCGGCGCGTACTGCGTCATGAGTTCCAAGCACCTGCGCGGCGACATCAACTACGCGTGGCCGACGGCGGAGATCGCGGTCATGGGCCCCGACGGCGCGGTGGAGATCATCTACAAGAAGGAACTCGACGGGGCCGAAGACGTGAAGGCCAAGGCCGCGGAACTGAAGGAGCGGTACTCCAGTCTCTTCGCGACGCCGTATGCCGCCGCCAGAAAGGGCTACATCGACGACGTGATCAAGCCCACGGACACCCGGTTCCGGATCATCAAGGCGCTGGAGATGCTGGCCGACAAACGCGACGGCAACCCCGCCCGGCGGCATACGAACATCCCGCTCTGAGGTAGACCATGTCCCAACTCGAAGCCTGGATCGTCACCGGCCTCGGCATGGTGGTGGTCTTCATCGGCCTGGTGCTCTGCATCCTGTTCATCCACCTGTTCAGCCGGATCGCGCGCCGCATCTCGTGGGGCGAAGAGGGGCACGGCGCTTCGGCCACGGCGCCCGCGGCGCTCGAACCCGCGCCGGCGCCGCGGCCGGACCTGCCACTCGGTGAACCGGTGCCGGACGATGTGCTGGCCGTGATCGCGGCGGTGCTCGCCGTGGAACAGAAGCTGTACCTGCGCAAGCCTGGCGCGCGCCTGACGATCAGGCGGGCTGCGCCTCAGTACTGAGAACGACCGGGAGAGACCCGACATGAGTCAGCACATACTGCGGATCGGCGGCCGGGAGTACCAGGCGGAGGTCAAGGAACTGACCCACGAGCGCGCCACCGTCATCGTCGATGGCAAAGAATACGACGTGGACCTGGTCCAGCTCGGCCGGCGCCGGGTGACGGCGGAGGCGGCGAAGGCCCCGACAGCCGCCCAGGGTTCGGCACCGGTGGCACCGGCCGCTCCGGCGGCGCCCGCGAAGGCCACCGCAGCCCCGGCTCCGGCGGCTCCCCGGCACGCGCCGCCCGCGAAGGGCGAAGGCGGGATCGTGGCGCCCATGCCCGGCCTGGTCGTGTCGATCAAGGTCAAGGAAGGCGACACCGTCGCCGCCGGACAAGCCCTGCTCATCATGGAGGCGATGAAGATGGAGAACGCCATCACTTCGCCCTACGCCGGCTCGGTGTCGAAGATCTACGTCAGGGATGGCGATTCGATCGGCGAGGGGGACCTGCTGGTCGAAGTGGCGCGGCCCAAGATGACGACGTTGTAGGAGGCGCGTGTGAAACGACTCGTCCTCGTCGCATTCGGGCTGCTGGCGTGGCTGGGCTCGACCCACGCCGCCGGCGCGGCCCCGCGCCCCACCTTCGGTGTCACGTTCGATCCGTCGGCGGAGTACCTGCGTATCCATAAGGGCACGCAGGACGGCATGAAGAACGACTATCTCGGGCCGTCCGCGACGACCGGCGTGCTGCACGACCGGCTCGAACGGGAGATCGGAACGTTCGTCGCGGTGCACGCCGACGACTTCGAGACCGTCGTGCGGGTCACCGGCTACATCGAGGGACGCTCGCTCGCGGATGTCGACCACGTGAGCCTGCCATCCCTCGGCATCCGCTACCTGCCGTTCAGGGCGGAGCCGTCGGGCAGCTACTTCCGGATCGACAAGGGCGGGCAGCATCTCGATTCGCACGTGCTCAAGCGCGCGGCCAAGGGCCGCCTGTTCAACGCCGACGGCGTCGTGGCGGGCATCTACACCGTCGTCACGGTCGGCGCGAACGAGAGCCTGGGTTTCGTGACGCAGTTCGAGCAGGGCTTCTTCGCCAAGGACATCCGAACCGGCGACATCACGGGATACCTGGACCAGGTGGTGCAGAGCAGCGGCATCGCGAACCTCACCTGGGGCAACCTGGTGATGGTACTGGTGGGCCTGCTGTTCCTCTATCTGGCCATCTCGAAAGACTACGAGCCGCTGCTCCTCGTGCCGATCGGCTTCGGCATCCTCGTGGGCAACATCCCGATGCCGCTGTCGATTTTCAACAGCGTCTCGCTCTACATGATCGACCCGGTGTCGCACGAGTACGTCTTCAACACCGGCGGCAACAGCGTCCTGGGAATCATCTACTACGGCGTGCGCGCCGGCGTGTTCCCGCCGCTCATCTTCCTCGGGATCGGCGCGATGACCGATTTCTCGGCGCTCCTGTCGAACCCCAAGAGCCTGCTGCTCGGGGCCGCGGCGCAGATTGGGATCTTCCTGACGTTCATCGGCGCTCTCTGGCTCGGCTTCTCGCCCCAGAGTGCCGCCGCCATCGGCATCATCGGGGGAGCTGACGGCCCGACGGCGATCTTCACCGCCAGCCGTCTCGCGCCGTCGCTCATCGGCCCGATCGCGATCTCGGCCTACAGCTACATGGCGATGGTGCCGATCATCCAGCCGCCGATCATGAAGCTGCTGACGTCGAGAGAAGAGCGGCTCATCCGGATGAAACCTGGCCGCAAGGTGTCCCGGTTCGAGAAGATTGTGTTTCCGATCATGGGCCTGATGGTGACGACGATGCTCGCGCCTGGCGGCCTGCCGCTGCTCGGGACGCTGTTCTTCGGGAACCTGCTCAAGGAATCGGGCGTCACGGGGCGCCTGGCGAAGACGGCCGCCAACAGCATGCTGGACATCTGCACGATCCTCCTGGGGCTGGCCGTTGGGGCGTCGACGTCAGCCGGCGTCTTCCTGACGAAGCAATCGGTCATGATCTTCGCGCTGGGCTGCGTGGCCTTCGGCACGGCGACGGCCGGCGGGGTGCTGTTTGCGAAGATCATGAACGTGTTCAGCGCGGACAAGGTCAATCCGCTCATTGGCGCGGCCGGCGTCTCGGCCGTTCCCGACTCGGCCCGCGTCGCCCACATGGTCGGCCAGGCCGAAGACCCGTCCAACTATCTCCTGCAGCACGCCATGGGGCCGAACGTCGCCGGCGTGATTGGTTCGGCGATTGCCGCCGGCGTCTTCCTCGGCCTTTTCTAGGAGCACACGATGTCGCAGATCATCTCCGTCGTTCCGAACATTTGCGAAGGACGCGACCAGGCCTTCGTCGAGGCGCTCCAGGAAAAGCTCGAACGGGTGCCGGGGCTCGTCGTCCTCGACGTGTCGATGGACCAGGTCCGCAACCGGACCAACTTCTCGTTCACCGGCCGGAAGGATGCGATCTTCCAGGGCGGATTCGTTCTCTACGAAGAGGCGCTCGAGAAGATCGACATGCGCCAGCACCAGGGGGAATACCCCCGCATCGGGGCAGTCGACGTCTTCCCGTTCGTGGCGCTGCGTGACGCGCCCGTGGCCACCGCGGTGGAGTGGTCGGTGCAGTTCGCGGAGCAGGTCGCCCAGCGATTCCAGGTGCCGGTGTATCTGTTTGCCGAGTCGGCGCGCACCAAGGCGCGGCGTGATATCGAGAATATCCGCGAGGGCGAGTACGAGGGTTTCGCCGCCAAGATGACCGACCCGGCCTGGAAGCCCGATTTCGGTCCCGACGTGTTTCCCCCGGAGAAGGGAGCGACGATTATCGGCGCGCGCCTGCCGATCGTGAACTTCAAGGCCTACCTCACGACGCCGCACGAAGACGCGGCCGAGTGGGTGTCCGAGGTCCTGTCCAACCCGGCGACCGGGCTGCCAGGCGTGCATTTCTATCCGGCGCTCGACAGGACGCGCAACGAAGCGTTGCTGAACATCACGGTCAGCAACTTCCAGGCGACCCCGTTGTATCGCATCCTCGAGGCGATGAAGACGGAGTTGCGGCGATTCGGGGCTGGCGTCAGTCGCGTGGAAATGGTGGGGCTGGTGCCCCAGCGGGCCTTGCTGGAGTCCGCGCAGCACTACCTGCAGATCTTCGGCTTCTCGCTCGACGACGTGGTCGAGAACCGGCTCGACGCGATCCTCGGCGGCCGGGGCTGAGTATCAATGACGGGGCTGGCTGAGGCCAGTCCCCGCGTCCGAGCGGCGTCCGGCTTCAGCCGGACGCGGCACGCTGCAGTCCCGACGCCGCGTCAGCCGCCAGTGCGGACCAGGCAAACGCGCCGGCATAGCCGGCGCGCTTCGCTGTGTCGACAATCTCCGCTGCGGTCCGCCGCGACCCAGACGTCGGGTACTCACCAAGCAGGACGGGTCGATCGAGCTCGAAGTGTGAGACGGGGGTCGACAGCGGGTGGCGGAGTTCGTGCCCGTCGTACCAGTGCACTTGGTACAGGTCCAGGTCGGCGTCGACGACGAGGGGGAAACCCGCGGCGGAGGCCAGCCCGACCGTGACCGGGAACGGGCTCGATTCGTGCAGACGCCGGGCCGCGGCGGACAGGAACTCCCGCGCGGCGCCTGGCGCGATCCACTCGGGTTCGTTCAGCACATCCCACGCCGCGATCGGCGCATCGTGACCGTACAGACTGGCGAGCGGGCCCACGACGTTGTCGAGGAGAGCGCCTCGCGCATCCGCGCGGGCGATCCAATCCGCGTGGCCGCCCATCGCGACCCCGTGGAGGATTCGCCGGGGCGCGGCGAGCAGGAAGTCGAAGAGGACGAAGATCGCGCGCAGTCCCGCCCGCTGCAGTTCGACGAGCGCGACGTCGAAATCCCGCTCGACCCACGGGTCGAGACCTCCGGGCCGACCGTCGGGTGACAGGCTGATGCCGGCGCGGCCGTCGCAGAACACGAACCAGCGCACCACGTCGAAGCCGGCGTCAGCTTGTGCCGCCAAGTGGGCGCGCAAGGCGTCGCGGGTCGCCGGCGCGGACAGGCCGCCCGCCGGCGTCCAGGCGCTCGCGCCGAAGTCGCACCCGTAGGTCAGCCACGGCAGGTTGACGCCGCGGACGAACGGCGTCGAAGCCGGGAACGGTCGAGCCGGCGTTCCGCGGGGAGTCTTCGGCGGCGGGAACGCCCATCGCTCGTACCACGCCTCGAGGCGGGATTGCCTCGGGCGGGACGGTGCGGCATCGGTCATTCAGCGGCGGCTCTCGTCCATCAGCCGGATGGCGATTGCGAACATCAGCAAACCCATGGCCCCGCGCCAGTAGCCGTAGGGTTCGAGCAGGAAGGTCGTCTTCGTGAACGCGAGGTACGTGCCCGCGACGAAGGCGGCGACGGCCAGGAGAATAAGTGCCCAGCAGAAGTTCTTCATGCGCACATCATAATCCGCACCGCGCGCCCGTCCCTACTCCCACTCGATCGTGCCCGGCGGTTTGGTCGTGACGTCGAGTGCCAGCCCGCTGACGCCCGGCAGGGCGAGGATCTGCTGTCGCAACTCGTCGAGCAGCGCCGGCGGCAGGCTGGCCGGAACGGCGGTCATCGCCCGTTCCGAGTGGATCGGTCGGACGATGACGAATTCGCGGCCGTTTCCGTCGACGCTCATCGGGACGAGCACCGTCGGGCACTGCCAGATGGACTCGTAGATGCCGTGGCGCTCGAGGCCGCGCATCACGAGGGCATCCGCCTCGCGCAACAGGTCCAGGCGCTCCCGCGTGACGGTCGCGGCGAGGGGCGTGACCCGGCGAGGCACCGTGGCGCCGAGATTCCAGAGGCACCGGTTGATGCCGGGCACCTCACCGAAGATGGCCGCCGCGATTTCCAGGAGGCGCTCGAAGGCCTCGTGGCCCGAGAGCAGCACCGGGTGTTCGTACGAACGCAGGTCGGCTTTCACGCCCACCGACTTGATGGGCAGCGCCAGCGCGTCGATCCCGCACCTTCCCGCGACGGCGGCGAGGCTCGGCTCGGTCTTGTCGAATCCCTCGCGGGTCTCGACTCCCGTCGAACAGAGCAGCCGGACGCCAAGCCCGGGGCCCGGGAACGGGTGGCGCCACACGAGCTGGTGGGGCAGGCCCAGGGTCTCGCCGAGTTCACGCACCTCGACCTTGTAGAGGTCCGCCAGCGGTTCCACGACGCGTCCCTGCGCGATCATGCGTTCGATCACCGGCACCCGGTTGTGATGCGTCTTGATCGTGTCCGCCCGCCTCGTCCCGCCGGTTTCGATGGTGTCCGGATAGATGGTGCCCTGGCCAAGCAGGTGGCCCTCGATGCCCAGGGCTCGGGCTTCCCGCTCGAAGACCTCGACGAAGGTGTTGCCGATGATGGTGCGCTTTCGTTCGGGTTCGACGACGCCGTCGAGCGCCGTCAGAAACGTCTCGCTGGCATCCACGAAGTGCAGATTCCGGTCGAGTCCGAATTGCGCGAACGTCTCGATGACCGACCGGCTTTCGTCCTTCCGCATGAGGCCGTTGTCGATGTGGAGGAGGTGCAGCCGGTCCGCGCCGATGGCTTCGCCGAGCAGCCGTGCCGCCACGGTCGAATCGACGCCGCCGGAGACCAGCAGGAACACGCTCTGGGTGCCGATGTGGTCGCGCTCCAGGGCCATCCGTTCCTCGATGTAGCGGGCCATCGTCCACGAGGGCCGGCAGCCGCAGATGCGGAGGACGAAGTTGCCGATCATCTCGTCGCCATGAACGGTGTCGTCAACTTCGGGATGGAACTGCACGCCGTAGCGCCTGAGCGTGTCGGACGCGATGGCCGCGAACCGGTGGGGCTGTCCGCCGGCAAGGTCGGAGTAGCCGACTTCGTGGAAACCGGGGCCGACGCTCGTCACCGAATCGAAATGGCTCATCCAGACCCGTTCGACCGCCGAGAGGCCCGCAAACACCGGGCAGTCCGCGATGATGTGGAGATCGGCGGGGCCCCATTCCCGTCCCCCGTGGACCACCGTGCCGCCGTAGTGCTTGGCAATCTCCTGGTGTCCGAAGCAGAAGCCCATGATCGGGACGTCGAGATCGTAGATGGCCTTGTTGTAGGCGGAGTCTTCGCCGAACGACGCGAGGCTCGGGCTTCCCGAGAGGATGACGCCCTTGTAGCCGGCGAACGCCTCGATCGGGTCTTCAGGCTGCCGGATTTCGGCCAGCACGTGCAGCCGGCGAATCTTGGTGGCGATCAGGTGGGCGTACTGGCCGCCGAAATCGACGACGGCAATCGCATCGTGACGCATCACTCCATCCTCTCGTGTCGCGGGCTACTCCAGGCCGGCCTGCAGGTCCGCCTTCAAGTCGTCCACGTCTTCCAACCCCACGGACAGGCGAACGAGTCCGTCGGTCACGCCCTGGGCCAGACGCGACTCGCGGCTGACGACGCTGTGCGTCGTCGACGCGGCGTGTGTGATCAGGGTCCGCGTATCGCCGAGGCTGACCGCGAGCGAGCAGACCCGCACCGCGTCGAGCAGCCGTTTGCCGGCGTCCAGACCGCCCGCCACCTCGAAACACACCATGCCGCCGAATCCGCCCGGCATCTGGCGCCGAGCCAACTCGTGCTGCGGGTGCGACGGCAGGCCCGGGTAGCGCACCCAGGCGACCGCCGGATGGTGTTCGAGCCAGTCGGCCAGCGCCATGGCGTTCGCGTTGTGCCGCTCGACGCGGAGCGGCAGCGTCTGCGTGCCGCGCATCATCAGATACGCGTTGAACGGGGCCATGATGCCGCCGTAGTACCGGAGCGGCTCCGTCAGGCAGGCGTCGATGAAGGTCCTGCGCCCGACGATCAGGCCGCCGATCGCGTCCCCGTGGCCGCAGAAGTACTTCGTGGCGCTGTGTACCACGACGTCGATCCCGAGTTCGAGCGGCCGCTGATTCACCGGCGTCGCGAACGTGTTGTCGCAGATGGTCATCAGGCCGGCGGCGCGGGCGGCGTCCGCGATGGCGCGGAGGTCGCACAGCGCCAGCAGGGGATTCCCTGGCGTCTCGAGGTAGATCACTCTGGTTTCGGGGCGCACCGCCGCAAAGACCTTTGCGGTGTCGGTGGCGTCGACGAAGGTCGTCGCGATCCCGAGGGCGCCCAGTTGCTGGGCCATGAAGTGCACCGTGCTCGGGTAGATCGCCTGCGCCGAGACGATGTGGTCGCCGGCCTTGAGCACGTTCAGCAGGGTCGTGGAGATTGCGGCCATGCCGCTCGCGGTGGCCAGCGCGGCCTCCCCGCCTTCCAGGCTGGCTGCACGTTCCTGGAATGCCGCCACCGTGGGGTTGCCCCATCGCGTGTAGACGTAGGCCTCTTTCTCTCCCGAGAAGATGGCCGCCCCGCTGTCCGCCGTGCCGAGGTGATACGTCGTGGCCAGGTGAAGCGGGGGCACGAGCGCCCCGGTTCCGGGGTCGGGAGCTTCGCCCGCGTGGATGGCCCGCGTGTGGATGCCGTACCGGCGTGCCGAATCGGTCATGGTCCGCCATCGTCCTTCAGGAGGCGCGCGAGGGTCAACTGTCGTATGCTAGCCCGCGATGGCGTGGCTCACGATCGGCGGCATGTATCTCGGGTTTCTCGCGATTGGGGTCCTGGCGTCGAGGCGCGCGAAGGGCGGGACCGTCGCGGACCTGATGGTCGCCGGGCGAAACATGCCGCTGTGGCTGGCGACGATGACGATGACCGCCACGTGGGTGGACGGGGGCTACCTGCTCGGCACTGCGGAAGGCGCGTTTCGTTCCAGCGTCGCATCGAGCGTCCAGGGCGGTCTCTGTTTCGGGATGAGCCTCGTCGTCGGCGGGCTGCTGTTCGCGCGGCGGATGCGGACGCTGGAATACACCACGCTCATCGATCCCTTCGAGGTGCGGTTCGGCCGCCGGTGGGCGGCCGTGCTCGCCCTGCCGGCCATGGCGGCCGAGATCTTCTGGAGCGCAGAATTGCTGGTCGCGCTCGGGGCGACCCTCGGCGTCATCAGCGGCGTCGATCTCACGACGGCCATCCTGCTGTCGGCCGCCGTCGTGACCCTGTATACGGTCGCAGGAGGCATGTGGTCCGTGGCCTACACCGATGCGGTGCAACTCGCCATGGTGGTCGTCGGCCTCGCGGCGGCCCTGCCGTTCGTGCTCGACGCGGTTGGCGGTGCCGCCCACGCGTTCGCGGCCTACGGCGCGGCGCGGCCGGGCCGCGCCGGCCTCCTGCCGCCGGGGACTCCAGGCGCCTTCTGGACGTGGCCGGCCATCGTCAACTGGTGGGACGTGAGCGCGATGCTGGTGTTTGGCGGGATCCCGTGGAACTGCTACTTCCAGCGGGTCCTGGCGTGCCGGACGCCCGGCCGCGCCCAATGGCATTCGATCCTGTCCGGGTTCGCGACGATGGCCCTGACGATCCCGCCCCTGGTGATCGGGGTCGCGGCCAGCGTGCATGTGTGGCCGCCGGACCTGGCGGCCAGGCTCCAGGCGCAACCGGCTGACACGCTGCCGCTCGTCTTCAAGGCGATGACCCCGGCCCTCGTCGGCGTGCTCGGTCTCGGCGCCATCGTCGGCGCGGTGACGTCGAGTTTCAGCGCGTCGATTCTTTCGGCCGGCTCGATGTTCAGTTGGAATACCTGTCGCCGACTGCTCCGGCCCGACCTGTCGGATGCGGCGACGGCGAGGCTGTTGCGGTTCAGCATCATCGGGCTTGGCGTCGCCGCCGCGGTGATGGCCCTGGGCGTCCGCAGCGTGCAGGCGCTGTGGTTCTTCACGAGCGATCTCGTGTTCGTGCTGCTCGTCCCGCAACTGGTGTGCGCCCTCTTCGACAAGAAGGCCAACCTCGTCGGGTCGGTGACGGCCTTCGCCGTGGCCCTGGTCCTGCGCCTGGGCGGGGGAGAGCCTCTCTTCGGGATCCCGCCGACGATTCCGTACCCTGAGATGGCGGCGGCGGTGCTGCCCCTCCATCCCGCGTCGTGGTACGACGCGGGGACCGGCGCGCTGTTGTTCCCGTTCAAGACCGTGGCTGCCGTCAGCGGACTGATCCTCCTGCCGGCCGTGTCCCGGCTGACGCAGCGCTGGTCGGCGGCGCGGCCGTTGCGCCGCCTCGACGCCTGAACGTCGCTAGGCGATCAGCGGGGCTGCAGCGTCAATCGGCTGGCCTGCGCGGCGTCCACCGCGTCCCGCGAGAAACGCATCGGGATGTACTCGCCCGTGCGCCACTTCGGCAGGAGGTTGTCGTACTGCGGGCTCCAGACATGCCCCGACTGGCCGGCGGGGATGACGAACCGCGAGTCGTCGAGCGACGCGAGATTCACGATCTGTCGGTACGACGACACGTAGATGTCCTGGTCGATCGGCATCACCGGCGCGATCGTAAACGCATGGCCTCCCGCGGGAACACGTCGGCTGAACCATCGCCGCAGCAGGCCGACGTGGTCGAAGACCGCGTGCGGGAATACCGCGGCATTCACGTGGTCCCATCGCCACCTGGCCACCGAGCGTGACCCCTGGCGATCGCTCATGTCATCCAGAGCGGTACGAAGCGTCTGGCCGAGGAGCGTGGCGCATGTCTCCGGTTCGGCCGTCCGGACATCGTCGCACCACGCGGATTCGCCCTGCCGCATCAGGTGGTCGACGGCTTTCGCCGGCGTGTTCCGCACGCGCCAGTAATCGTCGAACAGCGCCGGTCCGAGGTCGTCTTCGAACATGCGACGGACGGTCGCGGTGTACCAGGCGTCGTACAACGCCGCTTCGGCACTCTCGGGCGCCATCGTGCCGTCCCATCCCCGAAGGAGTTCCATGGCCTCGCGACCGGCGTCGTCCAGCGGCCGGGCGCGCAGGAGGAAGGGGACGACGACGGCCGCCTGGGCGGTCTTGAGATCGGCCTGCATCCGCGCGAAGTCGTCGACGGCATGGCGCGGGGTGGCTTCGATGAGTTCGACGATTCGGGCGGCACGGTAGCCCGATTCCCAGGCGGTGCTCAGCGGGAAGGGATACGTATCGGGCGTGACCTTGTTGTTGGCGCTGGCCAGGAATCCGCGCGCCGGGTTGAACGCCCTCGGCCATTCACTGTCGTGGACGTACCCGCGCCACTCGTGCTCGCCGGTCCAGCCTGGCAGGGCTCGACTGCCGTCGTGACCGGACGACCGAACCGGCATCGCGCCGGGCCCGAGGTAGCCGATGTTGCCGTCGACATCCGCGTAGACGAAATTGAGCACGGGGCCGTGCGTGAGGCTCAAGGCCGCGTTGAACTCGTCCCACGATCGCGCCAGGTTGACCTTCAGCAGCGCGGCTCCCGACTGGTCGGCCGCGTCGTGTCCGGTCCAGCGGAGCGCGAGAGCAACCGGCGCGTTCGACACGACGTCGGACAGCAGGGGACCGTGCCGCGTGAACCGGACGCGGAGGGGGACATCGGCCGCACCGCGGACCTTGATCACATCCCGGATGACCTGCATCGGTTCCCACGCGCCCTGGAACTCTGCCTGGTCCGCGGTGTTGATGTGCTCGATGTAGAAGTCCTGGACGTCGGCGAGAAAGGCGGTGATCCCCCAGGCGATCCGCGCGTTGTGGCCGATCATGACGCCCGGAAGGCCCGGAATGGTGGCCCCGGCGACGTCGAGGCGCCCTCCCGACACGTGCGCGAGATACCAGATCCCCGGCATGCTGCCGGCCAGGTGCGGATCGTTGGCGAGCAGCGGTTTGCCGCTGACGGTGCGCGCTCCGGCCACGACCCAGTTGTTGCTGCCGCCGGTCAGGGGCAGCGACAACGGTTCCAGGGAGGCCCGCTCGAGAAGGGCCGCGAGATCGGCCAGCGCCGCGTCACCACGTCCGGGAGCAAGCGGGGCCGGCGCGATGGGCACCGCGAGATTCGGCAGCGGGGTCGAGGGGAGCGGTGCGGGCACCGCGTCGGGAGGCAGGACGATCGGGCCATCCGCCGTGTAGGCCGGCAGCAGCTGGTTCGCGCCCTCCTCGCCCACCAGCGTCGTCATCCGCAGGCGCAGCAGTTCGTCGTGCCAGTTGGTGCTGAGCAGCCACGCCATCGTCTTGTACCAAGCGACGACGTCTTCACCGCGGAAGGGCTCGGGTGTGATGCGGAGGATCGCGAACTCGACCGGCAGGCTGCCTCCGCGATGGGTGGCCAGGAACGCATTGATCCCGGCAACGTACGACTCGATGGCCGCCCGCGCGTCGGGCGCGAGGCGCGGCCAGGTGGCGGCGGCCGCGCGTCCGAGTCCGATCGTGCGCATCAGGCGATCGGTCTCGACGGCTTCCACCCCGGCGAATTCCGAGAGCCGGCCCCAGGCGACCCGCCGCTGCAGTTCCATCTGCCAGAGCCGTTCCTGCGCGTGGACGTAGCCCAGCGCGAAGTGCGCGTCCGGTTCGTTGGCGGCGCGGATGTGCGGGACGTGATCGGAGTCGCGAAGGATCTCGACGTCCGCCTGCAGCCCGCTGACCGTCAGCGTACCGTCGACGTCCGGCAGCGGCGCGCGCAGGCGCCAGTACACCAGCGCGACGAGGACGACGGCGAGTCCGAGGAGCGTGAGCAGCGTGCGACGGAGCCAGTGCCGCGGGGAACGGGAGGCGGGTTGAGCGGGATCGACCATGTCCGGCTATCTTACCCGTTCTCGTGATGTCGAGCGGAGCGGGGCCGGGCCCGTCCGGGCACCGGCCCCGCCTCGAGCTACTTGTCGCCGAGGATGATGGGCAGGCCGTCCTTGCCGGACCCGATGACCACCACCTTGGCGTTCGCCGACTCGGCGATCTTCATGGTGGCTTCGATCCCCTTCCAGCGGAGCAGCCCGTCGTTGATGCCCTGGCTGACGATCTTCTGGAAGTCGGATATGCCCTCCGCCTCGATGCGCTTGCGGTCGGCCTCCTGCTTCTCCTTCTGCAGGACGAACTGCATCCGCTGGCTCTCCTGTTCGGCGCCCAGCTTTTCTTCAATCGCGGCCGCGAGCCGCTGCGGCAAGGTCAGCTTGCGCAGCGGAGTGGCCTCCACCACGATGCCCCGGCCCTCGACGAGCTTCTTCAGGTCGGCCGCGACCGCGTGGGCCAGCTGTTCACGTTCAGATGTGTAGAGGGCCTTGGCCTCGTAGGCCGCCGTGACACCGCGCGTGACCGAACGGAACTGGGGCTCGAGCAGGACGGGCACGAACTCCTCGCCCACGGTCCGGTAGACGTCCTGGGCCTTCTCGGGATCGAGGTGGAAGAGCACGCTCACCTCGACCTGGACGGTCAGGCCCTCCTTCGACGGCACGTCCATCGTCTCCTTGATTTCCTGCGTCTGGATCGACATCTTCACGACGCGCGCGAGCGGGTTGACGAGCTGGATTCCGGACTTCAGCGTGTTCGGGGAGACCTGCCCGAACAAATCGACCACGCCGACGTGCCCGGCCGGGATGACCGTGACCGTCTTGGAGAAGGCGACGAGCAGGATGAGTCCCAGGACGAGGGCGCCCGCCCCGCGGCCGGAACCGCCGCGGATGACGCCCGCGCGCGTGAGAAACACGAACACCGTCAATCCAATGACCACCAGGAGCAGCGTCAGCACGAACGTCATGAGGGTCCTCCTGCGGCGGGTACGGGCCCGGAAGCGGGCGCGCCGTGTCCGCCGCGACTGGCGCCGGTCCAGGCGCCATTGCTCAGATTAACGAGACCCGTCGCCGCGCGGTTCTCGGCTTGCGGTCCGGCGGGCCTGCCCCCGCCAGTAGTAGTACACCGGGACTCCGAGGCCGAGGAATACGACACCAGCCCAGGCCTGCGCGGGTTTCTGAAACAACGTCGTTACAACGAACCAGACCGACGTCGCGACGAAGAACAACGGCACCCACGGATAGCCGGGCACACGGTACGGCCGGGGCGCGTCGGGCATCGTGCGGCGAAGGACGATGACGCTGAAGCCGGCGAGCGCGAAGAAGATCCAGTCGACGAAGACCACGTACGAGATGAGATTCTCGAAGGTCCCCCAGAACAGGATCAGCACGATGGCCCAGAGCGTCTGGGTGCCGATGGCGAAGGCGGGCGTCTGGAACCGCGGGTGGATGTGCGCGACCTTCCGGAAGAACAGGCCGTCGGCCGCCATCGCGTAGTAGATTCTCGGGGCGGTGAGCGTGTAGATGCCCGCGACGCCAAACGTCGAGATGAAGATGGCCAGCGAGATGAGCGTGCCGCCGATGGGGCCGACGACCGTGGAGACGGCGTCGGCCGCGACACGCGGCGACGACGCCATCTGGGCCGGCGTGAGCAGGAAGAGATACGCGGTATTGGTGAGCAGATACAGGAGGGTCACCGCGACCGCGGCGATCGTCATGGCGAGCGGCAACGTCCGCTGGGGGTTCTTCACTTCCGCGCCGGCGAACGTGGCGTGCTGCCATCCGCCGCACGACCACAGCACGCCTACCATCGCCAGCGCCAGCGCGTTGCCGAGCCCGCCCTCCGGTAGCCGCACCGGGCCCGCGAAGTCCGCGGTCGATGGCGACCCGAGCGCGAGTCCGACGACGATGAGCCCGGCGATGCCCACCAGCTTGAGCACGGTGAAGACGTCGGAGAAGATCGCGCCGGCCTTCACGCCCGTGATGTTGATGCCCGTCAGCAGGAGCAGGCCGGCGATGGCCACGGCGCTCGTGGCGGCGGGTGACATCGGCACGAAGAAGCCCAGGTAGGTGGCGAACGCCAGGCTGATGGCCCCGAGGCCTCCCGCGTTGACGACGACGAAGTAGGCCCAGCCGAACAGGAACCCGACCAGGTCGCCGTACGCCTTCGACAGGAAGACGTAGATCCCGCCGGCACCCGGAAGGAGCGCCGACGTTTCGGACAAGGTCAGCGCGCCGGCGAGCGTGATGGCCCCGCCGGCCACCCAGACGGCCAGCATCATCCAGGGCGAGGGCAGGTACTGCGCGATCGTCGAGGGTGTCAGGAAGATGCCCGATCCGATCGTGCCGCCGATCGCGATCATGGTCATGTCGAAGAGGGTGAGCGTCCGTTTCAGTTCGGCCATGGCGTCGGGACATTGTGCCCCGAAGTCCGGGCGAGACCGCGGACAATCCGCGAACGGTTGTCGGACCGCCGCGGAGTGGGGAACAATGCTGGGGATGGCCGATCAGCTGGGACTCTTCGGGGATGCCGGCGGGCGAACGCCTGCGGACGCCGCGCCATGGCCGGCGGCTGGGTCGACGCTCGAGCAACGCTACGAGCGGTTCCGCGTGCTGTCGGCGGCGCTGCCGCCCGGGCTGCGCATGGGGACCAGTTCCTGGAGTTTTCCGGGCTGGCAGGGTATTGTCTACACCCGCCGGCGCAGCGCGGCGGTCCTGTCGAAGGACGGGCTGCGGGAGTACGTCCAGCATCCGCTCCTGCGGACGGTCGGGATCGACCGCAGTTACTACGCGCCGATGCCCGAGGCGGACCTGACCCAGTATGCGGCCTCCCTGCCGGAGGGATTCGTCTGCTGCATCAAGGCACCGGCCGCCGTGACGTCGCCGACGTTGCGCGATCGTGGGCGCCACCTGCCGAATCCCGACTTCCTGTCGGCCGACCGTTTCGAGCGGGATCTGCTGGCGCCCCTGGCAAGGTCGTTCGCGGCGCATACCGGGCCGGTGCTGCTCCAGTTCGCCCCGACGACGCACAAGCGTGCCAGCGACGCCGAGGCCTTCATCGACGGTCTCGATGCGTTGCTGGACCGGCTGCCGCGTGCCTTCTCCTATGCCGTTGAACTGCGCGACCGGTGGGTGCTGACCGACCGCTATCGCACGGTGCTCGCGCGCCATGGCGCGAGCCACGTGTACAACTACTGGTCGGCGATGCCGATGCCCGGGGCGCAGGCGAGGATCGTGCCGCCGGAGGCGCAGCCGTCGGTCGTGATCCGGCTGCTGCTCCGGCCGGGCACCTGGTACGAAGAGCAGCGGCAGGTCTTCGCGCCCTTCGACCGGCTTGTCGAGCCGGACGAGGCGATGCGGCGCGATGTCATCGACCTCATCCGGCGCAGCGTGAACGCGGGACGCGGTGTCTTCCTCCTCGTGAACAACAAGGCGGAAGGGTCTTCACCGCTGACGATCGAAGCGCTGGCCGAGCGGCTCGTGGCGGAACGACCAGCCTACTGACGTCCGCTCCTGGACAACAAAACGGGCAGCGCGACGGGGGTGCCGTCGCGCTGCCCGCGAATGGAGACCGCGTCTGCCCGGATGCTACCGCTTGGTGAAGCGGAGACCGAACCAGAACTGGTAGTTGTTGTCCAGGCCGTTCTCGGCGCCGAGGAACAGCCGGCCTTCTCCCACGAAGAACAGCTTGTCGTTCTGCGTGTTGCCCCAGATCTGCTGGCCGGCGTGCACCAGGAACGACGCGTTCACGTAGTCGCCGTGCGTGAAGTCCCACACGCCGAAGCCGACGCCCGCGAAGCTCCGGCCGTTGCTCGAGAACAGGTTGCCCTCGACTTCGGCGAACACGCTCGAGAACGAGCTGTCTTCGAAGTTGATGGCGCCGCCGATGGCGGGAGCGATCTTGAAGTTCGGCGAGGCCTTGTATTCGGCACCGAACTTCACGCCGGCCAGCGGCGAACACAGCGTCGAATAGAGCGACGCGTCCTCTTCTCGCGTGCGGCGCTCCTTGCCGAAGAACCCGGCACCGAAGACATCCCACTTGGCCTGCTGTTCGGCGGCCACCCGCGCGGCTTCCACACGGGCCTTGTCAGCTTCTTCGGCCGCGATGCGTTCTTTCTCGATCCGTTCCTTCTCGAGGCGTTCCTTTTCGAGGCGCTCCTTCTCGAGGCGCTCGCGCTCTCGCCGTTCGGCTTCGAGACGCGCGGCTTCCTTCGCGGCCCGTTCCTTCTCGAGGCGCTCACGTTCGAGCCTGTCCTTCTCGGCCTTCTCGGCGTCGAGGCGTGCCTTCTCACGGCTCGGCTCGCTGGACACCAGGCTGATATTGGAACACGGCTTCGGCACGATGAACGTGTACGTATTCACCATGTCGTCAATGACGAACGAGTAGCCCTGGAACGGCTTCTTGCCACCCCACTTCACATTCCGGACGATGTCCGGCTTGTTTCCGCCGCGGCGGAACGCCATCCAGACCATCGTGTTGCCGGGCTGGAAGTCGGTCTCCTTCAACTGGGCCGGATCGGCTTTCGTCAGGATGTCGATGACAGTCGGCGTCAACTGCGCGATGCCGGCCTTCTCCATGACATCGGAGATGCCCTTCTGTGCGCGCTTCTTGGCCACCCATTTCTGGACGGCCTTGACGTCCTTCAGGGGGGCGTCGAACCGGCTGCCGCCGCCGAGTCTCGTCAGCGTCTTGTAGTTGTCGCCCTGGGCGGCCGCGCTGGCCGGCAGGGTCAGCCCGAAGGCGAGCACGAACGCGAACGCCAGCGTCAGCGCCGTCACCTTCCTGAGTGCTTGCAGATGCGTCTTCATCGTGGCAGTCTCCTAGCGGGAGCTCTTCGATACACGCTCGACCCGTCCCGGCGACGGTGCCGATCCAGATTGAGTGAGTCGATTGTACACCCAAGGACAGGACCCGATGCAAGTTCCATCCTTTCAGCAGGTACCGGGCGAGCCCGCTGTGGCGGCCGGGGGGCGGAGGGCCTGGCGGGCGGCTCGGGCCGGGAGGCTGGATCGTCTCCGCCTGGAGACGCTCGACGAGGTGCCTCCGGGGCCTGGAGACGCGTTGGTCCGGGTGGAGGCGGTCGGCTTGAATCTCGCCGACGTATTTGCCGTCCTGGGGTTGTACTCCGCGACACCGACCGGGCCGTTCACGCCGGGGCTCGAGTTCGCGGGAGTCGTTGATGCCGTCGGGCCGGGCGTGACCGCGGTGGCCGTCGGTGACGCCGTGATGGGACTCACCCGGTTTGGCGCGTACGCGAGCCGAGTGACGCTGGACGCGCGTTACCTGCGCCGGCGGCCGCCGTCCTGGACCCCCGCGCAGGGCGCGGCATTCCCGGTCCAGGCGCTGACCGCGTGGTACGCCATCCGGACGCTGGGGGCCGCCGGACCGGGAGCCGCCGTGCTTGTCCACTCGGCGGCGGGCGGCGTGGGACTCAACGCGCTCGAGATTCTCGGCCGCCTTGGCGCGCGCGTGGTGGCCACGGTGGGCACCGAGGCCAAGCGGCAGTGGCTCGAGACCACGTATGGCCTGACTCGAGGCCAGGTCATCGTGCGTGACCGGCGGACGTTCGGGGCGCAGCTTGACGCCGGACTGGCGTCCATCGGGGCCCCGGGTTTCGATCTGATCCTCGATTCGGTAGCCGGGCCGTACTTCAAGCCCGGGTACCGGCGGCTGGCACCCGCGGGACGCCTCGTGATCTTCGGCAGCGCCGACTTCATGCCGACAGGCGCGCGACCGAACTGGTGGCGGCTTGGCTGGCAGTACCTCACACGGCCTCGGGTCGATCCGTTGCGCATGATCTCCGCGAACCGCAGCGTCATGGGGTTCAATCTCATCTGGCTCTGGGATCGCGCGGACCTGCTCCCGCCCGCCTACGACGAACTCGGACGACTCGTCACGCGCCCGCCGCACGTGGGCCGCGAGTTCCCGTTCGAGGCGGCTCCGGCGGCCATGCGTTACCTGCAGTCGGGGCGCAGCGTCGGCAAGGTCGTGCTGCTGGTTTGACGCGTCTGTCGGCGGCGGCCGTAGTAGACTCGACTCCTGGACGGCCCGGCGACGGATCCGTCGGCGAGGGGAAGGGCGTGGCTGTGTGGGAGAGCGCCTCCGGCTGGGATGCCGAAGTGAGCCATGACGAGGATCGCCGGGCGGCCGTCGCTGCGGCCGACCGCGTCATCGAGGCTGCCCGTGTGGCCCTCGAGCGCGGCGACGAAACCTCCGCGGAAGATCTCCTGAACGCCATCAAGCCGCCGGACGGACCGAGCCGGGCGCGTATGACCGTGCTCCACGCGACCATCAGGGACATCCGGATTTCCAGGCGCCGCTTCGACGGCAGCGAGGGCCGAGCGCCGCTGGCGTCGGGGCAGGGACGCTCGGCGGATGCGCCGGCCTGGCCAGACGGGGCGATCGCCGCACCCGTCGCGGTGGACGACGCGCTCGTGGCCTGGCAGTTCGTCGAGGCCCCGGGCCTGACCGACCCCGCGGACACGCCGGTGTCCGCGTCCGGGGGAACCTCCACGGAGGCCGAGGAACACGGACCGTCCGCCGTCCCCCGTCCGGGTGAGGTGCTCGACTCGACGACCGGCGAGAACGCCACCGCTCCCCGGACCTGGCGCGCGGTGCTGGCTGGTGTTGCCTTGATCGCCGGCACCGTCTGCCTCTACCTCCTCCTGCGCTGACCTCAGCGGCCGCCCGCCGGGAGATGCTCCAGCAGGTATCTGGCGATCAGTGACCGCAGGTGGAGCGTCGTGCCGGCTCCCTCGGAGATCCCGTGTGATCGGTTGGGGTAGACCATCACGTCGAACGGTTTGCCCAGCGCCACCAGCCGGTCGATGAGCCGTTCCACGCCCTGGTAGTGCACGTTGTCGTCGCCGGTGCCGTGAATCACGAGCAGGCGGCCCCGCAGGCCTTCCGCGAACGAGATTGGTGATCCGCGGCGGTAGCCGTCCGCGTTCGGTCCGGGTAACCCCATGTACCGCTCCTGGTAGATCGTGTCGTAGAGCCGCTGGTCCGGCACCGGGGCTACCGCGATGCCGACGCGGTAGACATCGGGATGGCGGAAGAGGGCGTTGAGCGTGTTGGACCCGCCGCCGCTCCATCCCCAGATGCCGACCCGCGTCGGATCGACGTACGGCCGTTTCGCCGCCAGCGCCCGGACGGCTGCGGCCTGTTCCGACGCCGACAGTTCACCAACGGCGCCGTAGACCACCTTGCGCCAGGCCGCTCCCTTGAGCGACGGTGTGCCGCGATTGTCGAACGAGGCCACCAGGTAGCCCTCGTTGCACAAGGCCCGGTGGAAGAGCGCGCCGGTTCCGCCCCAGCTGTTGACCACCGTGGTACCGGCAGGTTCGCCGTACACGTTCACCAGCAGGGGATACCGTTTCGTCGCGTCGAAGTCCTTCGGCGTGAGTAACCATCCGTCGAGCGTCACGCCGCCGATGTCGAGGGTGAAGAACTCCACGGGGGGCTGGAGGTGCGGCGCGACGCGCGCGGCCAGCGCGGCGTTGTCGACGACCGTGCGCACGACCCGGTGGTCCGGCAGGCTGACGACCTCGATCCGCGGGGGGACATCGAACTGCGACCACGTGTGGACCGCCCAGCGGCCGTCGGGAGAGATGACGTAGCTGTGCGTGCCCGGCTGGTCGGCCGGAGTCACACGCTGCGGGCGCGCGGGCGCGCCGATCCGGGACATGTACAGATATCGCTCCGTGGCGTTGGTCGGCGACGCGATGACGTAGAGACGATCGCCCGCGGCGTCCACGGCGGCCACCTCGAGAATGTCGGCGGGCCAGTCGGTGAGCAGCCGGGTACGGCCGTCCGCGCGGGCGACCGCCATGACCTGGCGGAAACCGTTCCGTTCGCTGACCCACGTGAACTCGGCGCCCCCGGAGACGGCGGTGACCGGGTCCGCCGTGTCGAGCCACGTGTCGGAGGTGTCGCGGAACACGCGTCGCACGTGCCCGGTGGCCGCGTCGGCGAGCAGGAAGTCGTTGCGGTTCTGCAGGCGGTTCATGTGCTGCAGCGCCAGTGAGGAGGCATCGGCCCACGCGATCCAGGGAATGTACTGTTCGCGCGCGTCGCCGTCCGTCGCGACCCACACCGTGCGGCCGCTGGCCACGTCGACGATGCCGACGCGCGCTGCGGAGTTGGGCGTACCGGGCTTGGGATACGGGAAGACGGTGGTCGTCGGGTAGAGGCCGGCCGTGTTGTTGATGAGCGTGAAACGTTCGACGCCCGAGGTGTTGAACTGCCAGAACGCGATGAACCGGCCGTCGGGGCTCCAGCGGAAACCGTCCCGGATCGAGAACTCCTCCTCGTTGACCCAGTCCGCCGTGCCGTTGATGACGTCGTCTCCGCCGTCGGTGGTCAGCGCGCGAATCCGCCCGGTGAGGAGATCCTCGACGTAGAGGTTGCGCTCGCGCACGTACGCGACCGAGGAGCCTCCCGGCGAGAACTTGGCGAACATCAGCGACGCCTCGGGCGCGTGGCCGCCGAGTTTGGTGAGACGTCCCGACTCGCGCGCGAGTACCCAGTAGTCGCCGCGTGTGTGCTGCCGCCAGACCCGGCGGGTATTGGTGAAGACCAGGAGCCGGCTCCGGTCCGGCGACCATGTGTAGTCCGACATGGCGAGGGGCTCGCGGCGCCCCGGCGGGACCAGCGCCGATGCCGGCACGAGCACCTCTGAGGCACCGGTGGCTGTGTCGAACGCGAGGAGATCCGGCGTCGGGCCGTTCGCGATGGCCGTATACCGCCGTCCGCCGTCCAGCCACGCGAAGGGGCCCATCGACTGCGGGGCGTACTCGTGGCGTTCAAAGAGGGCGTGGAGCTGCGCATCGAGCGCGGCAGGCAGGACCGGGGCCCCCGGCGCCGTCCCCTGGGTGCGGACGTACGTGGCGGCGGCGATGACGAGAAGCACGGTCAGAATGGGGCGGCGACGCGGCACGGCAACCTCCAGTGGACAGGTGCGTCGAGTATAGACCGGCCGGCGGCGGTGTATGCTGTGCGCCATGTTGTCGATGCTTCCGCTCGCGTCGTCGTTCAGCACCGCCGCCCAGGTGGCAGATGTCGTCGCGTCGGTGACGCGTGAGCTGGCGCGTCACGGGATCGCGTGCCGCGCCGTCTCCGACGGGGACGATACCCCTCCGGATGTGTTGCTCATGGTGACGGGGGGCACCGAGTCGCTGGCGTTGCGGGCCGTCGAGCGCTACGGGATACCGGGGTTCCTCGTGGCCCATCCCGAGCGGAACTCGCTGCCTGCGGCCCTCGAGACCCTGAGCCGGCTGAGGCAGACCGGACGCGCGGGCCGGATCTACCTGCTGAACGGGCGGAGCGCGCCAGACCCGGTACTCGGGAGACTTGCTGACTACGGGGCCGTGCGGCGGACGCTGGCGAAGGCCAGGCTCGGACGGATTGGCGCGCCGTCGGACTGGCTGGTCGCGAGCACGCCGGCTTCGGAGGTCGTGACGCGGGCCTGGGGCCCCGCGATCGTCGACGTGCCGATGGGCGAGGTCGTCGAGGCGATGCGCGCAGTGGCGCCTGGTGAGGCGCGGGCAATGGCGCGCGACGTCTCCGCGCAGGCGGTGGCCGTGGTCGAGCCGTCGTCGCGCGACGTCGAGACGGGCGCGGCCGTGGCGATCGCGCTGCGCCGGGTTGTGGCGCGCCACCGCCTGGATGCGTGCACCGTCCGGTGTTTCGACCTCGTGGTCGATCATCGGACGACCGGGTGCCTGGGGCTGTCCTGGCTGTCGGATGCCGGGATCGTCGCTGGCTGCGAGGGTGACGTGCCGGCGACGTTGACGATGATGTGGGCGCAGGCGGCCACCGGGGCCCCGGCGTTCATGGCGAATCCCCAGGACCTGGACGTGCCGGCCCGGGGCGTATGGCTGGCGCACTGCACGATCGCGCGAGCGATGGTCACGGCGTATACGTTGAGGTCCCACTTCGAGTCGTCGCTCGGCGTCGGAATCCAGGGGACCCTCGAGGCCGGGCCCGTGACCGTGGCGCGCATCGCCGGCGAAGACCTGCGTCGGGTGTTCGCGGAAGACGGTCAGGTAGTGGCGAACGAATCCGTCGAAGAGCGGTGCCGCACGCAGGTCCGGGTGACGATCGAGGCGGGCGTGGCCGGTCTGCTGGAGAACCCGCCGGGCAATCACCTGGTGCTGATGCGAGGGCACCACGCGGCGCGGTTGCGGGAGTACCGCGAGTTGTTCGTGGCGTAGCGCCGGGGCCTCGGCGGCGTTCGGCGTCGGCCCGGCGCGCGAGCCCGGTCCCCGCTACGCGTGCACGCCCGGCGCTTCGTGCCCGGTGCGCTGGACGTATTCGACATACGAGCCTGGGTACAGGTGAGGCTGAGAGTCCTGGCCTGACTCGCCGCCGATTTCGAGGACCCGGTTGCTGAGCCCGCGCAGGAACGCACGGTCGTGCGAGACGAACAGCATCGTACCTTCGTAGGCCGAGAGCGCCTCGACGAGCATGTCCTTGGTTGCCAGATCGAGGTGGTTCGTCGGTTCGTCGAGCACGAGGAAGTTCGGCGGATCGAGCAGCATGCGCGCCATGACCAGGCGGGTCTTCTCGCCGCCGGACAGCGCCCGGATCTTTTTGTCGATGTCGTCGCCCGAGAACTGGAAGGCGCCGGCCAGGTTGCGCAGCACCCCGGGTGATTCCAGCGGAAAGTCCTTCTGCAGCTGTTCGTCGATCGTGAGATCGGGGTCGAGGATGTCGAGGGCCTGCTGCGAGAAGTAACCCATCTTGAGGCTCGCGCCGAGCGTGATGGTGCCGGCCTCGGGGCGGAGCACGCCCGCCACCATGCGCAGGAGCGTCGTCTTGCCCGCGCCGTTGCGCCCCATGACGCACCAGCGCTCGCCCCGGCGGATGGTCATCCCGAAGTCCTCGTAGATGACCCGCCGGCCGTAGGCCTTGCCGACGCCTTCGAGCGTGGCGACCAGGTCGCCCGAGCGGGGCGGGGTGCGGAAGTCGAACCGCACGACTCGCCGTTTCCTGGGCAGTTCGATCTTCTCGATCTTGTCGAGGGCCTTGACCCGGCTCTGGACCTGGGCCGCCTTGGCGGCGTGCGCCGAGAAGCGTTCGATGAAGCGCCGTTCCTTCGCCAGCATCGCCTGCTGGCGGGCGTAGGCGGCTTCGCGGTTCGCCTCGCGGATCGCGCGTTCGTGTTCGTAGAAGTCGTAGTCGCCCGAGTAGACCGTGATGTCGCCGTCGTCGATGTCGGCGATCTTCGTGACGACGCGGTTCATGAAGGCGCGGTCGTGCGACGTCATGAGCAGCGCGCCCGGGTAGCCGGCGAGGTACGACTCGAGCCAGATGATGGACTCGATGTCGAGGTGGTTCGTCGGCTCGTCCATCAGCAGGACGTCCGGCGTGCCGAGCAGGACGCGCGCCATGGCGACGCGCATCTTCCATCCGCCCGAGAGCGCGCCGACGTCGCCGTCGATGTGATCGTCGTCGAAGCCAAGGCCGTGGAGGACTTCCCGCGCCTGGGCTTCGAGCGCGTAGCCGCCGAGGTGTTCGTATTCTTCCTGCACGTGACCGAAGCGCTCGAGGATGCGGTCGAGCGCGTCGGCCTGCGCCGAATCGCCCATCGCGTGCTGGAGCGCCTCGAGTTCGTGGTGGAGATCCCCGACGCGCCCGCAGCCGGCGATGGTCTCGTCGAGCACGCTGCGGCCGGCCATGTCTTCGATGTCCTGGCGGAAGTACCCGATGGTCGTGCGTTTCGGGACGGAGACCTCGCCTTCGTCGCACGACTCCTCCCCGACGATCATCCGGAAGAGCGTGGTCTTGCCGGAGCCGTTGGGCCCCACGAGACCGACGCGTTCCCCCGGGTTCAGCTGGAAGGACGCCTCGACGAAGAGCAACTGCCGGCCGTACTGCTTGCTGACGCGCGTGAGTGCAACCATGCCACTGTCGAGCGTAACACGAGGGTCAGGCCCCTTTTCTCATCCCCGTCTCACTTTGGGGCCCTCGGACGTCCCCGCGACCGCAGTTTCTGCTGCAGCCCCATGACACCGGCCGTGCGCTCCACCCACCGCCACCCGCCAAAGGGTCGGTCAGACTGGACGCAACGGCGAACAGCCGCCGTGTCCCGCCAGCGGTCGGGGCCGTTGACGACCACCGGCCAGTTTCCGGGCAATTCGACCGGACCTGGTGCGATGAGCGGCGACCAGGCGTCGCGTGCTCTGAGGCTCGACCACGGCCACTCGCTGGCGCGAGGCACCAGTCCGGCCCGGGCTGGATTCGCCTCCACGTACCTCATCACGGTGACGTAGTAGCGCCCGTCCTGGACGGCGAACGCCCGGAACCGTCCCTGGTAGACGTGGCCCGTTCCCGGCAGCGCGAGTCGGCGGCGATGTAGCACGGCGTGCGTCGTGGCGAGGCGGTGCATGTACGCAGAAATTGCATTGTCGACCGTGGGCCAGAGCAGGAGGTGCCAGTGGTTCGGCATCAGGCACCATCCGACGACGCGCATCGGCACGAACCTGTGAGTCCAGCCCATCAAGTCGAGGAATTGGGTGTATTCATCGGCATTCTGGAACAGTGTGCGGCGTTCGTTGCCGCGGTTGATGACGTGGTAGACGTAGCCGGCAGGGAGGTGGCGTCGCGGTCTGGACATGGCGGTTTCTCCTTCTCGTTCAGGAGCACGCGTCGTCAAGGGACGTGCCAGGGAAGGAGAGGGCGCGGCAGAAATGAGACTGAAATGAGAAAAGGGGCCTGACCCTCGGGTACACTGCACGGCATGCCGAGCCGACGAACGTTTCTTGCGCGGGCTGCTGCCGCCGTCGCCCTCGGGCCGACGGGGACCGGGTTCGCGAGTGCCTCCCGAACCACTCCTCCCAGCCAGGCGCCCACGCCGGCCGGCGGCGTCGCCGACCGCGCGAACTGGGTCGAGATTGCGGTCCGCATCGCCGACCCTGTGCTGACCAACCTCGCGGCCGGACGGCTCCGCGCCTCGATGCCAGTCGAAGCTCGGCCGGGGGCCGAGGCCGATCGCGCGAAGTACACGCACCTCGAGGCCATCGGACGCCTGCTGGCAGGGATCGCGCCGTGGCTCGAGTCGGGGCCTGACGGGGGAGCGGAAGGCGGGCACCGCCGGCGACTCGCCGATCTCGCGCGCCGGTCGGTCATGGCCGCGGTGGACCCCTCCTCCCCGGACTTCGTGAACGTCACCGAGGGCGCGCAACCCCTCGTGGACGCGGCGTTTCTCGCGCACGCGATCCTCCGCGCGCGTGGCGCTCTCTGGCGCGAACTGCCGCCCACCACGCGGGCGCAGGTGGTGTCGGTCCTGAAGACGACCCGGCGTATCCGCCCCGGCTTCAGCAACTGGCTGCTGTTCAGCGCCATGATCGAAGCCTGCCTGTGTGTCGTCGGTGAGGACTGGGACGCGATGCGGGTGGACTACGCGCTGCGTCAGCACGACCAGTGGTACAAGGGCGACGGCATCTACGGTGACGGCCCGGAGTTCCACTGGGACTACTACAACAGCTTCGTGATCCAGCCCATGCTGCTCGATGTCCTCGCCGCCGTATCGCCCGCGAACCGCAGCTGGGACGCGCTGCGAGACCCGGTGCTGAAACGTGCGAGGCGCTACGCGGCCATCCAGGAACGGCTCGTCTCCCCCGACGGCACGTTTCCTCCCATCGGCCGATCGCTCGCGTACCGGGCCGGCGCGTTCCAGTTGCTGGCCCAGATGGCCCTCCTGCACCAGTTGCCTGATGGCGTGTCCCCGGCGCAGGTGCGCGGCGCGCTCACCGCTGTCCTCCGTCGGACCATGACCGCCCCCGGAACCTTCGATCGCGCCGGCTGGCTGACGGTGGGGCTCTGCGGCCATCAGCCCTCGGTGGGGGAGACGTACATCTCGACCGGCAGCACGTACCTCTGTGCGACGGCGCTGCTGCCGCTCGGCCTGCCGCCGACCGACGAGTTCTGGTCGGCTCCGGCGCAGGACTGGACGTCGAAACGCGCCTGGTCCGGCGTCGACCTCCCGGCCGATCACGCCCTCTGACCCGTACGCCGGGCGGATGGCCCGCGGCGACCGGCTTTCAGTTATGATGCGCGGGTCTTCGCCCCGCGAAAGCCCGCGCCGCGCAAGGCGGCGCCGTTGAGGAGCCCGACATGGACAGCGCCAGCCACGGTCAGGAACAGTTCCCGAAGGTCTTCTGGAGCGCGAACGTCACCGAGCTGTTCGAGCGTGCCGCCTTTTATTCGATGGCCAGCTTCCTGGTCATCTACCTCGGCCAGCTGGGCTTCGGCGACTACTGGCCGTCGGTTCTGAACGGCAGCGTGCTGTGGACGCTGGTCTATTTCCTGCCGATCCTGTCAGGCACGATCGCCGACCAGATCGGATTCCGCCGCTCGCTGCGGATCGCGTTCGTCCTGCTGACGATCGGCTACGCGCTCGTCGGGTTTCCGGTGTGGTCCGGAGGCGCCGCCCTCGCGCCGTCGGTCGCGCGCGAGGTGACGGCGTCCCGCGCGGTCGTGATTCCCGTCGTGGTCGGCATCGTGCTCATCGGGATCGGCGGCTCGGTCATCAAGCCGTGCGTGTCGGGGACGGTGCAGAAGGTTGCAGGGGCCCGCGCGACCCTCGGCTTCGCGATCTTCTACATGATCATCAACATCGGGTCGCTGTTCGGCCGCGGCACCGGGTACGTCGTGCGGCGCGGCTACGGCACCATCACGATCCTGGAAGTGGTCGTGATCTGCGCGGCTGCGGCCGCCGCGCTCGTCTACCTCGTGAACCGGGCCGTCGAAGCGAAGGAGCAGGGCCGGGGAGCCCGGATGACCGGTCCGTTCCTGGCCGTGGTCGTCGGTGCCGGGGCGCTCATCGCGTGGGTGGTGGGCGGGGCCGAACGGGTGGAGACCGGCAACAGCCTGTCGTACATCTTCGCCGTCGCGGCGTGTGCGTCGGTGGCCGCGTTCTTCGTCGTGCTGGGTTTCTACCAGGAGCCGCCGGCGGCCCCCGGAGCGGCCGACAAGCCGCGGCGGTCGATCGGGCGGATCCTCGTCGACATGGTGCTCGTGCTGCGCAACGGCCGATTCACGCTCTTCCTGATCGTGATGAGCGGCTTCTACTTCGTGTACAACCAGGTCTACAACGTCCTGCCGCTCTACGCGAAGCGTGTCGTCGAACCGAGTCCCGCGATGGATCTCTACACGGCCGCCAATCCGTTCGTCATCGTGTGCCTGCAGCTGGCCATCACGCAGTTCTTCGGGAAAATGAAGGCGATCCGGTCGATCGTGGTCGGCACGATCATCATCGGCGTGTCGATGCTGATCAATGTGTACCCGATTTATGCCAGCGGCGGGATGCGCCTGGTGATCGCCCACTGGCTGCCTCTCGGCTCCGTGTTCCTGATCCTCACGGTGGCGCTCATCGCGTTCGGCGAACTCTTCACGTCCGCCCGGATGTACGAGTACATCGGATCGGTGGCGCCCAAGGGGCAGGAGGGGCTGTTCCTGGGCTATGCGAATCTGCCGCTGGCCATCGGCGCGCTGACCGGCGGGCCGGTGGGGGCGATCATCTTCAACGACATCATGGCGAAAGGGGCCACGACGCGGCCCGACGGTCTGCTCGAACTGGTGCCGACGCAGAACGCGCTGGGGTGGATCATCCTCATGGCGATCGGTTTCGTGTCGGCGCTGGCGATGTGGCTGTTCAACCGCTGGCTGGAGCGGAATCCGGCCAGGTAGAACGGGGCGCCTGATCGACCCACGCGAGGCGGGCTGCAAGAAACCGGCGGGACGTCGTTCTCCCTGCAGGAGGACGACATGCCGAACCGAACCGTAACGGTCATTGCCCTGTGCCTGATGGCTGGCGCCGCCCTGTGGGCGTGCGCGGCCGAACCCGTCGGTGCGTGGGGGACGCCGGCCGGGTGGACCGACGCCGGCGCGACGCCGCGCCTCGACATCCTCGTCGACGGCGTGCCGCGGACGCAGTACGCCGCGCGGGGCACTCGTTATGTCGAGGCCGTGAAGGGCCGCGAATACGCCATCCGCCTCACCAATCCCTATCCGGTCCGCGTCGCGGTCGCGCTGGCGGTCGATGGTCTCAACACGATCGACGCCCGCCACACCTCAGCCCGCGACGGACGGAAGTGGGTGCTAGGCCCCTTCGAAACGGTGGTCATCAGCGGCTGGCAGACGAGCCAGGCGCACGCGCGACGCTTCACGTTCACGACCGAAGACCGGTCCTACGGCCAGGCGCTGGGGCAGGTCGCGAACCTCGGTGTCATCAGCGCCGTGTTCTACCGCGAGCACGTCGTGATCGAGGACAAGGACGTCCTCTCGGTGAACGAGGCGCCGCCGAGGGCGAAGGGGGCGCAACGGGGAGAGGCAGAGGGTGCACCTCCTGCGGCCGCCGCACCGTCGTCGGCCTCGCGAGCCGCCGCCGACGGATTCGCGGCGACGGGCATGGGACGCGCCACCGAGCACGCCGTGCACGCCGTGTCACTCGAACTCGAGCGAGCGCCGGCGGCGTCGCTGAGCCTCCGCTACGAGTTTCGCGAGCAACTCGTGCGACTCGGCGTCCTTCCGGCGCCGCCGGCGCAGCCGGATCCGCTCGCCCGCCGCGAAGGCGCCCGCGGGTTCGAGCCGGGGTACTGTCCTGACCCGACGCGCCGGTGGTAGACCTCCGGTCCGGCCCGCGGGTGCACTACGATAGGACGATGGCTCCCGACACCCTGCGGGCCGGCGCCGTTCCGGCCGCCATTGCCACCGAGAAGAAGACCGTCGAGGCGATGGTCCGTATCTACTGCGCGGAACACCACCCGAACGAGCGCGGCGTCTGCGATTCCTGCGCCGTGCTGTTGGCCTACTCCCATGGCCGCCTCGACGGGTGTCCTTACGGAGAGGGCAAGCCCACGTGCAAGACGTGCCCGATTCACTGCTATAGGCCCGTGGAGCGCGAAGCCATGCGCCAGGTCATGCGATTCGCGGGCCCGCGTATGCTGCTTCGTCATCCCTGGCTTTCCCTCGTCCATCTGTGGAAGGAGCGGTTTCGGACGACCCCGAAGCCGACGAAGAAACGCCGGGCCCGATGACGCTCGACGACGCTCGCGCGCGTATCACGGTGGGCGACGACGATATGGTGCCGTCGCCGGAGTTATTCCGGCATCCGAGCCACTTGCACGGGCAGGCTCATGTGGCGAGGGTGCTGATCCACGGCCTTCGGCTGGTCGCGGCGCTGGGGTGCGTGGAAGAGGCGCCCCGGCTCTGGGCCGCGGTCTACCTGCACGACCTCGCGCGGACTCACGATGGCCGGTGTCCTGAGCATGGCGCCTGGGCCTGGTCGCGCCTGCAGGACCTGCCGGAGGTGCGCGAACGGCTCGTGCGCGGCGGCGTGCGACCGCAGGACTGGCCCGCCATCGAGGCGGCGGTCACCATTCACTCCTGCGGCGAACTTCCGGCCGGAGACCCGCACTGGCGTCTGGCCGCGTTGTTGAAGGACGGCGACGCGCTCGACCGCGTTCGGCTCGGCGACCTCAAGTCGAAGTGGCTGCGGCATCCCGAGGCGGTCGCGATGGTGCCGTTCGCATCGTCGCTGTTCGAATGGAGTTCGGCCCATCTCGTTCCGGGCGGGGACTACTTCCCGCGCCTGTGGTCCGGCGTGAGGGCTCGTCTCGAAACCGGACGCTGGCCCGTGTCATAATCGGTTCATGCGGACAACTCAGCGGATTGGCTACACCCTGGCGGTGTGTCTCCTCGGCGTCTCTGCGCTTGCGGCGCAGGCGCCGGCCCCCCAGCCGCAGCAGCCTCCGGATCCCGTGACCGAGGCCCTGCGCGAGGGACAGCAACTGATGCGCGACGGCAAGGCTGACGAGGCGTTGGCGTCGTACCTGCGTGTGACCGAGAAGTTCCCGGCGTCGGCGCCGGCGCGGATTCGCGTCGGGGTGCAACTCGACCTGATGGGACGGTACGCCGAGGCCCGTACGCATTTCTCGAAGGCGCTGGCGATGCCGCTCACGCCGGCGCTCGAGGCCACGGCGCTTCGATCGATGGCGATGGCGTACGCCTTCGAGAGCAACTGCAAGGACGCGGCGCCGTTCGAAACCAGGCTCTACGAGCGTTACGTGAGGGACAAGGACGCGTACAACGCTGGTGAAATCGCGAACGAACTGGCGCGGGTGTGCCTCGAATCCGGCGACCTCGACACAGCGGCGGCCTGGTACAAGAAAGGGTACGAGGCCGGCCTGCAGGAAACCAACATCTCAGCCGCCCGGAAGGATCTCTGGCAGTTCCGCTGGCATCACGCCCAGGCCCGCATCGCCATCCGTCGTGGCGACAAGGCGGAGGCGGCGAAGCAGGTGACACAGGCCAGGGCGGTCCTCGGCACCGGGACCAATCCCGAGCAGGCGCCGTTCCTGCCCTACCTCGCGGGCTACGTGGCCTTCTACAGCGGCGACTACGCGGCGGCACTGGCGGAGTTCACGAAGGGGAATCAGAACGATCCGTTCATCGTGAACCTGATGGCGCAGTGCCAGGAGAAACTCGGGAACCAGGCGGCGGCGACCGAGCTCTACAGGAAGGTGATGACCTTCACGACGCACAACCCGAACAACGCGTTCGCCCGTCCTTTCGCCCGCCGCAAACTCGGCCTGTAACCGAAAAGGGGGCCAGGCCCCCTTTTCTTCCCTTCGGAAAGGGGGCCTGGCCCCCTTTCCGCGCGCTGGAAACGGGGCCTGGCCCCCTTTCTTCGCTACTTCGCCGGGACGGACGCTTTGGCCGCCGGCGCCGCCGGTCTCGCGACGAGCGACACCTTCATCTCGTCCAGGAGCCGCTTCGCGCCGTCGACCTCGGCCATGGTCCACAGCATGTAGCGGCTGTCCACGTGAATCGACCGCGTCTTCACGCTGTCGAAGAGGTAGTCCGACGAGACCGACTCGTACGTCCCGTCGAACAGCAGGCCCACGAGTTCGCCCTTCGCGTTCAGCGTCGGCGACCCGGAGTTGCCGCCGGTGGTGTCGACCGTCGACAGGAAGTTGACCGGCACGTCCTTCACGCCCGCGTCGAAGAACACGGTCTTCTTGCCCGCCCGCAGTGCCCTGATGGCGTCGAGCTGCTTCTGCGGGGCATCGAAATCGCCGCTGCCCGTGTGCTTCTCGATGATGCCTTCGAGGGTCGTCTGGGGCTTGTAGATCAGGCCGTCGCGCGACTCCACACCCTTCACCTGGCCGAAGGTGACTCGCAACGTGCTGTTGGCATCCGGGGCGAGGACACCGCCGGCGCGGTCGAGCATCGCCTGCATGTAGACCGGGCGGACCTTCGCGGACGCGCCCGCGCGGTTCTTTGCGGCTTCGCGATTGGTTTCCGCCATCGGTTCCAGGGCGGCGGCCAGCGCGATGAACGTGTCGCCCGCCGCCGCCAGGTCGGCCGTGCTCTTGTCCATGAGGGCCATCCGCGTGTCGCGGTCGGCCAGCCTGGTCCCCGCGTAGAGCTTGTCGAGGCACGCGTCGACGGCCCTGGCGGAGGCCGCCTTGTCCATCCCCGACGTCAGGCCTGCGAACGTGTCGAACGGCGCGATCCGCTGCGAGGCCGGCAACGCCGCGGCGTGGCCCATCGCCCAGCGCAGCAGGGCCCGATCCGCGGTGGGGTCGATCGTCCGCTGCAGTCGATCGAGGCTCTCGCGGATGCGACCCCAGTCGCGTTCCTGGTAACCGGGGTCGCGTGCGACGTCGGCCTTCGGCCGCTGGACCGACAGCCGATAGAGCGTCTGGGCCGCGCTCAGGTACGACGAGGCGCTCGACAGCAGGCCGAGCGCGGCGTTGCGATCGCGGGTGGATTCGCCCTGGGCCTGCAGCGCCCGCATGGCCGACAGGGCTTCGCCGTACTTCGTCTTCCGCGCCGGGCTGGCTTCAATCCACGACACCAGCTCCTGCTCCAGCGCCTGCTTCTTGGCGAGGGCCCCACCCTTCACCATGCCCTCGAGCACGCCGCGCGAGTTGGTCAGCCCGTTGTTCAGCCCCTGCACGCGCCCGGCGACCTTGATGGCCAGTTCGGGCTTGTCCTTCGTCAGCGCGTCGATGAGCGCCAGCTGTTCCTCCGCGAGGCGAATCGACCTCGGCAGGGCCCACTCGACGGTTTCCTTCACCTCGGCGTAGGTCTGATGGCGCAGCGTGCGCCCCGGGTAGCCCACGACGAACACCAGGTCGTTCGGCTTGACGCCGGCGGGTGCGACGGGCAGCCAGTGTTTCGGCTTGTACGGCACGTTGTCCTTCGAGTACGCGGCCGGCTTCCCATCCTTGCCCACGTAGGCCCGCAGGAAGCTCCAGTCACCCGTGTGACGCGGCCAGCGCCAGTTGTCGGTCTCACCCCCGAATACGCCGATGCCTTCGGCCGGCGCGTACACGAGCCGCACATCCTTGATCTCGAGCTGGGCGATCTCGAAATACTTCAGGCCTTCGAAGAAGGAGGACACCGTGCATCGCGCGCCGTCCTTCTCACAGGCCGCGATCCGCTCCTTCACACGGCGGTCGATCGTGTCGTAGCGCTCACGGTCGCCCACCGTCGGCGCGATGCCGCCGGTGATGGCCGCGGTGACGTCGTTGACGGCGGTCGTGACGAACACGCGCGACCCGGGGCCGTTGCTCAATTCGTCGGCCAGCGTCGCCGCGTAGAATCCGTCCTTCAGGAGGTTGCGCTGCGGGGTCGAATTGAACTGCAGCCCGCCCGTGACGCAATGGTGATTCGTGACGATGAGGCCGTCGGGAGACACGAACGAGGCGGTACATCCGCCGAGCGACACGATGGCGCCCATCGGCTGCCCGGTCAAGTCCGCGAACGCGTTCGGATCGCCGACGAACCCCAGCACGCGGAGCTTCGCGGCGAGCGCGGGAATCTGCTGGGGCATCCACATGCCTTCGTTGGCCTGCAGGCTCACCGACAGCAGCAC
>CAZJRM010000013.1:0-8006 GCA_964547975.1 uncultured Vicinamibacterales bacterium | reverse complement strand
GGCCGCCATCGGCTTCGGCCTGAGGGCGAAGGGGCAGATGTACGATTTCGGCGTCTACCTGACGGCCGGTTCCCGCGTCGTCGCCGGAGAGAACCTCTACCGGGCCGAAGACGGGCACTGGCAGTACAAGTACCTCCCGGCGTTTGCTTTCGTCATCGCCCCGCTCAGCCTGCTTCCGCCGGTGGCCGCGCGCGCCGTCTGGTTCAGCGTCTCGATTGGCCTTCTGATCTGGTTCGTGACGCTGTCGCTTCGCCTGCTGCCCGACCAGCGGCGTTCCACTCGATTCCTCGTCTGGATGCTGATCCTCGCGATGGGGAAGTTCTACATTCGAGAGATCGGCCTCGGGCAGACGAACATCCTCCTGGCGCTCCTCGCGATGCTGGCGCTCGACGCGGGGCGAAAGGGCCGCGAGCGGACCGTCGGGCTGCTGCTGGCCGCGGCCACCGCCGTCAAGCCGTACGCCATCCTGTTCTGGCCCTGGCTGGTCGCGCGGCGGCGAGTCGGCGCCGCGGCCTGGTTCGTCGCCGGCCTCGTGGCGGTGGTGACGTTACCTGTGGTGCGGTACGGAGTCGATGGAAACCTCGACCTGCTGCGTGGACTCTGGACGGTCGTGACGACATCGACGGCGCCGAATCTGGCGGGCCAGGACAACGCCTCGCTGGCGGGGACGTTCGCCAGCTGGTTCGGCGTCGGGCCTCTCGCCGGCCGCCTCGCACTGGGCGCGGCCATCCTGCTCGTTGGCGCCTGCACGTGGACGTTCCGGCAGCGCGTGGGCACGCCGCTGCCCGAGTATCTCGAAACGGGCGTGATCCTCTTCCTGATTCCGCTGCTTTCACCGCAGGGATGGGACTACGTGCTGCTCGTCGGCACGCCGGTCGTGCTCGTCCTGCTCGACCGAAGCGGCGCACTGGCGCCGTCTCTTCGATGGCTCCTGTTCGCGTGCCTGGCGATCGCCGGGCTGTCGATCTGGGACGTGATGGGACGCGAGCTGTACCGGTCGTTCATGATGGCGCGGGTCGTCACCGTCTGCGCGCTCATCCAACTCGGCCTGGCCTTGCACCTCCGGGCGCGGCGCCTCGCATGACCGGCGGCGACGCCGGCGCACGGGTTATTTCTTCGCGAACCAGGCGGCCAGCACTTCCCGTTCGCGCTCGGGCTTGATGCCTGCCTTCAGCGCCGCCTGCCGTTCGGCCGACTGTGACTTGAACCACGCCAGCGTGTCGAGTGCGGTCTGCGCCAGCGGCCGGAAGGTCAGGCCCGCCGCGATCGCCTTCCTGTTGCTGCGGCGGCTGAATCCCGCCGTCTCGGGCGTCGTCGGCACCCAGACCGGCATGTCGGACCAGGCCCGCACCTTCTGCGCCCGGAGGAAGTCCGCAGGGACCCACACGATCTTCGCGCCAACGGTCGAAGCGGCGCGGATGCCCAGCAGCATCTCGGCCATGGTCATTTCGAACCCAGGGCCCGCCGCGGTGAAGGTGCCGAACGACTTCGCTTCCGCCATCCGGACCGTCCACTCGGCAAGGTCCCGCGCGTCGATGTACTGCACGAAATCACTGCCGTCGCCGGGTGCCAGGACCTCGCCGCCGCGATCGAGGCGGACGGGCCAGTACGAGAACCGGTCACTCTCGTCGCCGGGGCCGACAATGAGCGTGGGGCGGATGACGGTCGTGATGCCGGGGAACCAGCGTTCGGCTTCCCTTTCGGAAACGGCTTTCAGCGGGCCGTACAGGCCGCCGACGTTCGCGCGCAGGGTGTCCTGCGTTTCTGTCATCGGATCGGCGCCCTTGTACTCCGCGACGGGATCGCTCTCGTCGGCGCCGACCGTCGCTTCGGACGCGTGGACCGACAGTGTGGAGATGAATACATACTGACCGACGCGGCCTTTCAGCATCCGGCCGGCATCACGCACCCAGAAGGGGAGCGTGGTGGGGTTGTCGATGCACACGTCCCACGTGCGTCCGGTCAGCGCCGCGAGGTCGCCGGTATTGCGGTCGCCCGTCAGTTCCTCCACCTCGCCCGGCCACATGTGCGGATTCCTGCCGCGGTTGAACAAGGTGATCTTGTGACCGCGGGCGAGGGCGTATTTCACCTGGTGCGGCCCGGTGAAGCCCGTGCCCCCGAGAATCAGGATACGTAGAGGCGCCGCGGCCCGTCCGACTCCCTCGGGTAACGGTCCCGCCTGGCGCGGCGGCTTCGGGGCGGCAGACTGGGACTGGGCGAATACGCGTGGCGCGAAGCCGAGGCTGAGAGCCCCGGTCGCGGCCGCCCGAAGGAGGTCGCGTCGGCTTGTTGGCATAGGCCCTTATACCAGAAAGCCGCAAGGGGCCGGGCAGAATTCCTGCCTCGACCCCTTGTCTTGTCGAATAGGGCGCGGGGCGGGGCGGAACGGCGTGCTGTCGGTTCCCCGTATCGGGTGTGTCTGGGCTCTGAAGCATCCAGCTGCTGGAGGAGCACCTCGTGACCCACCGCGCCACCGCGCTAACTAGATTATCGGCAGCCCGCCTCCGGGCATGAGCGGGCTACCGGTGCTTGAGAAACGTGCCGTCGCGATACTCCTCGAACGCGCGGCGCAGTTCGTCATTCGTGTTCATGACGATCGGGCCGCGCCACGCGATGGGTTCCCCCAACGGTCTGCCGGATGCCATCACGAACCGGATACCCTCGTCGCCAGCCTGGACCGTGACTTCGTCGCCGGCATCGAAGACCACCAGTGCACGATTGCCGGCATCGTAGCCGTCCTGGGCTCCGGTGGCATCGACGCGTTCGGTGACGACCGGTTTCGGCTCCGATGCGTGGGCGAACGTGCCCGCTCCCTCAAACACGTAGGCGAAGACGTTCCTGGCGCGATCGACCGGCAGCCGGGCCTTGACTCCGGCCGGCACCCAGACGTCCAGGTACTGCGGGTCGGCCGCCACACCCTCGACCGGCCCGGTTCGTCCCCAGAAGGTCCCGCAGATGACCCGTACCGTCGTTCCGTCGTCTTCGGTGACGGAGGGGATATCCGCGGCCGCGATGTCCTGGTAGCGGGGTGACGACATCTTCAGCGACGCAGGCAGGTTCGCCCAGAGCTGGAAACCGTGCATCCGGCCCTGCGCGTCGCCGTGGGGCATTTCCTGATGGACGATGCCGCTGCCGGCGGTCATCCACTGGACGTCACCGGCGCCGATCGTGCCCCGGTTGCCGAGGGAATCGGCGTGGTCGACGTTCCCGGCGAGCACGTACGTAATGGTCTCGATCCCGCGGTGGGGATGCCAGGGGAAGCCGGCCTGGTAGTCCCCGGGACGATCCCCGCGGAAGTCGTCGAACAGCAGGAACGGATCGGTCTCACCGGTATCGCCGAAGCCGAACGCTCGGCGGAGGCGCACGCCGGCGCCCTCGAGGGTCGGGGTGGACGGCGTGAGGCGGCGTACGGGACGAATCGACATTTTGGCCTCCTCCTGGCAGAGGGACTAGGGAACAGGCGATAGGGCACCGGCGACCGGAAGCGGCCCGAAGCCCGGCATCTCTTCTTGTGTGTTTAGACACGCATATTCTACGCCGGGATCCCGCACACGCCAAGCCCGCCCGGCTGTCACGGCGATCTGTGCGACAATCCGAGAGCGGACGGTCGTGGGGACCGGCCGGGAGAGACGAACATGTCCACACGTACCGCGGTGATGGTCGGAATCCTGCTTCTCGCCTTGCCCTCGATGGGGACCGCCCAGGGGATCTCGGGCGGGATCAAAGGGGGGGCCCTCTTCGCCACCGTCCCGGACTTCTCGGAACTCGGCAGTGAGCTCGATCGCCGGACGGGCATCACCGGCGGCGCGTTCCTGACGGTGTCGTTACTGCCCGGCCTCGCCATTCAACCGGAGGCCATCTTCACGCAGAAGGGCGCGACGGCTTCGTTGCCCGGCGGCGACTTCACCTTGAAACTGGATTACCTCGATGTGCCCGTGCTCGCGAGGCTCTCCTTTGGCGCGGCAGGGTTCAAGGTCTACGCGTTCGCGGGACCATCGTTCAACGTGCGCATCAAGGCCGAGACCGAATTCGACGGCGACACCACCGACATCAGCGACGATGTGGAGAAGTCCGACGTGTCGTTCGTGGCGGGGATTGGCGTGGAGGTGAGCAAGCTCCTCGTGGAAGGCCGCTGGCTCAAGAGCGTGAAGAACATCTCGATCGACAAGGATATCGACGTCAAGCCGCAGGGGTTCGCCATCATGGCCGGGTTCCGGTTCTGAGGCTGAGATGAGAGCGACGTTCGGACTGCTGCTCGTACTGCTGGCGGGCCCGCTGTACGCGCAGGGTCTGTCGCCCGTCGAACAGCGCCTGGTGTCGGCGATCGAGACTGGCCGCGAAGGGGCGGTCGACCGCCTTGCGGGCGCGATTGACATCCCGAGCGCGACCGAGAATCACGACGGCGTCCGCCGCGTCGGTCGGTTCTACGCGGAGCAACTCGCTGCGCTGGGATTCGAGACCCGGTGGGTGGATCAGTCCGCTGTCGGACGCGCGGGGCACCTGGTGGCGGAACACCGGGGCACCCAGGGCACCCGGGTGCTGATCATCGGCCACCTCGACACCGTCCTCCAGGGCGAACGTTTCCGGCGGGAGGGCACTCGCGCCTACGGCAGCGGCTCGGCGGACATGAAGTCGGGAAACGGCATCGCGATCGAGGCGCTTCGTGCCCTGCACGCGGCCGGCCGGCTCGAGAACCGTCAGGTCATCGTCGTGTTTACCGGCGATGAAGAAGACACCGGCAAGCCCTACGACACGAGCCGGGCTGCGCTCATCGACGCGGCCAGGCGAAGTGACGTGGCCCTGGCCTTCGAGGGATACGTGCCGGCCACGGCCGTCGTCGGCCGCCGCGGGTTCAGCGCGTGGCGGCTGGAGGTGACCGGATCGCAAGGGCACTCGTCGACCATCTTCGGCGATGAACGGGGGAGCGGCGCCGTGTTCGAAGCGGCGCGAATCCTGACCGCGTTCCACCAGGAGCTGCGCGAACCGTTCCTCACCTTCAATCCGAGCGTCATCGTGGGTGGGACGGACGTGACGTACGACGCGGCGGCGTTTTCCGGCAGTGCGGCCGGCAAGAACAACGTGGTGCCGCGTTCGGTGGTGGTCACGGGCGACATGCGGTTCCTGACGCGTGACCAGCTCGAACGGGCCCGGGAGAAGATGCGCACCATCGTCGCGTCGAACCTGCCGAAGACGTCGGCCACCATCACGTTCACGGACGGGATGCCCTCGATGGCGCCCACCGACGGCAATCGCGCGCTGCTCGCGGAACTCGACCGCGTGTCGCGGGACGTCGGGACCGGTCCGATCGAGGCGCACGACCCGTCACAGCGGGGCGCGGGAGACATCTCGTTCGTCGCGGGGATCGTGTCCGGGCTCGACGGCCTTGGCGGGCTCGGCGACCTCGACCACGCGCCGGGCGAGTGGGTGGATTTGGATGAAATGGTGCGCCTGACGAAACGCACGGCCGTCCTGCTGGACCGGCTCCTGCAGCGTCCGGCGTCCGCGTCCACGTGGCGTCCGGCTTCCTTCGACTGCGCTCAGGACGAGTCAGCCGGACGCTGAATCGGGCCGGCTCGAGCCGACCCCCACGCATCCCGTCCCGCTTGCATCCCGATCGCCGATCACGCAGAATCCGGCGGTCTCACAGGAGGCAGTCATGTTCGTGGCCAGACCCGTTGCTCTCGTGCTTGCCGCGGTGGTGTGCGTGTTCGTGGTGGGGGCCGGTCCTTCCTCGGCCCAGGCCCCGACGCGCGTCGAACCAGCGGATGGACCGCTCAACATCATTGCCTTTGGCGCCCATCCCGATGACTGCGATATCCGCGCGGGCGGCACGGCCGCCAAGTGGGCGGCCGCGGGTCACCGCGTGCGCTTCGTGTCGGTGACCAGCGGCGACGCGGGGCATCACACGATGGGCGGCGGCATGCTGGCTGCCAGGCGGAGGGCCGAGGCGCAGGAGGCGGGCCGCCGCATCGGTGTGGACTACGTCGTGCTCGACAACCACGACGGCGAGCTCCTGCCGGAGCTGAAGATCCGCGAGCAGATCATCCGGCTGATTCGCCAGTGGAAGGCGGACCTCGTGCTGGGGCCCCGTCCGAACGACTACCATCCCGACCACCGGTACACCGGTGTGTTGCTGCAGGACGCCGCCTTCATGGTGACCGTGCCGAACGTCACCCCCGATACGCCCGCCCTGGCAAAGAACCCGGTGTTCATGTACTTCGAAGACGGGTTCCAGAAGCCCGCCCCGTTCAACCCGGATGTCGCCGTGTCGATCGATGACACGTTCGCGAAGAAGATCGACATGCTCGACGCGCACGTCTCCCAGGTCTACGAATGGCTGCCGTGGCACGCCGGCCGCCTGGCAGAGGTGCCGAAGGACGCGGCGGCGCGCAAAGCCTGGCTGGCGCAGCAGCGGGGTGGCCGCATCACGCCGGCGATTCGCGCGGCGCTGGTCAAGTACTACGGAGCCGACGCGGGGGGCGCGGTGAAGTACGCCGAGTCCTTCGAACTCTGCGAGTACGGCCGCCGGGCAGACGAGGCCGAGATCGCGAAGCTGTTCCCGTTCCTGCGCAAGTAGCCGATGGCTGGGGCATCGGCGTCTCCCGGGCTGGTTCGGCGCTTCGGCCTGCTGCAGGCCACGGCGCTGAACATGTCCAACATGATCGGCATCGGGCCCTTCATCACGATCCCGCTGCTGATGACGGCGCTCGGTGGCCCGCAGGCCCTGATGGGCTGGGCCGCCGCGCTCGTGATCGTGGTGGCCGACGGCCTCGTATGGAGCGAGCTCGGGGCCGCCATGCCCGGGTCCGGCGGTTCGTACCGGTACCTGCGGGAAGGGTTCGGCCGTGAGCGATGGGGCAGGCTGGTGGCCTTCCTCTTCATCTGGCAGTTCATCCTGAGCGGCCCGCTCGAGATTGCGTCGGGCTACATCGGGTTCGCGCGTTACCTGCGATACGTCTGGCCGAACCTCACGCAGACCGGCACCGTCGCCGTCGCCGTGGCCGTCGGGGTCGTCAACATCGCGCTCCTGTACCGCCACATCGGATCGATCGGCCGGCTGACGGTCAGCCTGTGGATCGGGACCGTTCTGACGACGGCGGCCGTCATCGTGACCGGGGCGATGCACTTCGATCCGGCCGTGGCGTTCGACGTGCCGCCTGGCGCGTTCAACTTCTCGGTCGGGTTCCTGTTCGGCCTCGGGGCGGCCTCCCGGGTGGGCATCTACGACTACCTTGGCTACTACAGCGTGGCCTACATCGGCGACGAGGTGACCGATCCGGGGCGCGTCATCCCGCGTTCGATCCTGATCAGCGTGCTGGCGGTCGCGGTCATCTACTTCGGGATCAACCTGTCGATCATCGGCGTGGTGCCCTGGCGGGAGTTCGTGCCCGCGGACCAGCACCCTCACGCGGACTTCATCGTCTCGGTGTTCATGGAACGTGTGTACGGGAGCCGCGTGGCGACGCTGTTCACGGCCCTCGTGCTGTGGACTGCCTTCGGATCAGTCTTCGCGCTGCTGCTCGGCTACTCCCGGATTCCCTACGCGGCCGCCGTCGACGGCACGTTCTTCAGGATGTTCGGGCGCGTGCATCCGACGAAGCGGTTCCCGCACGTGTCACTGGTCCTCATCGGTGCCATCGCGATTGCCGCGAGCACCTTGTCGCTCGGGATGGTCATCGACGCGCTGATTACGACGCGCATCCTCATCCAGTTCATCGGCCAGATCGTCGCCCTGACCCTGCTGCGACGGTCGGCGCCCGAGTGGCCTCGGCCGTTCAAGGTGTGGTGCTACCCGCTGCCGAATCTGGTCGCGCTCGTCGGTTGGGTCTTTCTGTTCGCCACGTCCGGCCTGGAGGTCATCCTGTTCGGCTTGGGCACGCTGCTGGTGGGGATTGCCGCCTTCTTCGTCTGGTCGTGGCGAACGGCACGGTGGCCCTTCGTGACGGCCGCCTTGTGCGCCGCGCTTCTGGCGGCGGCACCCGGGCCCGCGGCCGCGCAGGGGGGTG
>CAZJRM010000012.1:33248-43446 GCA_964547975.1 uncultured Vicinamibacterales bacterium | reverse complement strand
TCCATCGTACTCGCCCAATCCCCAATCCCCAATCCCTAATCCCCAATCCCTACTCCCCGCCCTCGAAGAGCCCCGCCGCGCCCATCCCTCCGCCGACGCACATCGTGACAAGGCCGCGCCGGGCGCCGCGGCGCCGCATTTCGTGAACCAGCGAGACGGTCAGCCTCGCCCCGGTGCAACCCAGCGGATGCCCCAGGGCGATGGCGCCGCCGTTCACGTTCAACCGCTCGTCGGGGATACCGAGTTCCGCCTGACAGGCGAGCACCTGGGCGGCGAACGCCTCGTTCAACTCGACGAGATCGATGTCTCCCAGCGCCATGCCGGTCCGCGCGAGCAACTTGCGAATCGCCGGCACGGGACCGAGGCCGAACCGTTCGGGCTCGACACCCGCCGTCGCGTAGGCCGAGCAGGCCGCGAGGGCGTGCAGCCCGAGTCGTTGCGCCAGGCCTCGCGCCATCACGACGACCGCGGCGGCGCCGTCGCTCATCTGCGACGCGTTTCCCGCGGTGACCGTTCCGGCCGGATGGAACGCCGGTTTCAGCTTCGCGAGCGCGCTCTCGGACGTGTCCCGCCGAGGGCCTTCATCGACATCGAAGACGAAGTCGCGTGGTTGCGGGGCCCCGTCGGCTCCGCCGGGTTCGACGACTGACACGGGAACCGGAACGATCTCGTCGCGGAACCGGCCCGCGTCGATCGCCGCCAGCGCCCGCTGGTGGCTCCGCCACGCGAACGCATCTTGCGCCTCCCGGCCGATTGACGATTCTCTCGCGTGCGTTTCGGCGACGAGCCCCGTCGTCAGGTAGACGTCAGGATAGTGGTCCACGAGCGCGGGGTTCGGAGACACGGCGTGTCCGCCCATCGGGATGAGGCTCATGCTCTCGACGCCGCCGGCGACGATCACGTCGGCCGCACCCGTCCTGATGCGGTCGGCTGCCAGCGCGATCGCCTCGAGGCCCGACGCGCAGAAACGATTGACCGTGACGGCTGAGGCGGTCACCGGGAGGCCGGCGCGCAGGCTGGCGATGCGTGCCACGTTCAGCCCCTGCTCGGCCTCCGGCATCGCGCATCCGACGATGACGTCGTCGATCGCGGATGCGTCGAGGCCCCGGGCACGACTAACGGCTTCCCGGATCACGATGGCTGCGAGGTCGTCGGGCCGGACTGTGTGAAGCGCGCCGCGCGGCGCGCGCCCGATGGCCGTTCTCACGGCGGCGACAATGACGGCTTCCCGCATGGCCTCTGGCACCTTCCCCCCAGAACTGGGACACCTTCCGATTCGGAAACTGGGACACCTTTCGTGTGTCGTGCCCGCGGAAACGGAAGGTGTCCCCGTTTTCGTGGGTTGTTCGTCAGTGGTGGGCCCGGAAGTCGCCGAGCAACTCCTGGACGGCGTCGGCGACTTCCATCACCTGGCCTTCGAACAGATGATTGGCGCCGTCGATCTCGACGAACTCCTTGGGTTCGGGCACCCGCGCGTAGAGCTCCCGCGAGTCCTTGATTGGACACGTCTCGTCCAGCGTGCCCTGGATCAGGAACTTGGGCTTCGTGCAGTCGTACAGGGCCGAGAAGTCGTACGACTTCGCGGGCGGCGCCACGCCAATCAGCGCCGACACCCGTTCGTCCGTGGCGCCCGCGGTAAGGGCCACCCACGCGCCGAACGAGAAGCCGGCTGCCCAGAGTTCGACGCCCGGATACCGCACCGCCATGAAGTCGAGCGCAGCTCTGAAGTCGGCCAGTTCACCCGCCCCGTCGTCCCAGGTCCCCTGGCTCGCGCCGACGCCGCGGAAGTTGAACCGCAGAACCGCCGCGTGCGTCCGGCACAGGCCCTTGGCGATCTGATAGACCGCCTTCGTATGCATGGTGCCGCCGTAAAGCGGGTGCGGATGCGCGATGACGACGGCAACGCGAGGAGCTTCGTCCGCGAGCGGCGCGTCGACCTCGCCGGCCGCGTGGCGCACGGGTCCGATGTGGCAGCCCGTTGCCGGTTCGTCGAGCAGCGCCTCCAGGCGCCCGGCTGGTCCTTCGATGTGGCGAATCATAGTTCCATTCTCTCTCGGCTCTCGGCTCTCGGCTCTCGGCTCTCGGCTCTCGGCTCGCGGCTCGCGGCACTATGACTGGCCCGCCAGGCCCGAGACGAACTCCCACACGACGCCGGCGAACACGTCCGGTTGCGTCACGCTCCCGATATGTCCGGTTCCGGGCATCGTGCGCACGGTCGCGCCCTTGATGGCCGTGCCGAACTCGCGCGAGCCCTCGACGGGCACGACGCGGTCGAGTTGCGGCTCCCCCGTCAGCACGAGGGTTGGCGCCGTGATTCGCGGGCACCAGTCCGCAGCCTTGACTGCGGCCATCTGTCGCAGGCGTTCTCCCATCAATCCCGGCCTGATCGGCGCCGTGATCACGCGGGCTGCCTGGCCGGCCAGGAAGTCCAGCCGATCGCGGGTCGTGCGGCGCGCGGCCAGGATCTCCGGACCAATCCGCCACGGCGCACCGAGGACGAACACTGGCGCCATGAGGTGCGGCGCCCGCAGGTACCGGCGTGCCCGCGCGTCTGGCGTCCACTCGGGCCCTGGCGTCGACGCCAGCACCAGCGCCTCGACACGATCCGGCCGGGTGGCCGCGACGTAGGCTGCGACCAGGCCGCCGAACGACACGCCGACGATCGTCGCACGCCGCGCGCCCGCTCGCTCCAGCAACCGATCGACGACGGCCGCCTGCGCTTCGAACCCCTGGCCTGCCGACCGGCCGACCTCACTGCCGGGCTCGCCTGGCAACGATCCCGATACCACGCGGAAGTGCGACGCGAGGGCCTCGATGGTCGGCATCATCCACTCGAACCGTCCCTGGATGCCCGGAATCAGGATGGCCAGGGGGCCGTTTCCGCGATCGATCATGGCGCGCCTCGTCTCGCGTCCTCAGTTGCGCAGCGGCTTCCCCGTCTTCAGCGTGTGGACGATGCGCGCGTGCGTTTTCGGTTCGCCGCACAGGCCGAGGAACGCCTCGCGCTCGAGATCGAGCAAGTACTCTTCGGTCACGGTCGTGGCGTGCGGCAGTGAGCCACCGGCGAGCACCCAGGCCAGGCGGTGCGCCACCTTCACGTCGTGTTCGCTGGCCCGGCCGGCACGCATGGCCAGGTGCGCGCCGAGCTTCAGCGCCGCCTCCAGGCTCTCGCCGCCCACCGGGACCGCGTCGGCGGCCGGCGGCGGCCGGTACCCTTCAGCGAGCGAGGCGAGCGCGGCGACCTTGGCGTCCGCCATCAGCCGGTCACGATTCATCGTGATGCCGTCACCCGGTCTCAGGTAGCCCAGGCGTTTCGCGTCCGGCCCGCTCGTCGACACCCTGGCCAGTGCCAGCGTCTCGAACACCGGCTGCACGAACGGCAGGAGGCTCCCCGTCGAGCCGGACGGCCGGGCGTCGCTGCATCGAATCAACATTTCCTTGGTGCCGCCGCCGGCCGGGATCAGGCCGACACCCGATTCCACCAGGCCCATGTACGTCTCGGCGGCAGCTCTCACCCTGGTGCCGTGCAGCGCGATCTCGCAGCCCCCGCCGAGGCACAAGCCTCCCGGCGCAACGATCACCGGCACGTCCGCGTACTTCATCGACAAGGTCATGCGCTGGAAGGCGCGCACCATCGCATCGATCTCGTCCCATCGGCCGGCCTGCGCGGCGCCGACCACGAGCATCAGGTTCGCGCCTGCCGAGAAATTCGTCGCTTCGTTACCAATCACGAGCGCGCCGTGCCGGGCGGCCGCCTCCTGCAGCCCGGCGTGAACCATCTCGACGGCCTCGGCGCCAATCGTGTTCATCTTCGAGTGGAACTCGACGGCGAGCACACCGTCGCCGAGGTCGACGAGGCTCGCGCCGGCATTGCGTCGGACGATGGCCGATCGTTCGCGCGCGCACCGCAGAATCTCGCAGCCCGGTCCGGGTTCGATTGGCGCATCACGCAGCGTCGTCCGGCCCAGATCGAGGGCGGTCTTCCAGCGCCCCGGTGTTGAGGCGAGGTGGGCGGCGACGGTCGGGAGTCCGATGGCGTCGGCGATTTCGAACGGTCCCAGCTCCCAGCCGAAGCCCCACCGCATGGCCCGGTCCACGTCGTCGATGCCGTACGCGACCTCGTCCCCAATCGTCGCGGCATACGCGAGCGCCGGCAGCAGCGTGGCCCGCGTGAACGCACCTTCGCGGCTCTCCGCCTGCACGAGCGTGCGGACTCTGGCGCGGAGATCCGGTTCGGTGCTGACGGACGCGAGACCCGGCAGCGCGACGGGCTTCAGCGGCCGGTATTCGAACGTCCTGGCATCGAGCGCGAGAATGCGCGACTGGCCGTCCGGCAGTTTGACGCGTTTGTAGAATCCCTGGCCCGTCTTCTCGCCGAGCCATCCGCGGTTGATGAGTTCGTCGGCGACGGCCGGCAAGGCGAAGCCCGCGCGTTCTTCCCCATCCGGCAGCAGCGAGGCCATCGTCGCCGCGACGTGCCCGAGCACGTCGAGCCCGGCGAGGTCGAGCGTCCTGAACGTCGCGCTCTTCGGGCGGCCGAGGAGCGGGCCTGTCAGTTCGTCGATCTCTTCAATGGACCAGCCGCCCGCCTGGAAGACCTCGAGCACGCGCAACACGGCGAACATGCCGATGCGGTTCGCGATGAAGTTCGGCGTGTCTTTCGCGACAACCACACCCTTGCCCAGGCGCCGGTCCGCGAACAGGGTCACGCGGCCGACGACGGCAGTGTCCGTGTCGGGGCCGGGCACGACCTCGAGGAGGTGGAGGTAACGCGGCGGGTTGAAGAAGTGTGTGCCCAGCCAGTGCCGGCGGAAGTCGTCGCTGCGCCCGGCCGCCATCGCGCCGATCGGCAGGCCGGAGGTGTTGGTCGAGACGATCGTGCCGGGCCGTCGTACCGCGTCCACGCTGGCCAGCAGGGCGCGTTTGACCTCCAGGCGTTCGACGACGGACTCCACGATCCAGTCGCAGGCGGCCAACCGCGGCAACCCCTCTTCGAAGCCCATCGTCCGAATGCGGCCTGCCGCGTCCGAGGTGACGTACGGATCCGGCGTGACCTTGCGGAGGCGATCGATGCCTTCGCGCGCGGCTTTGGCCGAGACGTCGAGGGATAGTACGTCGACGCCGGCGCTGGCGAAGAGCGCGGCGATCTGCGCGCCCATGGTCCCGGTCCCGAGCACGCCCACAGCCCGAATCATCACGACGTCACCTTCGAGTGGCCCGCGGGGGCGCGGACGAGGAGGGCGGCCGCGGCAAACGCGGCCGAGGCGGCCAGGATGCCGAGTGTCGCAGGTGTCCAGATGGTGCCCGCGGGGAATCCCGTCAGTTGCCGCCAGATGACCACCGTCGCGCCGCAGGCGATCGACGCCGCCATCTCGCGTCGCCGCCCGGGGCGCGCGTGCATGGACGCGACGACCGGTACGAATACCGTCGCGCCAATCATCGCGTAGAAGAAGCTCAGTGCGCCCTGGATACTCGGCATGACCAGGGCGAGCCCGATGCCGAAGATGCCGCCGACGACCGCAGCCCAGCGCGCGGCCCGGAGGACCTGCGCGTCCGAGGCGTCGCGATTGACGAACCGCCGGTAGAGATCCTGCGACAGTGACGTCGCGAGCATGAACAGGACCGCGTCGGCCGTGCTGACTTCGGCGGAGAAGATGGCGGCGAGCAGGATGCTGCCGAACCCGGTGGGCAGGTCGTGCGCGAGCAGTGTCGGCAACGCGAGTTCCGGGGACAACCCCGGGTGACGCAGGCGAGCGGTCATTCCCAGGAGCGCCGGCACGAACGCGAAGGCGAGCAGGACCACGGCATTCCAGGCGACGCCGCGCCGGACGGCCCGCTCGTCTCTGGCCGCGAACGCCTTCTGGAGCAGGCCGGGCGACGAGAGGAAGGACGGCACGAGCAGCACCAGATACGCGACCGACGCGCCTCCGTTCCAGAACGCGCCACGTCCGCCGTCGGTCGCGGCCGCCATCACGGTGCCGAGACCGCCAGCGTTGCCGATGGCCATCGGCAGGGCGATCACGAAGCCGGTGAGCAAGACGACGAGCTGCACCAGGTTGACCCAGACCGAACCCAGCAGCCCGCCGGCGGCGAAGTAGGTCGTCATCAGCCCGCCGCCGACGAGGCACCCGGCCCACTTCGGCAGGCCCATCACGACATGGAGGATCCAGGCGACGCCGATGAGCTGGCCGGCGAGAATCGACAGGGACGCCAGCCAGATCAGGCTCGACACCGCAGCGCGGACACCGGAACCGAAGTGGTGCTCGAGCAGGTCCCCGGTGGTGAGGAAACCGTGGCGCGAGGCCTGCGCCCAGAGTCTCGGTCCGACCCAGAAGGCCAGCAGCAGCGAGCCGATGCCCGCCGACCCGTTCCACCACCAGGCGCTGAGGCCGTCGCGATACCCGATGCCCGTGGCGCCGACGGTCGAACCCGCGCCGATATTGGCCGCGAGCATCGTCGAGAAGATGAGCGCCGGTGTCAGGCTGCGCCCGGCGACGAAGAACGACGCCGTCGATGTGACCCGTTTCGAGACGAACAGACCCAGGGCCAGCAGGAGCGCCGAGTAGACGATCAGCAGGACCGTGTGGGCGGGCACGTCACCGGCCGGGTGTGAGGTCCCGGGCCGCCGGCATACCGGGCAATCCCGTCGCCTCGCGGACCGCGCGCAGCACGGCGTCGGCCAGCACGTCCGCCGCAAGGGCGCCGATCAGGGTGGCTTCGACCGGCTCCTTGCGGGCGCCGGTGGCCAGGGCGAACACGGTATCGCCGTCGTACATCGTGTGGATCGGCGAGATGACGCGGGCCAGTCCGTCGTGCGCCATCTGCGCGACCTTGGAGACCTCGGCCTTGGTCAGGCGCGCGTTGGTGGCAATGACGCCGAGCGTCGTGTTCTCGCCGATCTTCGGCTGCAGCGCCGCGCCCGAGCGAAGCAGGATCCGCGCATCGGCGAAACCCTTGCCGTCTTCGGTCCTCACGCCGGCGATGACCTTCCCGGTCGTCGGATCGATGACGTCACCGAACGCGTTGACCGCGACGAGCGCCGCCACGGTCAAGCCGTTGGCCAGCGTGATGGAGGCCGACCCGATCCCACCTCTCATGCACCGCTCGGGGCCGACGAGCTTGCCAACCGTCGCGCCGGCACCGGCGCCGATGCTGCCCATGGCGACCGGCCCGTCCGTCGCGGCCCGCGCCGCCGCGTAACCGCAGTCGGCCGTCGGGCGGATCCTGGCTGAGCCGCCCACGTTCAGATCGAACAGGATGGCGGCCGGCACGATGGGCACCGGGCCCCACTCGGTCGGGAACCCGATCTGCTTCTCGTCCAGGTACTTCACGACCCCCGAGGCGGCGTCGAGGCCGAAGGCGCTTCCGCCCGCCAGCAGGATCGCGTTGACCGAGTCGACGAGGTTGGTGGGGTTCAGCAGGTCCGTCTCGCGAGTGCCCGGGGCCGAACCGCGCACGTCCACTCCGCCGACGGCGCCCCCGTCGATCAGGACGACGGTGCAGCCGGTCGGCCGCGCCGTCAGGGTGTGGTGCCCGACGCGAATTCCAGGGACGGCTGTCAAGCCGCGGTCCGAGGCGCCGCCCGCCGGCGTCGCCAGCACCAGGGCACACGCCGTCGCCACAACGCACGCGTCGAACACACGGGAAGCAGGGCGCATCGCGGACACTCCTGGCGGGCCGGCCCGATCGGTCGCGCCGAACGTCTCGGACACGGCGTGCTGATGGCCTGACTACGCGCGTCTATGTTAGCGTACGCTGCGACCGACCGACCTCCAAGGAGCACGCCCGTGCATCGATTCCTGGCCGTTTCCGTTGCAGTCTTCCTGCTCGTGGCACCCGTGGCCGCCCAGAACCCCGTCGCGCCGCCGAGGCCCGTCGACGTGAAGACCCTGGCTGGCGTGGATGCCGTCATCGACCGGGCGATCGCCGAGAAGCAGATCCCGGGCGCCGTGTTGCTGGTGGGTCGCGGGCCGGAGACGCTGTACCTGAAGGCGTACGGGCAGCGCGCGGTCTCGCCCGCTCCCGAGCCGATGACGGTCGATACGATCTTCGACATGGCCTCGGTCACCAAGGTCGTGGCGACGACGACGAGCGTGATGATCCTCGTGCAGGAAGGCAAGGTCCGACTGACCGACCGCGTCGCGTCCTACATCCCCGACTTCGGGCGGTACGGCAAGGGCAACATCACGATTCGTCACCTGCTGGCGCACGTGTCGGGGCTGCGGCCCGACCTCGACCTCAGCGACGACTCGTGGCTCGGGTACGACAAGGCCATTTCGCTGGCCGCCGAAGAGGTGCCGACCTCGCCGCCGGGCGAACGGTTCGTCTACAGCGACATCAACTTCTTCCTGCTGGCCGATATCGTGAAACGCGTGAGCGGCATGCCGTTCGACCAGTTCGCCCGCGAACGCGTGTTCGTGCCCCTCGGCATGAAAGACTCGATGTTCAATCCCCCGGAGTCCCTGCGGCCGCGCATCGCGCCGACCGAGCGCTGTACGAAATACGGGTGGCCCTGCGAGGGGCCCGACCAGGTGATGCTTCGCGGCTTCGTACACGATCCGACCGCGCGGCGGATGGACGGCGTCGCCGGTCACGCGGGGTTGTTCAGCACGGCCGCGGACCTGGCCCGTTACTGCCAGATGATCCTCAACGGCGGATCGCTCGGCGGGGCGCGCATCCTGTCCCCGCTCACCGTGATGAAGATGACGTCGCCGTCGACGCCGGCCGGCATGGCCAGCGTGCGCGGGCTCGGCTGGGACATCGACACCAGCTACTCGTCGAACCGTGGCGAACTGCTGCCCGTGGGATCGTTCGGACACACCGGGTGGACCGGCACGTCGATCTGGATCGACCCGGCCACGGGCGTGTACGTCGTCTTCCTGTCGAATCGCGTGCACCCAGACGGCAAGGGCGACGCGACGCCCGTTCGCGCGCGGGTCGCCACGGTCGTCGCCGCGTCACTCCGCCAGTTGCCTCCCTCGGCGACCTTGCGCCAGTTGACCTGGACCGGGACGGACTTCGGCGCCGGCGGCACCGTGCCGAAGCGGGCGGACGACATCGAGGGCGCCGCCATCAACGGGATCGACGTGCTCAGGGCCGACGGTTTCAAGATTCTCGCGGGCAAACGGGTCGGTCTCGTCACGAATCACACCGGCCGCTCGCGGCAGGGCGAGGCGACGATTGACCTCATCGCGGCCGCCCCCGGCGTGAAACTCGTGGCGCTCTTCAGCCCCGAGCATGGTATCCGCGGCCTCCTCGACGAGAACGTCCCGTCGACGACCGACGAGAAGACCGGACTCCCGATCCACTCGCTCTACGGCGACACCCGCCGGCCCAGCGCCGAGATGCTGACGGGCATCGACACGATGGTGATCGACCTGCAGGACATCGGGTCACGGTTCTACACCTACATGACCACCATGGCCTACGTGATGGAGGAGGCCAAGCGCCTCGGCATCGCGGTGGTCGTGCTGGATCGAATCAACCCGATCAACGGCGTCGATATCGAAGGGCCGACGGTCGATAAGGGCGAACTCGGCTTCACGGCCTACTTCCCGATGCCCGTTCGCCACGGCATGACGATGGGAGAGCTGGCGCAGTTGTTCAACGGCGAGCTCCGCCTTGGGGTGAACCTCACCGTCGTCGGGCTGAAGAACTGGACGCGGGACCACTGGTTCGACCGGACGGGATTGTCGTGGGTGAACCCCTCTCCCAACATGCGGAACATGGTGGCGGCCAGTCTCTACACCGGCGTGGGGGCCATCGAGGCGGCCAACGTGTCCGTCGGGCGCGGTACCGACACGCCGTTCGAGGTCGTTGGCGCTCCCTGGGTCGACGGACCGAGGCTCGCGGCGGCCCTGAACGCGCGGGCGATCCCGGGCGTCCGCGTCTACCCGCTGACGTTCACGCCGACGGCGAGCAAGTTCGCCAACGAGAAGTGCCAGGGCGTATACATCATCGTCACCGACCGTGAGAGACTGCGGCCGGTCCGCCTGGGACTCGAACTGGCGTCGGCGCTTTACCGGCACCATCCCGATCAGTTCAAGATCGACCAGGTCGGCCGCTTGTTCGGCCAGGACGTGGTGAAACGGATCCGCAGCGGAGAAGAGACGAACACCATTGCGACGTCGTGGGCGCGCGCCGAGTCACAGTGGCGCACGCTCAGGGCGAAGTACCTGCTGTATCGGTAGGGGCAAGG
>CAZJRM010000012.1:7949-33148 GCA_964547975.1 uncultured Vicinamibacterales bacterium | reverse complement strand
GAGGGAAAGGGACGAGGGACGAGCCGAGGGCTGCGGGCCGTGAGCCGAGAGCCGGGAGCCTAGTACAGCATCAGATATATCGCGACTCCCGTCACCGACACGTACAGCCACAGCGGCAGCGTCCACCGTGCGACGCGGCGGTGAGCGTCGAACCGGCCGCGCTGCGCGCGGACCACGGTCATCAGTACCAGTGGCACGATGGCGGCGGCCAGCACGACGTGCGTGATCAGGATCGTGAAGTAGACGGCGCGGATCGGGCCCGTTCCCTGGTACGGTCTCGAACCGGCGTGTGCGTGATAGACGACGTAGGACGTCAGGAACGCCGCCGACGTGACGAGGGCGGCCACCATCGCCGCACGATGGGCCTTGCGACGGCCGGTCCTGATACACGCCCAGCCCGCGACGAGCAGGACCGCCGCGACGGCGTTGAGGGTCGCGTTGAGCGCCGGAAGGTCGGAGACGTGCATCACGACACCCGGTTGGCGAGCATCAATACCCACAGGACCGGCAGGTAGACGATCGACCCGAAGAAGAGCCGGCGCGCGTCAGGCGTGGCGCGGGTCCGCGCGAACGTGGCGGCGAGCCACGTGAACGTGATGCCGATCGCCGCCGCGCCGCCCAGGTACACGCTGCCCGTCATGCCGAGCGCGGTTGGAGCCAGGCTCACGGGTACGAGCGCCGCCGCATAGAGCAACGCGTGCCGGCCCGTCGAGACGCCGTCCGGCTCGATGACCGGCAGGAGCGGGAAGCCGGCACGTCCGTAGTCTTCCCGGTACATCCAGGCGATCGCGAGGAAGTGCGGCATCTGCCACAGGAAGACGATGCCGAAGAGCACCCAGGCTTCCGCCGAGAGGCTGTTGCGAGCGGCCGCCCAGCCAATGAGCGGCGGCAGGGCTCCGGGGATGCCGCCGACCAGCGTGGCCAGCGACGACCGCCGCTTCAGTGGCGTGTAGAACACCGTGTAGGTCAGAAACGTGATGGCGGCCACGGCTGCGGCGAGCAGGTTCACGCCGAACGCCAGTTCGAGGATTCCGAGGATCGACAGGACGCTGGCGAAGTTGCGCGCGGCGGCGGGCGTCAGCCGGCCCGCGGGCAGCGGTCGGGCGCGCGTGCGGCGCATCAGACCGTCCGCTTCGATCTCGAGCAGTTGGTTGACGACCGCCGATCCGCTCGCAACGAGCGTCGTGCCGACCAGCATGTGGATGAGCAGCCACACCGAGGTCGGGCCCGTCGCGCCCATGAAGTACCCTGCCAGCGCGGTCACGACCACGAGGACGTTCAGTCGTGGCTTGGCGAGCGTGACGTAGTCGGCGGCCCGGGCCATGGCTACAGCCTACCTGATCCCGGCGTCGGCGAGTTTCCGATCCACACGATCGCGAATCCAGTGCGGATCCCACCACTCGACGGGTGTGACAGGTGTGCCGCCGACCAGCACCGTGAAGTGGACGTGGTCGCCGCCGGCCATTCCGGTCGCGCCGCTGCGGCCGATGATCTCGCCCTTCTCGACCCGGTCACCCTTCTCGACGTCCATCGACGAGAGGTGCCCGTAGAGGGTCTGGACGCCCATGCCGTGGTCGAGGACCACGCAGTTGCCGTAGATGCCGAGGTAGCCCGCGAAGAGGACGCGGCCGGTGTTCGACGCGGTGACTGCCGCGCCGCGGGTCGACGCCAGATCGAACCCGAGATGCACCTGCTGGTCGATCTCCTGTTTCCCGAACATGTAGGTGCGGTGCTCGGCAAACGGGGCCTCCGATTTCGATCCGGCCATCCGTTTGAACGAGCCCGTGCCCAGCCAGTCCGGCGAGGTCTGATCCGCCAGCGCGGCAATCTGCGTGGCGTTGGCCGCCCGCACCTCGCGGTTGATCGACAGGAACGATTCCACCCGCTCCTCCGGTGTCGCCAGGGGCAGCGACAGCCCGGGTGTCCCGGCGACGATGCCGGGAAGGACGCGGGTGAGGAAGCGGTCGTCGATGGGAAGACGGCTGTAGGTGAACGACTTCGAGAACGACTGGTGTTCGAAGTCGGCCAGCGCACTGTTGCCGACCGCGTCGCGCGCGGTCAGGCGGATCGGCAGGCCGGGATCCTGATCGAACGCGAGGGCGAAGAACGCGATGTGCAGCGTGCGGTCGGTGGCGCGGCTGCCGGCGACACCCGCGGCCGGGTACCCGCGGTAGAATCGGTCGCCCACGAGGACGCCCGACACCGCCTCCGGCGGAGTCACGCGGTACACCACGGCTTCGGCCCCGCCCAGGTTGATGTAGTGGTGCGTCGACACCGCGTGGATACTGGGCGGCGTCAGGCGCACCTCAACCGGCACCGTCATCGTCGTCCGGGCCTGACGCAGGCCAAACAGCACCGGGCGGGCGGCCTCCAGTTCGAATTGTGCGGCACCGCTCTTCAGTCCCTTCAGGCTTCCCGCCGGCACCGTCTGCCGGATCCGGACGCGCTCGGGCGTTTCCTGGGTCACCTGCGCCCCGGTGGCCGGCCCCAGCGTCGTCAATGGGTGACGCTGGCCGCCCTGGACGAGAAAGGCCTCGAAGCTTCCGAGCGACGTCTGGTGCGAGTCGACCGAGACGTCGAGCTCGAACGCCTGCCCGCCGATCGCCTTCGGGCCGTGCACGATGACGAGCGGACCCGGCTCCTGCGTGGCCAGGTAGAGCGCGAAGCCACCGATGCAGAGCAGAAGGGAGGCGATGAGGACGATGACGGTGCGGACCGACATACGATGACCTTGGGGTTGACCGATGACACGTCGCCACGTAGAATTAGAAGTTCCTAGTCGGCGAGTGCCGGTATCGTCTAGGGGTTAGGACACGTGGTTCTCAGCCACGGGACCGGGGTTCGAATCCCCGTACCGGTACCATTCATCATACACTTCCCTTGATTGCCGGCTCCGTGGGTGACCACGGAGCCGTTATTGCGTACGGCTTGCGGCGCTCGGCCTGGCGGCGCTCATGGCCCTCTGGGTAGATCACGCTGACGAACTGACCTTCGCCCACGCGAGCGCCGCAATCGCGGTGTCCTGGAAACCCACGCCGGTGAGGTCGCAAATCGTCAACTGGTCGGCCGATGTCCGCCCCGGTTTGCGTCCGCACGCGATCTCGCCCAACTGGGCATGCACGGCTGATTCGGTCAACAACCCCGCCGCCAGCGCGTGCGACACCTCGCCGAATCGAGCGCATTGCGACAGGCGATCGACGACGACGAGGTCCGCGCGCGCGAGGCACGCGGCGTCGAGTTCCTGCTTGCCCGGTGTGTCCGATCCCAGGGCCGTGACATGCTGTCCCGGCCTCAACCACGCTGCCCGGATGATGGGCTCGTGCGACGGCGTCGCGGTGACGATGACGTCGCCACTTCGGCAGGCGTCTTCGGGGCCGTCGGCGGCCCGCGCGTCCAGGCCGAGGTTGGCGCGCATCTCTTCGCAGTAGCGAGCCAGGCCTTCCCGGTCGGGACTCCACGCGACGAGCCTCGAGAACCGCCGCACTTCGCGCAGGCACTGCACCTGGAATCGGGCCTGGACGCCGGATCCGATGACGCCCACGGTGGTGATGCGCTCGGGCGCGAGGCACTCGGCGGCGACGGCGCCGGCGGCGCCCGTGCGGAGGTCCGTGAGATATCCGTTGTCGAAGAAGAGGGCCTGCGGCAGGCCCGTCGACGCGCTGAACAAGGCCATCAGCCCCGATCCCGTCGGTAGCCCGAGGGCGGGATTGTCGTAGAATCCGGAAGCCACCTTGATGGCAACGACATCCACCCCCGTCACCCAGGCGGTCTTCACGTGGAACTCTCCACGCGAGCCGGGGATGGACAGGTTGATGACGGCGGGGACGACCGTGCCGTTGCGGCCGTCCGCCTCGAACGCGGCCCGGACGGCCGAGATGGCGTCCGCCGGTGTCAGGGCCGCGCGAAGGGCAGGTTCGTCGATGACAGGCAGGTTCGGCATGCGGATAGGGTACAGCCGATTCACGACGCGGGAAACGAGCCTTCGATGACCGGGACGTCCGCCCGCCGTCTCGCGCTGGGCTGCGGCCTCGGCCTTGCCGCGGCGGCGCTCGCGTGGGCGCTCGGCGCGCTGCCGTTCGTGCGTACCGTCGAACTCAAGACCTACGACCTGCGTGTCCGCACGCTCACCGATCCTCGTCGTGCCAATCCCGACATCGTCATCGTGGCCATCGACGACGCGAGCGTGCGGAAGATGGAGCCGCAGGTCGGTCGGTGGCCGTGGCCGCGGATGGTGCACGCCTCGCTCATCGACTACCTGTCTCGCGCGCCCGCGCGCGTGATTGCCTATGACATCCTCTTCGGTGAACGCGACCGGCGGTCGTTCGATCTGCAGGGCGAAACCTGGACGGGCGAGGAATCGGACCGCCTGCTCACCGAGGCCGTGGCCAGGGCCGGCAACGTGGTGGCGGCCGCCGACGTGACGGCGGCCGACCCCCTGGCGGCGGAGACTCTGGCCGCGACTGCCGCCGCGCTCGGCCGATCGGCCATCCCCGATTCGCCGGCGTTCGAATCGCGGCCGTCGGTGATGCCGCCGTTTGCAGAACTGGCGTCGGCGTCGGCGTTGATCGGCCACACGTTGCTCGTGCTCGATCCCGACGGGCCCGCGCGGATGGCGGTGCCCGCGGTCCGGGCTGCCGGCCTGGCGGTTCCGTCTCTGGCCGTCGCCGCGGCGCTGCGAGCGGCCGGGGCGCCGGCGTCGAGTGTCCGGGTCGAACGCGATGCCCTGCGCGTCGGATCGGCGCTCGTGCCGCTGGTCGAGGTCCCGGTGCCTTCGGCCGACGGCCCGGCATCGACGCACAAGCGGATGGTGATCCGGTACACCGGGCCGGCGATCGATGACGCAGGGCGGCTCACGTACAAGGAATACCCGTTCTACGACCTCTTCTACTCCGAACTCCAGATTCAGTCGGGACAGAAGCCGTTTGTCGACCCGCAGGTGTTCCGCAACAAGGTCGTGATCGTGGGCACGACCGCGGCCGGGCTGCACGACGTGTTCACCGTCCCGTTCGGTTCGGGGAAGATGCCCGGCGCACAAGTCCACGCCAACGTCATCGACGATATCCTGGCGCAGCGGTTCATGGAGCCGGCCGGGCCGCAGGCGAACGTCACCCTGCTCGTGGCCGCCGCCGTGGTCGTGGGGGCGACCGGCGCGTGGTTTGGCGTATGGTGGGCGGTGGCGTCGGCGGTGTTTGCCGTACTCGGGGTGGCGGGGATCGCGGCGTGGCGATACGACGCGGGGCTCTGGATCGAGGTGGCGCGCCCGCTCGCCGGGGTCGCGCTGAGTCTGTTTGGCGTCACGGCGTATCAGTACTTCGTCGAAGGCCGCGAGAAGCGACTGGTGAAGCACGTGTTCTCGCGATTCGTGTCGCGGGACGTGTTCGACCAGCTCATGGCGGATCCGGCGCGCGCGCGGCTCGGCGGGGAGCGTCGGGACATGTCGGTGCTCTTCTCCGACATTCGCGGCTTCACGACGTTCACCGAACGGGGACGCGCCGAAGATGTCGTCGCCCAGCTCAACGACTACTTCTCGGCGATGGTCCCGTCGGTGTTCGCGCACCGGGGAACGGTGGACAAGTTCGTCGGCGACATGATCATGGCGCTGTTCGGCGCGCCGCTGGACGATTCCGATCACCCCGACCATGCGCTGCAGGCGGCGCTGGAGATGCTCGAGACGCTGGACGCGCTGAACGCGAAATGGGCGGCGGCCGGGCTGCCGCAGCTGGGAATCGGCATCGGCATCAACTCCGGTGACATGATCGCGGGCAACATCGGCGCCGAGAGCATCATGAGCTACACGGCCATCGGGGACGCCGTGAACCTCGGTTCGCGGCTCGAATCGCTGAACAAAGAGTTCGGCGCCCGCATCATCATCAGTGACGCGACCCGGACGCGCCTCAAAGGGCGCTATGATATGAAGCCACTGGGCACCGTCACGGTCAAAGGCCGGTCCGAACCGGTCCGGATCTTCGAGGTTCGGCCCATGGTGTCCGCACAACAGGGTGTCTGACTTATGACCCAGTCGAAGACCTGGTTCGTCCTCGCGCTGGCGTGCTCGTGCGTGGCCGCCGATCGCGGCCTGTCGTGGGCCTCGTCCTCCCCTCAACTCGGGAGCGTGCTCAAACGCGCGCAGCAATTCCAGGAACTCCGCGTCACCGAGTCCGAAGAAATCAAGCTCGGATCCGCCGTCAGCGAACGTGTGCGCAACCGCTACGGCGTGGTCCAGGACCAGAACGTCACCCGCTACGTGACCCTGGTCGGGCGCGCGCTGGTGGCGAAGAGCAGCCGACCGAATCTGCCGTTCACCTTCATCGTCCTTGACACCGACGGCGTCAACGCCTTCGCCGCCCCCGGCGGCTTCGTGCACATCACGCGCGGCGCCCTCGGCCTGATGGTGAACGAAGCGGAACTGGCCGGCGTCCTGGCCCACGAGATCGAGCACGTCACCCAGAAGCACACCATCAAGGCGATGCAGAAGGGGAAGATGATCCAGATCGGCGCCGAGGAGACGTTGTCGAACCCGGGCGTGTTCGGCCGCCTGGTCGACAAGACCACCGAACTGGTGCTCGCGGGCTTCGGTCGCAACGAAGAGCTGGAGTCCGACCGCGAGGGCCTCACCCTGGCCAATGCGCTGGGATATTCACCGGAGGGCCTCGAGACGTTCCTGAAGCGCCTCAGCGAACGTAACGCGAAGTCCACCGAGAAGCAGGGCCTCTTCGCGTCACACCCGGAGATGACCGAGCGGCTCACCAAGCTCGACGGCCTGGGCAGGCCGCTCGACGGCAAGGTAGTGCTGGCCGACCGTTACGCCAAGCACATCTCGTACAAGGCCAGACCCCTCACGGAGGTCACGGCCGTCGAGGCCGGCGCTGCCGGCCTGGCGGGCGGCAGCAAGTCCGCTCCCTCGCCGGCGCCCAAGAAGAAGGGTTTCGGGATCTCCAATCTGATCAAACCTGGCGGCGGCGAGAAGAAGTCCGCCGAGGTGACCGGCTCCGGCGCGTCGCGAGGCGTCGACACCGAGCGTAACGCCAAGGGCGGCCCCGTCAAGACCGTGGTCGTGGTGAACGTCACGGCCGCCGACATCGAGCAGTTCAAGAAGCAGGGCGGGTTGAAGTAGGGCCGGCGGCCCGGGGCGACGCACCATGAACGACTATGCGCTGAAAGCCGGGGTCGCGGGCGGCCTGCTGATCCTCTCGCTCCTCGTCCGCGCCGCCTCGCGCAATCGCCTCGTCCGCCGGAAACTGGTCCTCTCTGCCGTCCTCCTCCTGGCGTTCCTGGGCATCATCGCCGCGCTCACGCTGTACCCGTTCGGACCCGCCCTCACGCGCCAGATCTGGAGCGTGAACCAACTCGTCATGGCCCTCGCGATCATCAACCTGGTCGTTGTCGTTGCCATCAACCCGCTCCGGGAAGACCGGGTGCCGGAACGGTTCCCGACCATCGTCCAGGACACGATCATCATCGGATCGTTCATGCTCGCGGGCACGATGGTCATGGGCGAGAAGTTCATGACCACTTCGGCCGTCGGCGCGGTGGTCGTCGGCTTCGCGCTGCAGGACACTCTCGGGAACATGTTCGCGGGCCTCGCCATCCAGGTCGAGAAGCCCTTCCGCGTCGGCCACTGGGTCTCGGTTGGTGCGCACGAGGGGCTGGTCACCGAGGTCACCTGGCGCGCGACGAAGATGCGGACGAAGGCCGGCAACCAGGTCATCCTGCCCAACTCGTTCCTCTCGAAAGAGGCCATCGTCAACTTCTCCGAACCGGCGGCGCCGACCCGCCTCGAGGTGCTCGTCGGCGTCAGCTACGATGTCCCGCCGGAGCAGGTGAAGTCGGCGTTGTCCGAAGCGGTGGCGAACGCGCCGCTCGTCGCGGCCCAGCCGCCGCCGGATGTGCTGCTGGACGAGTTCGCCTCCTCCTCGGTCAACTACCGCGTGAGGTTCTGGATCACCGACTTCGCCAGGGACAGCGTCGCCCGGGACCAGGTGCGCACGGCCATCTACTACTCGCTCAAGCGTCGCGGATTCGAGATCCCGTTCCCCCAGCAGGTCGAGTACCACAGGGAGGAGCGACACGAGCGGGCGGGAGATCGGCTCGAGCGTCTCGGCGCGGCCCTGCGGAGCGTCGAATTGTTCGCGCCGCTGTCCGACGACGAGCGGGCGGCACTGGCCACCCACGCGTCCGACCGCCTCTATGCCACCAACGACGCGATAGTTCGCGAAGGCGAGGCTGGCCGTTCGATGTTCGTCGTCCTGCGAGGCACGGCCAGGGTCACGACGGCCGCGGGGGTCCAGGTGGCCGCGTACGGACCGGGTGACTACTTCGGCGAAATGGCGCTGCTGACGGGCCAGCCGAGGTCCGCCACGGTGATGGCGAGCGCCGAGTGCCAGGTGCTCGAGGTCACCGCAGACGCGCTGCGCGACGTGGCCCTGGCCAATCCGCACGTGCTCCACCGGATCAGCGAAGTGGTGGCGTCCCGGCGCGCGGATCTCGACAAGCAGCACGCGGAGACAGCGAAGGCGCGGCTCGGCCAGAGCGACATGTCACGGTCGCTCCTCAGCCGGATCCAGGCGTTTCTCGGTTTACCCGACCTGTTCGACTGACACGTGCGAGGGAGCTCTGTCATGACGAGACGACTCGCGGCGGCGCTGGCGGCTGCGGTGACCCTGCTGTGTACCGACGGCTTGCTGCGCGGTGCCGGCGTCGAACCGCGGCAGGTTGCCTACCGGTTCACGGATGCGGAACGGTCCGCCAGGCTCGCGACCGCGTTCGCCGATGTGGACCGGATGTTCCGTGAGTTCGCCGGGAGGTCACGGGTGCCCGGCATCGCCTGGGGCATCGTCATCGATGGCCGCCTCGTGCATCACGGCGCGTCCGGCGTCCGCGACCGCGCCACTGAGGCTCCCGTCGACGCCGATACCGTGTTTCGCATCGCGTCGATGACCAAGAGCTTTACCGCCGTGGCGATTCTGCGCCTGCGCGACGAAGGCAGGCTCTCGCTCGATGACCCGGCCGAACGCTACATCCCGGAGCTGGCCGCCCTGAAGTACCCGACCGCTGACGCTCCGCGTGTCACCATTCGCCACCTGTTGTCCCACGCGGCCGGCTTCCCCGAGGACAACCCGTGGGGTGACCGTCAGCTCGCGGCGACCGACGACGAAATGGGGCGCATGATGCGCCAGGGGATTCCGTTCTCGACGGCGCCGGGTACGGCGTACGAGTACTCGAACTACGGCTTCGCGATCCTCGGACGTATCGTGGCCCGCGTGTCGGGCGTGCCGTACGCGACGTACATCAGGACGCACGTGCTCGAGCCGCTGGGCATGACCGCGACGACGCTCGAACCCGCGGCTGTGCCGGCGTCGCGCCTGGCCCACGGGTACCGATGGGAAGACGGGACGTGGAAGGACGAACCACCCTTGCCCGATGGCGCGTTCGGGGCGATGGGCGGAATGCTGACATCCACGCGCGATCTCGGCAAGTACGTGGGATTCCTGATGTCCGCCTGGCCGCCGCGCGACGATGCCGAGAGTGGCCCGATCCGTCGGAGTTCCGCCCGCGAGATGCAGCAGGTGTGGCGTCCGTCACCCGCCAGCGTCGCGAAAGACGCGGTGACCGGCGTCACGTCCCTGACGGCTGGTGGCTACGGGTTCGGCCTGCGTGTCTGGCAGACGTGCGACCTGCCGCACGTCGTCGCGCACAGCGGCGGGTTGCCAGGATTCGGATCGCACATGCGATGGCTGCCCGAACACGGCGTGGGCATCCTGGCGATGGGGAATCTGACCTATACGAGTTGGGGACGGGTGATCGACCAGGTCTTCGCTCGGCTGGCGCAGACGGGCGGCCTCACGACGCGGGTTCCGGTTCCATCGCCCGCCCTGACCGCCGCCCAGGCTTCCGTGACGGCCCTGCTCACGCGGTGGGACGATGCCGCGGCCGAGTCGATCGCGGCCGACAACCTGTTCCAGGACGAGTCCAGGGAGCGGCGGCGTGTGCGCGTGGCGGATCTGTCGGCGCGTCACGGCGCCTGCCGCCTGGATCAGGACAGCCTCGAACCCGAGAACGCCCTGCGCGGTTCCTGGACGATGACCTGCGACCGGGGATGGCTGCGCGTCTCCGTGACGCTGGCGCCGACGGTGCCCCCGCGGGTGCAGTACCTGACCGTGGTGCCGTCGATGGATCCGAGGCCGCCCGCGCCGGTGCGCGGACGTGCGTGCGGCGGATAGCGGCTACTTCGCCCAGACGAGCACGCGTTCACCACCGTCGTCGTTGTATTGCAGGATGAGCCCCGGGCCGAAGCGCTCGAGGTCGTCGGCCGTGATCTTCAGCTGAGGGGCGACCTCGCGGTCGTCGCCGCTGGCCGAGAGCTTGATCGGGCGCCCATTCGTCATCCGGATCAGCCAGAACGGAATGGTCAGCGACACGACCCGTTCTTCAGACGGCTCCCAGACCATCACGTGCAGGGCTTCGATGGGTGTCTTCCTGCGGTGGCGGTCGGGCTTGTGCACGACCGGTTCCCCGTCCTCGAGGACGATTAACGGCCGCTGTCCCTCGAATCGTTTCGCCTGTGCCTCGAACCTCTCGAGGGCGGAACGTTCGGTCGCGGGCGTCGATTTGAAACCGAACTGCTGGTAGACGACCACCCCCGCCACGGCGACGAAGATCACCCCGACGAGCACCGTGAATGCCACGATGCCGAAGATGATCCATCCCCAGGAAACCTTCTTCGCCATAACTACTTGTACTGACGGGTCGGGGCTGCCGAAGTTCCCCGGAACCCATTATCGATCCATCGTCGTGCCTCCTGCACCCCCACGGGGTCGTTCCCGGACCGGCACAGTTCCACGGCCCGGCGGTAGGCCGCGAGGGCGTCCACCCGGCGGCCCTCGAGGTCGGCGACCTGGCCCTCGAGCGTGGCGACCCGGCCGCGGACCCACCGCGCAGCCGGCTCAGCGGCCGCGGCCTTCGCGTCGGTGCCCGCCCGGGAGGCATCGCCGAGTTCCGCATGGGCGCGCCCGCGTTTGAGGTGCCACGTGGCCATTTCGCCGGGGGATCTGGGCCGCGGGTCGGCCGTCATCCGGCCCAGGCCTTCGTTCAGCCAGACCAGGGCCTCGCCCGGACGCCCGGCCCGCAGAGTCGTGGCCCCCGTTTCGAGCCAGAGCAGGCGGTTGTTGGGGTAGCGGCTCCTCAGCGCCTGGAGATGCCGCAAGGCCTCGTCGTAACGCCCTTCCCGGTTGTACATGATGACGAGGCCGAAGCGGGCTTCGGTCCCGGCGGGGCTGGCCGACTGCTCGGCGCACGTTTCCATGAGCCTGAACGCGTGGGCCTTGTCGCCGCCAAAGCCGGCAAGGTAGGCCACCCACCGGAGCAGGCGGGACAGCATCGCCACGAGATAGCGGTACGTCCCGACGACGAGCCCCGCATCGACGCGTGATGGCGCCAGTTCGAGCACCCGCTGGTGGGCATCGTAGGCGCGCCTCGCGGCAAAGAACGCGCGCAGGAGCTTCCCTTCTTCCGTGGCGGTGTAGGCGGCCTGCCGGCCGGCGGCGACCCCCATCGCGTAGAGCGCGTCAACGTCGTTCGGTCGGGCGCGGAGCGTGGCGCCGGCCAGGGCGACGGCCGTATCGATTGCCGTGCCGAGTTCGCTGGCCGATGAGGCTGGAGGAGGCGTCCGCGAGACATCGTCCAGCGATGGCGGCCCGAGGTATTCGTCGACCGTGAGGCCGCCACGCAGGAACAGCATGCGGACCCAGAGGACCGACGCGAGGGCCAGGTGGGCATCGGGGTCCCGCGGGCGTGCGGCGACGACCTCGCGAGCCGATGCGAGCGCGCCATCGAAGTCGAGGTCGTAGGCGAGTTCGACGCTGTGCGCCGGCGGCCGTGCCTGGGGAGCGGCCGCGGCGGCCGACCCCATCAGCACGACTGCGGCGACGACCGCGGCGATCCGCATCGGACTACTTCATGCTGGCGAGCTTGCCGAGATCGATCTTCGACAGGAACTGCTCGACCGTCTTCACGTCGGACACCCCGTGCCCGTCTGCGGTGACCAGGAATCGTTTGCCGACGATCACGCCGAGTTCGGCCGTCTGGTCCTGGCTGTCCCACTTTGCCCAGCCGGGGTTGCCGTTGACGCTGGTGGCCTTCTCGTATCCGTGGCTGCTCTCCTTGGAGTAGCCGGTGGCGAGGAACATCTGGTACGGCATGGTGAGCAGGGCCGACATGGCGGTGTCGACGATCTTGAGCTCGATTCGTTCGTCACCTTTCGTGTAGCTGGCTTCAGCCTGGGAGAACTTCACCGGCGACGACATCATCTCGCCTTCCGGTTCGCTGCGTTCCCAGCCACCGACCGTGGGCAACAGTCCCTGGAGTTCGTGGAAGTCGACGGGCGTGTACTCCTTGCCGTCCGGAGACTTCTGCATGCCCTGCATCGCCTGGGCGAACTGCTCCATGCCCTTGGCCATGCCCGCGATGCCGGCTTCACCGCCGGCCTTGGCGGCGGCTTCCACCTGTTCAGCGGCCTTCTTGGCCTCTTCAGCCGCCTTCCTGGCCTGTTCTTCTTCCTTGCTGCGGCCGCATGCCGTCAGCGAGACAGCCAGCGTGACCAGCGCGACGATGGACACGATCTTCCGCATCAGAACCTCCGGGTGAGTGGGTGGATTGGACGGATTGTACCACCGCCCGCGCGGCCGGCCGCGCCTGTCAATGACCGAGCTGCGTGTGAATGAGCCGCGTGATGAGGGTGTCGAGCGTGTCGTCGCCGAGCACGAATGCGGCGCGTTCGTCCGACCAGCCGAGCTTGTAGCTCTTGACGAGCGCCGAGACCCAGACCTGGCGCACCGGAGCGTTGGGGCTCACCACGAAACGCGCGACGGTCGGTTCTTCGAACAGGATGTTCAGCACGCCCCCCTGCAACTCGACTTCGAAGCCTTCGTCGTCTGCGAGATCGAGGAGGGAGCGCTGAAGGGATTCGAGGGCCTCGTCGGCCTTCATCCGGAATACCGGCTCGGTCAGTAGTTCGGCCATAGGGGGATCCTACACCGACGGCCGTGAGCCGTGAGCCTCGAGCTTGCCTTGAGTTACCATGTCCCCAGGAAGGTGCCCCATGACGTACGCGCTTCTCGCGCTGCTGGCCGTCGGCGTCCTCGCGGTCTTCCTCGTCCCCCTCTACAGGCGCTACGCGGCCGCTCGCGGCGACCGGCTCGTGGTCTGTCCAGAGAACGATGCCTCCGTGGCGGTTCGTGTCGACGCGGCTCATGCGGCGTTGACCGCAGCCGGCAGCCCGGGCCACCTCCGGCTCGAGTCGTGCACACGCTGGCCCGAACGGGAATCGTGCGGACAGGCGTGTCTGAAGCAGATTGAAGCGCAGCCCGATGGCTGCATGGTGAGGAGCCAGGTTGCAGAGTGGTACAAGGACCGGACTTGTATCATCTGCCACAAGGAGCTGGGCCGACTCGACTGGACACGCCACAAGCCCGCCCTGCGCTCGCCGGAAGGCATCACGATGGAGTGGGCCGACGTGAAGGCCGAGGCCTTGCCGGCGGTACTCGCCACCTGCGAACCGGTGTGCTGGGACTGCCACGTCTCCGAGACCTTCCGGCGCAAGTTGCCCGACCTCGTGATCGACAATCCGTACGGCAGCCGGCCCGGAGACCCGAGGGGCTAGTCGAAGCCGGAACTAAACCAATGCCTGCCTGCGTGCGTCTAAGAACATAGGCAGGCTCGAAACCACTCGCAACATCCGCCAGTTGCCGCCCGCCGCGTTCCTTCGTTGTGGAACGTCAGGCGTGAGCTGCCTTCGCTGGCGGCGCGAGCGGGAGTAGAGCCGTTCTCACCCAAGGAGGGACGTCATGCGCGGTTGGAACTTCTCGAGCAACGCCGATTGGATGGTCGCACTCCTGCTCGTCGCTGTCGTCGCACTGGCGGCGCTGGCGTAGCGGGACGCGGCGCCGGGTTCGGCGCCTACTTCGGAGCACGCGGCGTCGATTCGCTGACTGCCACGTAGGTCTTGCGCGCCCGGGCCTTCATGCCCGGGCGCTTCACGTTGACCTGGAGTCTGTGCACCTTGCCGTCGAGCGAGGCCGGCGCGAAGCCGAGCACGTACTGGCTTCGCAGTTCCTGCACGATCCGGGTAAACGTCTCGCCCAGATCCTTGGTCCCCTTCAACAGGTAGTAGCCGCCGCCGGTTTCTTCCGCCAGCCGCCGCAGCACGCGGTCGGGGCTGGTGCGCACGCGGCGCATGCCATTGAAGTAGTCGGACTCGAGGCCGATGCCGTAGATCATCACTTCATCCGCGCGAGCGCGATCGAGCACGGCCCCCTGGCTGACCTTGCTCGCCGTGTCCTCTCCGTCCGTCAGCAGCACGATGACGCGGCGGCCGTCGATACCGACAAGGCGGTAGAGCGACTGCTCAATCGCGTCGTTGAGCCTGGTCGGATAGCCGAAGTCGAGGTTGCGGAGCGCGGCCGCCAGTTCGTCGCGATCCGACGTGAACACGCCGCTGAACTCGATCTTGTCGTTGAACGCCCCGACCTGTGCGCGGTCCTGGGCCTGCAACCGGTTCAGGAACTGCTCGGCGCCCGCATAGACCAGCTTGAGAGACTCCGTCATGCTGCCGCTCGTGTCGAGCATCAGGACGGCGGTGAACGGCTGCGCCTGATTCTCGAAGACCGTCAGGGTCTGTGGCTTGTCATTGTCGAGAATCTCGAAGTCCTCGGCCGCCAGGTCGGGGACGAGCCGCTCCTGCGCGTCGGTCACAGTGGCGTAGATCGGGACGAGTTTCGTCCCTGAGCGAAAGACGGCACCCTGGCCCTGTTCGGCGCGGGACGCCGGGCGCGGACCGGCGGGTGAGGCCGCGAGGGCCACGGCGGCAAGACAGACCCCGGCACAGACGGACAAGGTGCGCATACCCCGAGCGTAGCAAGCCTCGTGCCTTCGCACAACCGGCGACAGCCCGGCGTTTCCGCGCGAATCGACGATCGGTGTCTCCGGCGGAAGACAACGCGCGCGGATACGAGGACACCGGGATCCTGACGGACGCCGTCGGCGTCTTCAACAGAATGGTTGACCCCGCGTCGGCCTGTTGAGTAGGGTAGAGATCTCCAATGCAGGTGCTGAGGACACGCTGGCGGCCGCTTCTGCGGACCGTGGCGTCCGGGCTGTTGCTCGGATTGCTGCTCACGCCGGTCGGGATGGCTCATCTCGACGCCGCGCCCGACGTGTGCGAGCGTGTGTCCCAACCCGGGACCGGGGGCGCGCCCGGTATTTCGTCGGGGCTCCAGCACGATCACGGGCACGACCACTGCTACACCTGCCGCTGGCTGCAGACTTTCCGTTCGACGCTTCTCGTCGCCAGCGTCCCGATGCCCGCGTTCTCGGGCACGTGTGCCGTTCCCTCCGCCGCGACCTTTGCCGGCGAGTCGATCGCCGGATCGTCGGTCCCGGCGCGCGCCCCTCCGCGTTCCTGACTCCTCCCAACGGTGAGTAGTGGCTTCGGCCGTTCCGGCACGTCCGGTCGACAACGAAGCCATTTCGAGGTGTCCGGTAAGCGGGCCGGTGGCCCGCGGAGGGAATGATGCGCAACGTTGTCACGCCGCGCGCTTTGCGCGGACTGGTCTTACTGCTCCTGCTCCTGTCTCCCGTGTCTGCCGTGGCGTTCGACGCCGGCGCGATCTTGAAGGGGCGTCTTCTCCACTCGTTTACCGGCGAGCCCGTGCCTGGCGCCGCCGTGCAGATTCAGGAAACCCGGCAGCAGGCGACGACCGGGGCCGATGGGACCTTCACCTTCGGCGGCCTCGCGCCGGGCCGATATCACATCGTCGTCGTCGAGCCCGGATTCAGCTCCAAACACCTGGAGGTGCAGGTCAACCTGCCCGAGACCGTCCAGGACTTCAAAGTCGAACCCGAACTGCACTTCTCCGAGGTTGTCTCGGTCAGCGCCGAACCCCGCGACCAGTTCACGGCCTACCAGCCGACGTCGGTGCTCGTGGGGCAGGATCTCACGAGAGAGCTGGCATCGACCGTCGGCGCGACTCTGCTGAGCCAGCCGGGCATGGCGTTGCGCGCGTTCGGCGCGGCGCCCGCCCGCCCGGTGATTCGCGGCCTCGACGGCGACCGCGTGCTGATCCTGGAGGACGGCCAGCGGACGGGTGACCTCTCCAGCCAGTCGGGTGACCACGGGATCACAATCAATCCCGCGGCCGCCTCCAAGATCGAGGTGGTGCGCGGGCCGGCCATGCTGATGTACGGCTCGAATGCCATCGGCGGCCTGGTGAACGTGATTGCCGATTCGGTGCCGGACGCCGTGGTGACCGGCGTGCGCGGCGCGGCGACGGCCGACCTCGGCAGCAATGCCGGCCAGGCTTCAGGAGCGGCGGACGTGTGGTGGGGGAACACGACGTGGGCGTTGCACGCCGGCGGCGGCGGCAACCGCGCGGGCGACTACGAAGCTCCCGACGGGCGGATCGACAACACGCAGTCACGGAACGGGTTCGGCTCGGTCGGCCTGTCGTGGACCGGTGCGAAGGGCTACCTCGGGGCGAGTTACGGCTACGAAGACACGCGCTACGGCCTGCCGTACGTCGAAGACGGGCTCGTCGAGCTGACGCCGCGGCGGCACCTCGTCAACGTCAAAGGCGAGGCGCGGAATCTCGGGGGCTTCTTCACGAGCGTGAAGGGGTCGTTCGCGGCCCGGAGGTACCGGCACGAAGAAATCGTGGGCGGTGAAGTCGGCACCAGTTTCGCCAACGACACGAACGAACTCGAGGTGTCCGCGACGCATCGCGCCGTGGGCGGGCTCAGCGGCGCGGTGGGAGGCTGGATCATGGGGCGGAGCTTCTCCGCCGAGGGCGATGAAGCCCTGTCGCCCCCGATCGACCAGCAGGGGCTCGCCGCGTTCCTGTTCGAAGAATTCGGATGGCACCACGTGACCCTCCAGGTGGGCGGACGGCTCGACCACGCGAAGTACACGCCCTCGGGCGGAACGTTGCCCGAGCGGACGTTCACCGAGTTCTCCGGGTCCGTGGGGCTCGTGTACAACCCGGCATTTGCCGATCACCGCACGACCTTCGCCCTGAGCCTGGCCCGGGCGGCGCGGTATCCCGCGCTCGAGGAGCTCTACTTCCGAGGCCCGCATCCCGGCAACTTCGCGTTCGAGATCGGGAATCCGGATCTCGAAGCCGAGCACGCCCTTGGGATCGACGCGTCGGTCCGGTGGCGTTCCCACCGCTTCTCGACCGAACTGACCTACTTCCGGAACAGCATCGCGGGGTACATCTTCAGGAACCCAATCGCTGAGCTCCCGGAGGAGGAAGAGGAGGAACACGAAGGTCACGACCACGGCGAGTTCCCCGTCATCGAGTACGTGGGCCGCGACAGCACCCTCCAGGGGTTCGAGGTCCACGGCGACGTCCGCCTGGCCGAGGCATGGCTGGCCGACTTCGGGGTGGACTACGTGCGCGGTACCCTGCAGGACACGGGGGAGGCCCTGCCGAGAATTCCGCCGCTGCGAGGGCGGCTCGGGCTGCGCTTCCAGCGCAACGCGTTCAATGTCGGTGTCGAAGGGACGGCCGTGGCGAAGCAGGACCGCGTGTTCGGCGCGGAAACGCCGACCGGCGGTTACGGCACCCTCAAGCTTCACGCATCCTACTCGTTCAAGACCGGCGGCACGACGAGCACCGTCACGGCGCGTGCCGAGAATGTCACGAACCAGCTCTACCGCAACCACCTCTCGTACGTGAAGGACAACGTCCCGGAGATGGGCCGCACCTTCAAGCTGGTGTATCGGGTGGAATTCTAAGCCAAAGGCTAGCGGCTGGCGGCTACCGGCTACCGGCTGGCGGCCGGGTTCAGTCGTGGGGCAGGGCTTTCAGCCCTGCCTTCAGCCGCGGCCTCCACCGCCCGCATGACGCGCAGCAGGTTCAGGCCGAGGATCTTCTTCACGTCGCCATCCGAGTACCCGCGGCGCAGCAGCTCCGCGGTCAGGGCCGGAAACGTCGAGACGTCTTCGAGTCCCTTCGGCGTCGACGAGATTCCGTCGAAGTCGCTGCCGTACCCGATGTGATCGATGCCTGCCACCGCGCGGACGTGGTCGATGTGATTCGCCACGTCCGCCACGGTGACGGGCGGTTGGGGGTGCGCGGCTTTCCACGCGGCCACGCCGCGACCGACGGCGGCCTGGTCTCCGGGTGTCGCGCGTTCGAGCCGAGCCTGCTCGGTCTCGAGTGCGTGCTCCCACTCCATCGCGGCCCTGGTCGTGAAACCGGGCACGAACGACACCATCACGACGCCGCCGTTGGACTTCAGCAGAGCCAGCGCCTCGTCGGGCACGTTGCGGGGATGATCGACGAGGGCGCGCGCCGACGAGTGCGAGAAGACGACCGGCGCCTTCGAGACGCGCAGCACGTGGAGCATGACCTCTGGCGAGACGTGACTCAGGTCGGCGATCATGCCGAGCCGGTTCATCTCGCGGATGACCTCCTCGCCGAACGCGGTCAACCCGTGGTGGGCGGGTTCGTCCGTCGCGGAGTCGGCCCACGGGACGTTCTTGCCGTGGGTCAACGTCATGTACCGCGCACCGAGTCGGAAGAACATCCGCAACGCGCCCAGCGACGAGTCGATCGAGTGGCCGCCTTCCATCCCGATGAGTGACGCGATGCGCCCGCTCCGGTGGATGCGCTCGACGTCCGCGGCGGTGAGCGCGAGTTCGAACGTCTCGGGATACCGCGCGATCATCCGGTGCACGATATCGATTTCCTCGAGCGTCGCGGTGACCGCCGTGTGGCCGGCCATGCTCGCCGGCACGTAGACCGACCAGAACTGCGCGCCGACGCCACCCTTCCGCATGCGCGGAATGTCGGTCATCGTCGCCGGCTGCGCGCCGCGGATGTCGAGCCTGGCGGGGTCCTTGTCTGCCCGCGTGCGCACTTCCCACGGGAAGTCGTTGTGGCCGTCGAACATCGGCACCTCGCGGTGCAGCTGGCGCGCGCGGTCGAGGAACGTGTCCTGCGGCTCGAAGGCGGGCGACGCGATCGACAACAGGCAGACGAGGGCGGGCACGAGGTGCTCACGCATGGACGGAGCCTCCGGGCGACGGGCGCCACTGGGATGGTGAGCGCCCATCGTCCCACAGGCTGGCGGGAGGCACAAGGTGCGGGGTAGAATCCTCGGTCGTTACCCGGGGGCATCCATGGCCGAGACCACTCCGAAAGCCGTCGTTCACCTGACGTGGGAAGAAGATCTCCGATTCACCGCCACGCACAAGGACCAGGCGTGGACGCTCGACGGCAGGACCGAAGCCGGGCCGTCACCCGTGATTGCCCTGGCGTCCGCGGTGGCCGGATGCATGGCGATCGACATCGTCCACATCCTCAAGAAGGGCCGTCACAAGGTCGAGGCGCTCACCGCGGACTTCACCGGTGAACGTACCGACACGGACCCGAAGCGGTTTACCCGCATCGATCTGCTGTTCAAGGTCGCGACGAGCGCGCCGCAGGACGCCGTGGAGCGCGCCATCGAACTGTCGCACGAGAAGTACTGCTCAGTGTGGCATTCGATGCGGCAGGATATCGAGTTCCACACCGGCGTCGAGATCCGAGGGGTGTAGCGCCGGATGCGTCGGGCCTACATCGACTGGATGCGGGGCCTCAGCGTCCTGTTCATGATCGAAGCGCATACCTTCGATTCCTGGACGGCTGCGGCCCAACGCGGGCGCCCCATCTACTTCTGGGTGACATTCATCGGCGGCCTGGCGGCGCCGATCTTCCTTTTCCTGGCCGGCGTGTCGGTGTCGATGGCCGGCGCCGCGCGCGCAACGCGCACGGGCGACCGGCGCGCCGCCGCCGCGTCGGTGGCGAAACGTGGCTGGGAGATCTTCGGCCTCGCGTTCCTGTTCCGGCTGCAGGCGTTTCTGCTCAGCCCGGGCTCGACGATCAAGGGCATCTTCAAGGCCGACATCCTGAACATCATGGGGCCGTCCATCGCGCTCGCCGCGTGGACGTGGGGCCGCATCAGCGAGGCCCGCTGGCGCCTCGTGACGTTCTTCGTCCTCGGCGCGGGTTTCTGCTACGTGACGCCGTTCATCCGCCACTGGGAGTGGGTTGGTGCGTTGCCCGACCCCATCGAGTGGTACATCCGGCCCATCCCCCGTATGAGCGTGTTCACGTTCTTCCCGTGGACGGGCTACGTGTTTGCCGGCGCGTTCATCGGCGAACTGCTCAACACCGCGGCAACCGTGCAGGACGAGTGGCGCATGAACCGCTGGCTCTTCGCCGCGGGCGTCGCGCTGCTCGGCGGCGGCTACGGCGCGTCGTTCCTGCCGACGATCTACCCCGCGGGCTGGTCCAACTTCTGGACGACGTCGCCGACCTATTACGCGATGAAGATCGGCGTCATGCTGATGATCATGGGCGCGGCGTACGTCTACGTGCAGCGCCCGTTTGCCGCCGAACCGCGCAATCCGTCCTGGAGCCCGATGCTCGAGTTCGGCCGCTCGTCGCTGTTCGTCTACTGGATTCACGTCGAGCTCGCCTACGGCATCTTCACCTGGCCGATCCACCGTCGCCTGACCCTCGAGTGGACGTTCTTCTCGTTCCTCGTATTCACCGCCCTGATGTTCTGGGCGTCCGTCGTGAAGACACGCTGGGTGGCGAAGCACAAGGCAAAGAAGGCGGCGCCGGTCCCGGCAGCGTAGCAGCCGTAAGTCGTGTCAATAGAAAGGGTTGCTGGCCGGTCTCCAAGGCCGCGCCGTGCCCGCGTGCTTCCCGTTGCCCCGGGTATTCCAGAATACGTGTTGAGTCCCCGGCGGGTGGGCCATAGAATCGCGCCCATCCAGGGGAGAACCCGATGATCCACGTCGCCGCCATCCGGATGCAGCAGTTCGGCGTGCAGTTCTACCAGGCGTCGCTGACGGCACGTGACATCGACAAGCTCGTGCGGTTCGAGGTGCTCAGCTACGGCCAGCAGCAGCACCCGCCGGTCCGCGGCAAGAAACGCACGGGCGCCGTGTCGAAGGTGAACTGGGACCTGCTCGAGCGGCGCATTGGCGCCAATGAAAAGGCATACCAGCGCCAGATCATCCGCCGCAAGATCGACGAGCTCGTGCAGTACTACGAACAGTGCCGCCAGGCCCGGGACCTGCCGTCGATCCCCGGAGCCGTCATCATCTCGTGTGACGAACACCTGGCGTTCGTGCCGACTGAAGAAGGCGCAGCCGTCGGGACGCTCAAGGTGCCGGAACGCGAAGGCGTGCTGCGGGCCATCGACGGCCAGCACCGCCTGCTCGCGATGCACGCCGACATCGAGCACTTCGGCGGCGAGCCGTTCAGCGTGCCGGCCATCATCTTCGACCAGCTCGCCGAGGACCACATCGTTCAGATGTTCGTGACGATCAACGCGAAACACACGCGGTTGAACGCGTCGCATCTCGTGTCGCTGTCGGGGCGGCAACTCTACCGCGACCCGAATCTCGCCGTGTCGCACGACATCGTTCGCTGGCTCAACGACCGCGACGATTCGCCGCTGTTCAACGAGATCAAGCTGCTGGGCGTGGGCCACGGCCGCGTGGCGCAGGCGCCGCTCGCGCAGGAACTGAAACGTCTGTTCCAGAACGAGGCGTTCGGCAGCGGGCGCAAGGCCGACGAGTTCCGTGACGATGCGCAGCGGTTCTTCGTGAACTACTTCAAGCAGATTGCCGTCGTCTTCGGGGCAGCGTGGAACGGCCGGAAGTACAGCATCCGTTCGACGACCGCCCTGCGCGCCTTCATCCGCGTCGCGCCGGATGTCGTGCGCCGACTTGGCCAGGAGCACGCGGACCGCGCCGACTTCCGCGCGATCGGCCGCGTCATCTCGCCGTGGGGCCGCCGCATCGGCGACCTGCGCTTCGAGACGGAAGGCGCCTGGGGCCATACGACCGTCGACGCCCTGGCGAAAGAACTCCGCCTCGCCCTCGAATACCCCGAAGGGGCCGTGGGATGAACTGGAGGCTAGAGGCTAGGATCTAGCCCCTAGCCCCTAGAATGATGTCCCTGTACCGCTGATACAGCCACGCGCCGAGCAGCAGGAACACGCCGAGGCCCATGAAGCCGACGATGCGGTAGACGCCGCCGAGTTCGGAGAGATCGACCAGGAACACCTTGCCGACGGTGAGCAGCAGGAGCGTGATGGCGAGGTAGCGCAGCGGCGCGTATCTTCGCTGAATCCCCACGCCGAGCAGCACGGTCCCGTAGAGCCCCCACGCGATGGACAACGACGCCAGCATCCAGAAACCGGCGTTGGCATCGTCGCCCGTCCGCAGCATCCAGAACGAACGGAGTTCCGTGGAGAGCCAGATCACCGCGAGGAGGTTGGCTCCGAGGACCAGAGCGGCATACTCCGTGGAGGCCCGCGCCTCGTCGGCGCCGAGCTTGCGGCGGAAGACGAACGCCATGACGGCGAGCGCCGCGACCAGCACCACGGTGGCACCGGCGCGCGGGTTCAACACGGCGTCGAACCCGGCGGGCGTGCCGAAGTAGTTCATGTCGAAGAGGCGTCCGAGCGTGAGCAGGAAGGCCCCCATGCCGGCAAACCGCAGCCAGTCCCTCCGGGTGAGCACCCCGGCCCAGTAGACCGCTGCCGCGACGACGCCCCATCCCGCGATGGCCCACCAGTCGTCGAACTGGAGGCCCACGGCGAAGCCGAGCATGCCGAAGACCATCGCCAGACCGTGCACCGCACCTTCGCCTGACCATGAACGCGTGCGCCACGCGAGCAGTCCGTGCCACGCGGCGAGCCCCAGGGCCACGAGTGGCGTCTGGTACGGCCATCCGGCGTCCACCACCGCGTACAGCGCGGCGAAGAACACGAGGGCGTTCGCGTGGAACAACGCGACCTCCGGGCCGTCGATCGTCGCGTCGTCTTCGCCGAGACGCTGGGCCTGACCGGCGAGGTGCATGACGTAGAGCGCCACGGCCATCGCGATGGACGCCCAGCGCCAGCCCGGCGACAGGTGACCGTTCAGCCAGCCCATGAACACCGGCATCGTCACGACGAACACCGTGACGCGGACCCAGACGCGGTCTCGTTTCGCCCCTGCTGCCACCCCGGCCAGCGTGAAGAGCACCAGGTAGACCAGCAGCGCCAACGAGTGAGCGAAGAGATTGCCCACCGACGCCCAGTGGAATACCAGCGGAACCGAGACGAAGAGGAGGCCCGGTATGGGGTTCTTCGCGAACACCGCCCGCGAACGTTCCTGCCAGAAGATCCAGCCGAACATCAGCGCGAACACGACCAGGTAGAACTCCGTCGTGACGAACCTGGCCGGTGAGTAATGCGCGTCGGCCCAGCCCATGAAGACGAGCGCCGTGAATCCGTAGCTCAGGAGGTTGAGATGCGGCCAGTCGCGCCGTCGGGCGAGGTGCATCGTGCCGGCGACGAGGATGGCCACGTAGGTCAGCAAGGTGACCTGCGCATCGTCGCGGCCGCCGACCAGGGCCGGCGTGAAGAACCCGCCGACGACGGCAACGATGGCGAGGACCTGGGACCGCAGCGCATCCGCCGTGACGGCCGTGCCCGCCGAGATGAGTGCCAGCAGGACGAATGCGACCGGCCGGGAGATGAGGCCGTAGAGGTTCAGCGCAGCCCAGGCCGAGAGATACATCGCGGCGAAACCGCCGCCGGCGATGACCTGGCCGTAGAGTTCGTAGCCCTTTGCGGCAAACCGGCGGCCTGCGATGACCATTACGAGGCCGAAGATGGCGCCCAGCACGACGCGCATGGTCTCCGTGATCCACTGGTTGTCGAAGGCGTATTTCACGAAGAAGCCGACGCCGAAGACGAGGGCGGCCATGCCGATGTAGAGCAGCCAGCGGCCGCCAATCTCGGTCTCCAGACTGCCGCCCACGCGGACCGGCCGAGGAGCCTCGCGAACGCGTTCCGAACGGGATGTCGACGGCGGGGGCGGTACCGGCGCTACCATTTCCGCCGGGAGCACGTCGACGCGGGCCGCTGTTGCGGGCACCGGCTCGATGGCGCGGATGACGACCGCCGGTTCTGGAGCCGGCTCCACCGCCGGTTCCCCCTGGCGTCCGGCGTCTCCCGACGCGGCTCGGGACACGTCAGCCGGACGTCCAGCGCCGAACCCCTCCCGCCGGGCATTCGCCAGGGACTCTTCGAGTTCGGCCACACGGACGCGCAACCGCTCGATGGCGTCGAGCGCGCGCCGCAGCCTGACGAACGTCGAGATAGGAAGGACCACGGTCACCGCGATGAAGACCGCGCTGACGAGGGCCCCGATGCAGCCGAACCCGAGTACGTTCATTCGCCAACCTCCAGGCGCCCGCGGGGCACCGGCTCGACTTCACGATACGCGAGTCCGGCGGGAGAGTCGTGTGGCAACCGTGAGAATCCGTGATAAACCATTATCGCCGCCGGGAGGCGGCGTCCATGGCCATTCCTGCAGTTATTCGGCCGGTGCTCCGGCGGGTCCTTCCTGTTCTTCCGGTGCTTCTGCTGCTCCCGCTCCCGGGCTGCCTCGTCGTCTCGCTGCAGCCGATCTACGACGAGCAGCACGTGGTGTTCGAGGAAGGCCTCATCGGGACGTGGAAGGAGGCCGACGGTAACGCGACCCTCGTGGTGGCGAGGGGCGCCTGGAACGCCTACGAACTGGCCTACACCGAAGGAACCGACACGACACGCGTGAGCGGCTTCCTGACGCGTGTCGGCCATTCGGTCCTGCTCGACGTGACGACCGCGGCCGGAGTCGAAGAACCGCCGGTGACGGTGCAGGCGCACTGGGTGTTCCTCGCAGACCTGCGAGGCGACACGCTCACGCTGCGCGCGATGGACTTCGACTGGTTCAAGTCCCACTCAGGGCACAAGGCCCAGGCGACACTCGGCATCGTGCCGGATGTCGACGGCAACCGGGTGATGACCGCCAGCACGGCCGTGCTGCGCGAATGGCTGACGCACCACGTCAGCGATGCGGCGATCTGGGACGAGGCGCTCGCGTTCGCCAGACAGAAGCCGTGACCGAGGCAGGCAAGAGGGAATAGGCGAGAGGCCGTGGGACGTGGGACGTGGGACGTGGGACGTGGGGCAGGGCTTCCGCCCTGCCTGACAGGTGAGGCAGTGTGTCAGTGTGCTCGGCCGATAGCCGTGAGCCGATAGCCGTGCGCCGTGCGCCGCGAGCCGGCTTCCTACGTCCGATATTCCCCGTTGATCCGCACGTATTCCGC